>NZ_JCADBK010000007.1:0-342435 GCF_059358955.1 Nonomuraea sp. CX421 | reverse complement strand
CCATTGAGGCGATTGCCTCCTAATAGTCCACCGGATTACAGGTGGCCTTCTCAAACACCATCTCCCTGGGCGCGGCCGGGACCATCCCCGCGTGCGCAGGGAGCACGGGTTGCGCGGCGAGTACCGGCCGTCCCTGTTGGGACCATCCCCGCGTGCGCGGGGAGCACTTGAACAGCTTGGACACGAACCTCTGGGCCGCGGGACCATCCCCGCGTGCTGTGAACGGACACGAGTTTCTCCCGGTAGATGGACATGGCGATCCTGGCAGGCGGACAAAAGTTCTCCCGGCACACGGTCACCAGGAAGCCAGTCTCGCGGCCACGTCAGTGGCACGGTTTCGATCATGATCGTCAGCGAGAACGCCCTACGATCGCCCTGCGGTGGCTTGTGCCTGAACGTGGCTGGGGGCGATCGGCGCCGCAGGGCCTCCTTCGTCGGCCCCACGGCATCGAGCATGGTCTCCCCGGGCTCCGGGACGCGGAGCCGGACCGCGATGACGAGCGCAGAGGACCCGACCCGGAACCGGGGCCGGCCCATCGGGCGATGAGTCCGGCTGCCCGGATTCTCGTGGCCGTCTGTCTGGAGCCCATGGCCGTCTACCAGGATCGTCAGTGGCCGCCGATCGGGGTTTCCTGATGACCGCTAACACGTGCGCGGGGAGCACTTGAACAGCTTGGACACGAACCTCTGGGCCGCGGGACCATCCCCGCGTGCGCGGGGAGCACGACGGCAAGCAGAGCTTGATGCCGTTGTGGGAGGGACCATCCCCGCGTGCGCGGGGAGCACGACAGGGCCTCGCGCATGTCGCCGTACGGCCGGGGACCATCCCCGCGTGCGCGGGGAGCACCTGCCCGCGATGTAGGAGCCGCTGGACGGGTTGGGACCATCCCGCGTGCGCGGGGAGCACAACTCTCCCGGCTTCCCCGGGCGGGGGGCGGCGGGACCATCCCCGCGTGCGCGGGGAGCACAAGATGCCGGACTTCGCCACGAGCCTGTCCGCGGGACCATCCCCGCGTGCGCGGGGAGCACGACCTGTGGCGCGACCGCGACCAGGAGCTGTGGGGACCATCCCCGCGTGCGCGGGGAGCACATCACCAGCCGCATACACCCCCTACGGGAGGCGGGACCATCCCCGCGTGCGCGGGGAGCACTGCCACATCTGCGACGCGACGTCCATGCGGGCGGGACCATCCCCGCGTGCGCGGGGAGCACGGGCGCTTGGGCTGCCGGGCTGATGCCCCGCGGGGACCATCCCCGCGTGCGCGGGGAGCACGACGCCGCCGCCGCCGAGGTCGCGTTCTGGAAGGGACCATCCCCGCGTGCGCGGGGAGCACGGCTTCGGCGTCGGCCTCGATGCAGCGCTCCAGGGACCATCCCCGCGTGCGCGGGGAGCACCGCGATCGGGCGCGGGAGGCGACTCAGGAGCCGGGACCATCCCCGCGTGCGCGGGGAGCACTTAATCTCACTCATGTCAGCCTGCTCCAACAGGGGACCATCCCCGCGTGCGCGGGGAGCACAACGCGGCGAACGCGAGCCGGTACCACTCTTCGGGACCATCCCCGCGTGCGCGGGGAGCACCACTCCTCCTTGAGCTCCCGCATGCGGTCGGTGGGACCATCCCCGCGTGCGCGGGGAGCACTCTTGCTGACCTGCGCGTTTAGCAGCGGCTGAGGCCGTTTGGAAGCACTTCCGTAGAATTGGACATAACGGACCTCGGTGTGGCTGTCGGGATGATGGCACTTCATCACGTCTGGTTGGTGAACGGCCGAGCAAGAGTCTGGCAAGCCAAGGGGGTTCTGTTCATGTGTCTTGGCTGGGTGCTTCGTGGGGGCGTGAGACGATCAGGAACACGCCCATGAAGGGTGGCTCTGGTGCCACGAGTCGCCACATGGTTCCGGAGAAGTCACGAAACCACTTCTCGTCGAAGTTCTCGATGTTGCCGTATCGCGACTCTACGGGGATCTCTTTGAAGTCCCCGTCTTTTATTGCGGAGTTCAGCCATTCTTGGAAGCGGGCGAACTCTCCGGGGCTCTGGAAGCCGTGGATCTCGTCATAGTGTTCAGTCATCTCGCCTCATAGGGAACTCGCCACGGTCCACGATCCAACTTGGATCTACCCGCTGTGTTATGGCTATTTGGCTACCGCCTCCGGCCAGCCCGCCTTGTTCGGCCGCCATGCCCTCGTAATAGGTGATGCCAGGAGGCACCTGAATCTCCACCCATTTCGTCGCCGGGTTACCCCACTTGGTGAGTAAGGCGCTGTCGAGAATGGATTGGACGGGGCCGGAGGGCTTGACCTTCGTCCAGTATGTTCCTAGTTCGCTGGCGGTGCCACCGTAGACGCGATACAGCGTGGTCGGGCCTGTTGTCGTGACCGCTGAATAGCTGCTGCTTCGGAACGTGGACAACAGATCCGGCAGGTCGGCAAGAGGGCCGGGGTTCGCCGGGCCGTGCCGGACTTCCGATGGGCCAGCCGAGCCGACGCCTCCTGTGCTGCCGTCGGAAGAGGATCTGGTGCCTTGGTGGTCCAGGACTTTTGCGCCCGTGCCGACGTCTTGAGCGACTCTGCCGGTGGTGGTGCTCAATTTGGCGGCCGTGGTGGCTCCGGTGCCGGCACCTGCGGTGACGGCTGCGATGGCGATGTCGGGGACGAACCTGCCGAACCAGCGGGCCGGGTCCGTGGTCAACGTCTTCCAGTCGGAGACCTGCTTGAGGAACTCCATCGGATGCCGCGCGGCGAACGCTCCGGCCTTGCCCATGTCGTCGAGCCGGTTCAGGAAGCCATCAAAGTCGGTGACCACTCCGGCTGGAGACATCTGCCAGCCATGCTTGATCAGGCCGACGGCACCTTCCGCGGCGCCCTGCCACATCGGCTTGGCCACCTGATCGGCGTAGGTGCGGGCGAGTTTCCCGACCTGGGGCAGTCCCGCGAGCCCGGCGGCGGTTTGCGCCGTGCCGGCCCATCGATCACCCGCCCAGTCCACCGCCGAGGTCAGCGTGTCGGTGATGTGGGCGAAGATGTCCTTTTCCAACGAGAGGGTGTTCGTCTCGGCTGAGGGGATCGGCGGGGCTTTGAGGAGTTCGATGCGTCGGCGTTGCAGGTCGGCCCGCTGGTCGACGAGCCATGATCCCGCCTGAGTAACGTTCTGGCCGGGGCCTGAGGTTAAGCCGAGTCTGGCGAGGAGGTCCGACAGGGCGCGGCCGGTTTCCTGCCAGCCCATCCCCGTACGGGTCAACTCATCATGCAGCATCTGGATGAGGTCGGGATTACCGCCCACATATCCGCCGGGAGGCGCGGAAAGGGGAGCCGGGGCGGGGCGGGGATAGGGCGGTGCGACATCGGGAGGACCGACGTTTGCCGCGCCGGCGTGCTCCGCCGCATGGAAGGCGTTCAGGAACGCGCGCTGTACGGTGTGATGGCGCTCGACCATCGCGGTATGCAGCCGTTCGGCGCCTGGGCCGACCAGAGCACCGTCACCGAATAGCCGGAAGGCTTTGTCTAGCGCGTTTCCCTGTTCTTCTGCCAGCCGGGCGATCGCCCGCAGTGCCAGCCGCGCTTCCTCTGATGTGACCACCGGCTTCCCTCGTCTGGTCGGGAGGTACGGTCACGCGCCCCAAGCGTAGGAAGCATGGGGCGATCGAGGGCAGGCGATATGCCCGATACATATGAATCGACGGCAATAAGGCTATTGATCACTCTTGTGGTCGTCTGTGTCCCTGAAGGGGGCTGAAGGGTCATCCCCGCGTGCGCGGGGAGCACCGGGCCACCTGTACGGCGAAGGTGGCCTCGTTGGGACCATCCCCGCGTGTGCGGGGAGCACGGCGGCAGGGTCGCCGACCGGAACAGCGCGTCGGGACCATCCCCGCGTGCGCGGGGAGCACCGAAAATACCGATCGGGGGTGTGTCTGATCACGGGACCATCCCCGCGTGCGCGGGGAGCACAGCCTGACCTTCCGCGACGAGATGACGGGCCCGGGACCATCCCCGCGTGCGCGGGGAGCACAGGGCGGCGCGCTGCTCGACGTGGGTCTGCAGGGGACCATCTCCGCGTGCGCGGGGAGCACGGGACGTTGCGCCAGGCCCTGTTGGGCCGCATGGGACCATCCCCGCGTGCGCGGGGAGCACCACCGTGAAGCTGACGTGGGCCGACGACACCGAGGGGCCATCCCCGCGTGCGCGGGGAGCACGTCTCCCCGTCCTCCCATTCGTTGGTCTGCTTGGGACCATCCCCGCGTGCGCGGGGAGCACAGCAGGGTCACCACGGCCAGGGCGCAGGTGTCGGGACCATCCCCGCGTGCGCGGGGAGCACCGCCCCCCGACCCACCTTTGATCTCCCGCGAGGGGACCATCCCCGCGTGCGCGGGGAGCACGAGATGGACCTGTTCGAATACTCGCCGGTCCTGGGACCATCCCCGCGTGCGCGGGGAGCACATGTGGGCGAGGGTCGCCCTGAGCAGGTCGGTGGGACCATCCCCGCGTGCGCGGGGAGCACGCGCTGCGCGCGGCCACCGTGACCCGGTCGACGGGACCATCCCCGCGTGCGCGGGGAGCACGTGAGCACGAGCGACCGCGCGTGACCGGGCAGGGGACCATCCCCGCGTGCGCGGGGAGCACACTCCTCCCGCCTACTCACCGGCTCATCCCCCGGGACCATCCCCGCGTGCGCGGGGAGCACCGTTCCCTTCGGGAGCGGTGGGCCGTTTTCGCGGGACCATCCCCGCGTGCGCGGGGAGCACAAGGCTTATCGTCGTCATCGGGTCGAATCACAGGGACCATCCCCGCGTGCGCGGGGAGCACGCCGGTCGCGGTGATCCTCGGCGCCGTGCTCCAGGACCATCCCCGCGTGCGCGGGGAGCACTCGGGGGAGTCGATCTGGGCGATCCAGTCGGTGGGACCATCCCCGCGTGCGCGGGGAGCACTGCAGGGCGACGCCACCGCGACCGGGATTGATGGGACCATCCCCGCGTGCGCGGGGAGCACACTCCGCGACCTGCGGCTTTAGTAGCCGCAGAGGCCATTTTCGAGCACTTTCACAGAATCGGACATTACGGACCCTGTCGTGAGGACTTGCCTTCGACGATAGGGCATATGTGGAGAACGAGGCTGAGCCTGGTCGGTGCAGAGGATGCTCAGAAAGAGGCGCGCGCTCTCCGCGGTTGCGCACGTATTTGGCACAAGCACCCGCCAACGATCAGCTACAGCCGTACACCGCCGGACAAGCAAACGACCTCCTGGCCGACGTTTCCGCAGGTCAAGAGGTCAATGTTGCTGGTCGGAAATGGTGCCCCCGGCAGGATTCGAACCTGCGGCACCCGCTTTAGGAGAGCGGTGCTCTATCCCCTGAGCTACGGAGGCGGACTCCCGTAAGCCTAGCGAAAGTCAGGCACTGCGTGGACCACCCGCCAGACCTGACTTCGCTCTGCAAGTTCATGGCTGCTCTGAGCTGCGGTAAAGACCTCCCCACCGTCCCCCGTAAGGGCCGTGGGGCGTGGCTACCGTCTGCCGGGTGAGCAGAAGGCGGCGGCAGGAAGTGCATCGGAGGCCGGTGGTGTTGTTCGCGGCGTTGCTGGCGCCCGCGATCTTCGCTGGTGGGTTGCTGGCCGGCGAGCTCGGCCGTTTCCAGCAGGCGGGGATGCAGCGGGAGGTGAACGCCGGAGCCGGTGGCCGGTTGACGTTGGGGCCGGTGCTGTTGCCCGCCCCTTCTCACCCCGACCGGCGTTACGAGGGCATGGTCCCGGCCTTCGTTTCACCGACCCCCTCACGACTTCACTCGGCCGCACCCACTCCCATGCCGACGCCGATGCCGACGCCTGGTGTCCGGGCGTCGCCCACCGAGCCGGTTCCTCTGCGAGGGGATGAGCTGGCGCCTGTGGAGGAGCGGGAGGAGTGTCCGGGGGAGTGGGAGGACACCTGGTTGTGGGAGGTCTGCAGGGATCGTGAGCGGGTGCCGGCGCAGAAGTCCACCGCGAGCGCCTCATTGCCCGGGTTGCTGGGGCTCTCCTCCGGTGGGGAGCAGGCCGAGAAGGAGGCCAGGTGATGATCGAACCGCTGACGCGTCCGCAGCGTACCCAACAGTAGGCCGGGGACATCGGTCGAGTCGCAGATGACTCGACTCTGTCGTACAAAACGTTCTTTTGTGTCATAACGGCTCGCTGGAGTTCGGTCCGGACACTTGGGGGGCTGTAGTAACGTGCGTGCCGGACCCAGGTAACGAGCCCGCAAACGGAGGAGTCGGACGTGCCATCCCCACGATCAGCGGGTCTGATCGCGGTTGTCATGGTGGTGACGTCCCTGGTCGCGCTTCCTGCGAGAGCCGCGTCTCCCGCGAAAACCGCCGAGAACGTGCTCCTCGTCAACGCCGCCGGAGCCGGTGGCAAGGATCCGTCCAATCTGACCGAGCTGCGCAAGGAGGCCGAGAAGTCGGCCAAGGAGCTCGAGGAGGCGACCAGGGCGCTGGAGAAGCGCCGGGCGAGCATCGCGGCCTCCGAGAAGGAGCTCAAGACGAAGCTCGACTCCCTGCAGCAGGCCGAGTCGCGGCTGCAGTTGATGCGCCAGCCGGTGTCGGAGATGGCCGAGCTGCTCTACCAGCAGCCGGTGGGCGCCGACGGGGTCGCCTCGTTCCTCGCCGGTGATGCCAGCAAGGACACCTTGCGGGCGATGGCGAACGTCACGCAGATCGTCCGGGAAAGGCAGCACGCCGTCGAGCAGACCGCTGTGCTCACCCGCGACACGCAGCGGCTGGCGAGTGAGGCGCAGGAGCTCCGGGCCGACAATCTGTTGGCCGAGGCGCAGATGTCGGCCGAGGTCGACACGCTCAGACAGCGCTCCGACAAGGTCGTGAAGTCGTTGACCGCCGCCCTGGTGAAGCTGGGCATCAAGATCGACAAGGTGGGTACGGCGGCGCTCAAGTGCAATCCGCTGCGGATTGCGACGGCCAACAGCTATCCGAACGGCTTGATCCCGAGCAACATGCTCTGCCCGTTGCAGCAGAGGGGGCACAGCCTGCGGGCCGACGCCGCGATCGCGTTCGTCAGCCTCAACGAGGCCTACCGCCGGCGCTTCGGCAGGTACATGTGCGTCACCGATGCCTACCGGAGCCTGGCCGAGCAGCAGTCGGTCTACTATCGGCGGCCCGGGTTCGCGGCCGTGCCGGGGCGAAGCAATCACGGCCTCGGGCTGGCCGTCGACCTCTGTGGCGGGATCGAGAGGTTCAGGTCGGTGGAGTTCGTGTGGATGGAGCAGAACGCCAAGAGGTACGGGTGGTTCCATCCGGACTGGGCCTACAGCAGCCCATTCGAGCCCTGGCACTGGGAGTATGACCCGAAGATCGACTCGGTGCTCTAGACGGGCGTCACCTCGGCACAGCAGTGGGCGCAGCGCCTGGCCGCGTTCGGGATCTCCGACAGGCACTCCGGGCAGTCGCGGTGGGTGATCTCCTCTCGGGCCTCGGCGCGATCCTTGACGTGGGTGTAGGGCTTGACGACCAGAAGTAGATCACGGTCGCCACGATCAGGAACGCGATGACGGCGTTGATGAAGTCGCCGTACCTGAAGGCGGAGCGGCCGATCGTGAACTTCAGTGACGAGAAGTCGGGCAGCCCGCCGAACGCCGAGATCAGCGGCGTGAGCAGGTTGCTCACGAACGAGTCGACGACCGCGGTGAAGGCCGCCCCGATGACCACGGCGACGGCCAGGTCGATGGCGTTTCCCCGCATGAGAAATTTCTTGAATCCGCTCATATCGAAGGTCGTAGTCGAGCGATTACGGTAAGTGAGGATTGATGGTGATCGAGAGGTGGCCGCCGGTCTGGGCGGCCGCCAGCCGGGCTGCCTGGTCGGGGGTGGTGGCCAGCACGATCAGGGCGCCGTGGTCGTCCTCGGCTCTGGGGATGGTGATCACTGTGACGTCGTCGGCGACCATCTCGGCCGGCTGCCCCTCCCAGGCGGCGAGTACGCCGATGGTGGAGCCGGGGGAGATGAGGCCGGCCACGTCGGCGTCGGCGATGCGCACCGGAGTGGCCACGCTCCCGGCGGGCAGCCGCAGCGAGTGGAGCAGCCGGACGTCGGTGAGCGGCTCGCCGCGCCGCATGGGCCCGGCCAGCACCCGCCCGGTGGCGCCCGAGCGCAGCGCCCCGTCGGGGGGATGCTCCAGCGCGACGGCGCGCAGGTCGCCGGGCCCGAGCACGCCCGGCGACAGGTCGCGTGCCGCCACCAGCACCAGAGGCCCCGAAGCGGGGCGTATGGCGAAATATCCGAGCAGAACGGCGAAGCCTGCCACAACGGCCGCCACCAGCCGGCGGCGCCGCCCGAGCCGCCGTGGCCAGGCCCGGATCATGGCAGCTCGATGGGCAGCTTGAGGCCGTCGAGGGTGGACCCGCACGCGCAGGTGCGCTCGGCGGGCAGTGCCTGGACCGCGTCGGACACCAGGGTGCGCATGCGCGCCACATTCTGCGCGAAGAACTCCAGCACCTCCTCGTGCGTCACGCCCTCGCCCGCCTCGATCCCCGCGTCGTGGTCGGTCACCAGCGACAGCGTGGTGTAGCAGAGCGCCAGCTCCCGGGCGAGCACCGCCTCGGGGAACCCGGTCATGCCGACGATGGTCCACCCGTTGGAGGCGAACCACCGAGACTCCGCCCGGCTGGAGAACCGCGGCCCCTCGATGACCACGAGCGTGCCCCCGTCGACCGTCTCCCAGCCGCCGGAACGGGCGGAGGCCACGGCCACCGCGCGCCCCGACGGGCAGTAGGGGTCGGCGAACGACACATGGACCGCGCCGCCCTTGTCGTAGTAGGTCTGTACGCGCCCCGACGTGCGGTCGACGATCTGGTCGGGGATCACGATCGCGCCGGGCCCGTGCTCGGCCCGCAGCGAGCCCACGGCGCTGGGCGCGAGGACCTGACGCACGCCGAGCGAGCGCAGCGCCCAGAGGTTGGCGCGGTAGGGGATGTCGTGGGGCGGGAACCGGTGATCACGCCCGTGCCGGGGGATGAAGGCGACCGAACGCGAGCCGATGCGGCCGACCGTGACCACGTCGCTCGGCGGCCCGTAGGGGGTGGTGAGCACTCTCTCTTCGGCGTCGTCGAGCAGGGAGTAAAACCCCGAACCTCCGATGACGCCGATCTCTGCGCTATTGACCATGGCGCCGAGAGTAGTCGCAAGGGAGGAGGGGGAGGAGGGCCCGAACGTGGCTCTGTGGATAACCTCGTCCTGCCGGATCCCTCAACGCGTCGGATCCCTCAACGCGTCGGATCCCTCAACGCGTCGGATCCCTCAACGCGTCGGATCCCGCCACGTCCGAGGCCCTCATTGCGCCACGTAGTCGAACCATCGCGGTGAGTGGGATCGGCCGCATGCGGCAGAAGCGTCTCGGGCTCGTCATCAGCGCGCTGATGCTCGGCATGCTGCTCGCGGCTCTCGACCAGACCATCGTCGCGACCGCCCTGCCGACGATCGTGAGCGACCTGGGCGGCCTGGAGCAGCTGTCGTGGGTCGTGACCGGCTACATGCTCGCCTCGACGGTCTCGACCCCGCTGTGGGGCAAGCTCGGCGACCAGTACGGTCGCAAGAAGCTCTTCGTCGCCGCCTGCCGGATCCGCGCCGGGTCGAACCCGGCGGGCAGCCGGGTGGTGGCCAGCCTGGTTCATCCCGCAACAGCGGCTGAGGGAGACCACGAGGGTGGCCGACCTGGGTGAGGGGCTCGGCGCCGCCTCCGCTCAGCGTTCGTCGCTGGCAGAGGTCGAGCGAGGTCTGGTACGGCTCGCCGACGCCGACCTGCGCAGGGGCTTCTACGACCGGCTCGGCTCGCTGGCCGGGCTCAAGGGCGTCCCGCCGGAGGGCGTCTGGATCGTGGCCAGGCTCGGCGGCGAAGACTGGGTCAAGGGCGAGGATCTGGCCAGGCGGGCCAACGTCAGCAGGGCGCGTGGCAGGCCGTACGCCGACCAGCTGATCGAGGCCGGGCTGGTCGAGCGGTCGGCCGACGGCGACAGCCTGCGCCTGACCTCGCGGGGGCAGGAGTCGGCACTGCGGCTGCTGCGCTCGTCACGCGAGGGTCTGAGCAGGCTGGTGGCCGACTGGGGGCCGCATCCGCAGATCGAGCAGCTCTGCGACGAGCTGATGCCCGAGCTACTGGGCGCGTTCGCCGACCGACCGGCCGGCCGGGGTTAGCTGGACGCCGCGGCGGGGGCGGCGGGCGTCGACGTGGTGGTCGAGGACGAAGAAGACGAGGACGAGGTCGAGGACGTCGAGGTCGACTCGGCCGCCTTGCCGCTGGTGGAGGTGGTGCTCGCGGGCGTTGAGGACGACCGGTTGTCGGTGCGGTAGAAGCCGGAGCCCTTGAACACGATGCCCACGGCGGAGAAGACCTTGCGCAGGCTGCCCTCGCACGCGGGGCATACGGTCAGCGCATCGTCGGTGAACTTCTGAACGACTTCGAGCTGGTCACCGCAGTCGTTGCAGGCGTACTGGTAGGTCGGCACGCGCCCCTCCTTCAGGTTCTGGCACTCGAGCGATGCGACTGCTAATGGTAACCGATTCGGTCAAACACCTATTCCACTCCCTGCTCTCTGTACCACCCGGCGAGCTTGCCCCGGCGGCTGACCGCGCGCAGGCGGCGTTCGACCTGGTCGCGGCAGGCCGCGGTGGCGACCACGAGGAGCTGGTCGTCGGACCGGATGCGGGTGGACTCGGCGGGCACGAACGATCTGCCCTCGCGCACGACCAACGTCACCGCGGCCCCCGCCGGGAGGCGCAGCTCGAAGATCTCCACGCCGTGCAGCTGGGACCCGGGCGGCACCTTGACCTGCAACAGGTCGGCGTTCAGCTCCTCCAGCGGCGCCGACTCCACCTCGAGGTCGTGCGCCTCGCCGGGAGCCGTCACCTTGAGGACCTTGGCCACGAACGGCAACGTCGGCCCCTGGAGCAGCGTGAACACGATCACGATGATGAACACCTCGTTGAAGATGAGCTTCGAGCCCTCGACCCCCTCCGCCCACGGGATCGTGGCCAGCACGACCGGGATCGCGCCGCGCAGCCCCGCCCACGACAGGAACGCCTGCTCGCGCCAGCTGATCCTGCTCAGCCGCAGCACCCGTGCCAGCAACGCGCAGAACGCCACCGACGCCGGTCGTACGAGAAGCACGAGAAGCGTCCCCGTGATCAGGCCGGGGACGATGGCGGAGGGCATCTCCTTGGGGGTGGCGAGCAGGCCGAGCATGACGAACAGCCCGATCTGCGCCAGCCACGCCGAGCCCTCCGCGAAGCCTCTGGTCGCCGCCCGGTGCGGCAGCCGCCAGTTGCCCAGGATCAGCGCCGTCAGGTAGATGGCCAGGAAGCCCGAGCCGTGCAGCAGCACCGCGCCGGCGTAGGAGACGAAGGTGAGCGCCAGCGCCGCGATCGGGTAGAGGCCCGAGGCCGGCAGGGCGACGCGGCGCAGCGCGTAGGCGCCGGCGGGACCCACGACGAGGCCGACGACGGCGCCGATGAGCAGCTCGATCGTGGTCTCGAGGACGAACGAGCCGACGCTCGGCGGGTTGGCGGCGGCGGTGCTCAGCAGCACCACGGCGATCACGGTCGGCGCGTCGTTGAAGCCGGACTCGGCCTCCAGGATGCCCGCCAGGCGCGGCGGCAGCGGCAGCCGGCGCAGCACGGAGAAGACCGCTGCGGCGTCGGTCGGGGCCAGCACCGCCGCGAGGATCAGCGCGGTCGTCGGCTCCATGCCCAGCAGCCAGTGCACGAGCAGGGCCAGGAACGCGATGCTGACCGCCACGCCCACCGTGGCCAGGATCAGTGCCGCCGGCACCGAACGCTTGACGTGGCTCCAGTTGGTGGTCAGACCACCCTCGGCGAGGATCAGCGCCAGCGCGGTCATGCCGATCTGCCGGGCCAGCTCCGGGTTGCTGAACGGGATGCCGAACCCCGCGTCGCCCAGCGCCAGCCCGAGCCCGAGGAACAGCAGCAGGCTCGGCAGGCCGCTGCGATGGGCGATCCGGACGGAGCCGATGGCGGCGATGACGATGACAGAACCAAGAAGGAGCCAGACGTCGATCGGCATCCGGCCCCCTCTCGAATGTTCGGTCACATAAGACTAATGAGTCCCTCAGGGCTGATCACCCAGCGGACCCGCTGGTCGTGTTCCTCGGTGGGGATGCCGTCGAACAGCTCGCCGTCGTGCAGCAGGGCGACCGTGGGGACGTTCGGGCCGACCCTGGCCAGGGCCCGGTCGTAGGAGCCGCCGCCGCGGCCCAGCCGCACCCCCGTACGCCGGTCGACGGCGAGGGCGGGGACGATCACGAGGGCGGCGGTGCGGATGGCGTCGACGCCGCGCCGCGTGTCGACCGGCTCCATGATCCCGAACCGGCCCGGCGCCAGCGTGTCGGGCCCGTCGTAGACCGCCCAGTCGAGGTCGTCGTCCTCCCGCAGGACGGGCAGGATCACGGTCGCGCCGTGCTTCCACAACGCGAACACCAGCCCGTGCGTCTCCGGCTCCGTGCCGACCGACCAGTAGCAGGCGACGAGCCCGGCCATCTGCGCCCACGGCTGGTCGAGCAGGGTCTCGCGAATCTTGACGGAGTTGGCCCGGCGCTGCTCGGGGGAGAGGCGGGCACGCGCCGACATGACCTGGCGGCGGGCGTTCAACTTGTCCACAGGTACCTCCACTAGGGTCTATGCATGGCTGACTTCGACCCTGTGACGAAAGCCGTGGTGCCCGCCGCGGGTCTGGGCACCCGGTTCCTTCCGGCGACCAAGGCGACACCCAAGGAGATGCTGCCCATCGTCGACAAGCCCGCGATCCAGTATGTCGTCGAGGAAGCGGCCTCCGCCGGGCTCCTCGACGTTCTCATGGTCACGGGCAAGAACAAGCGCTCGATCGAAGACCATTTCGACCGGGCGTTCGAGCTGGAGGAGGTGCTCGAAGCCAAGGGCGACGAGCACAAGCTGTCCCAGGTCCGTGAGCCCGCCGCCCTCGCCACCCTGCACTACGTGCGGCAGGGCGAGCCCAAGGGCCTCGGCCACGCCGTCCTCTGCGCCAAACAGCACGTCGGCGACCACGCGTTCGCCTGCCTGCTCGGCGACGACCTGATCGACTACCGCGACGAGCTGCTCAAACGCATGATCGAGGTGCGCGACCGGTTCGGCGGCAGCGTCATCGCGCTGATGGAGGTGCCGAAGGAGCAGGTCTCCCTGTACGGCGTCGCCACGATCGAGGCGACCGACGAGGACGACGTCGTCCGCGTCACCGACCTGGTCGAGAAGCCGCCGGTCGACGAGGCGCCGTCCAACTGGGCCATCATCGGCCGATACGTCATCGACCCCGCGGTGTTCGAGGTGCTGGAGAACACCCCGCCCGGCCGCGGCGGCGAGATCCAGCTCACCGACGCGCTCCGCACGCTCGCCGGATACTCCTCCGACAAGGGCGGGCCCGTGCACGGCGTGCTGTTCCGGGGGCGTCGCTACGACACCGGTGACAAGCTCGACTACCTGCGCACGGTGGTGAAGTTCGCGGCCGACCGGCCCGACCTGGCGCCCGACTTCGTCCCCTGGCTGCGAGAGTTCCTCGATGAAATCGGTTGACGCGCACCTGGCGGACATCCTGGCCACCGTACGCCCGCTCGCGCCGCTGGAGCTGGAGCTGGAGCGCGCCCTGGGCACGACACTGGCCGAGGAGGTGACCGCGCCGCTGCCGCTGCCGCCGTTCGACAACTCCGCCATGGACGGCTATGCCGTACGAGCCGCGGACATCGCCGACGTGCCGGTCACCCTGCCGGTGATCGACGACGTGGCCGCCGGGTCCGACGAGCTACGTGCCGTCGGCCCCGGCCATGCCGTGCGGATCATGACCGGCGCTCCGGTGCCGGCGGGCGCCGACACGGTCGTACCGGTCGAGTGGACCGACGGCGGCACCGCCTCGGTCACGATCGAGCGCACCACCGGTCCCGGCAACGCGATCCGCCGGGCCGGCGAGGACGTCCAGGCGGGTGAGGTGGTGCTCGCGCCGGGCACCGCCATCGGCCCGGCCCAGCTGGGCATCATCGCCGGGGTGGGCCGCCGCCGCGTCTGGGCGCGTCCCCGCCCCCGGGTCGTGGTGCTCGCGACCGGCGCCGAGCTCGTCGAGCCGGGCCTGCCGCTCGGGCCCGGGCAGATCTGGGATTCCAACAGCTTCACCCTGACCGCCGCCGTCCGTGAGACGGGCGCCGAGGGCTTCCGCGCCGACACCGTCGGCGACGACCCGGCGGCCTTCCTCGACCAGCTCGACGCGCAGCTGGTGCGCGCCGACGCGGTCATCACCAGCGGCGGCGTCTCGATGGGCGCCTACGAGCCGGTCAAGGAGGCGCTCGGGCCGCTCGGCACGGTTCGGTTCGAGAAGGTCGCGATGCAGCCCGGCATGCCGCAGGGGTTCGGCGTGGTGGGCGAGGACCGGGTGCCGATCTTCGCGCTCCCCGGCAATCCGGTCTCGTCGTATGTGTCGTTCATGCTCTTCGTACGGCCGGCGCTGCGCAAGATGTGCGGGCTGCCGGCAGGGCCGCCCGAGACCGAGACCGCGCACGTCATCGGGGCACTGCGGTCGCCGCAGGGGCGGCGTTCGTTCCTGCGGGGCACGCTGGCCTCCGACGGCACCGTGTCGCCGGTGCGCGGGCAGGGCTCACACCAGTTGGCCGCGTTGGCCTCGGCCAACGCGCTCATCGTGGTGCCGGAGGACGTGACCGAGGTGCCGTCGGGCACCGCTGTGGAGGTGATCCGGCTGTGAGTGAGTTCACCCATCTCGACGAGACGGGCGCGGCGCGGATGGTCGACGTGTCGGCCAAGGAGATCGGCGCGCGCACCGCCACGGCCACCGGGCGGGTGCTGCTGTCGTCCGCCGTGGTGCAGCTGTTGCGGTCGGGGGAGGTGCCCAAGGGCGACGCGCTCGGGGTCGCGCGGATCGCCGGCATCATGGGGGCGAAACGGACGCCCGACCTGATTCCGCTCTGCCACCCGATCGCGTTGCACGGCGTGAAGGTCACGCTCGACGTCGAGGACTGGGGGGTGGCGATCACCTGCCGGGTGAAGACCGCCGACCGCACCGGGGTGGAGATGGAGGCCCTGACGGCGGTGTCGGTGGCGGCGCTGGCCCTGATCGACATGGTCAAGGCGGTGGATCCGGCCGCGGTCGTCACCGATGTGCGGGTGGAGGAGAAGACGGGCGGCAAGACCGGTGTCTGGACGCGGCCATGATCCGGGCGCTCGTGGTGACCGTGTCGAACCGCGCCTCTGCCGGGATTTATGAGGACAAGTCGGGGCCGCTTCTCGTGTCGCTGCTCACCGAGGCCGGGTGCGAGGTCGAGGGGCCCGTGGTGGTGCCCGACGGCGAGCCGGTGGAACGGGCGCTGCGGGAGGGGGTCTCCGCCGGATACGACGTGATCGTCACGACGGGCGGCACGGGGCTGACGCCGACCGACCTCACGCCGGAGATGACCGCCCGGGTCATTTCTCGGGAGATTCCCGGTATAGCCGAGGCCATCCGCCAGGCGAACCGCGACAAAGTGCCCACCGCCGTCCTCTCCCGCGGTCTCGCCGGCCAGGCGGACGACACGATCATCGTCAATCTGCCCGGCTCCTCCGGCGGCGTACGCGATGGCGTCGCCGTACTCGCTCCTGTGCTCCGGCATGCGGTGGAGCAGGTACGCGGTGGCGATCACCCGCGCTGACACCCCACGATTCGGTGTGCTCAGGGTCACCAGTGATGGTCCGTGGCGACATCGTGCCCGATAGGGGGATGATGAGAACGTGGATCGACTTCGTGGCTGGCCTGCGACCCTGGCGGAGGGATCGGTCGGCCTCCGGCCGCTACGGCTGGCCGACGTACGAACATGGCGCGAGACCCGGCTGCGCAACGCCGACTGGCTGCGCCCCTGGGAGCCCAGCAACCCCGAGACGCCGCTCTTCCGCACCGGTCTGGGCCCGTACGTCTCCATGGTCGGCACACTGCGCCGTGAGGCCAGACAGGGCCTGGCGCTACCCTGGGTGATCACTTACGGTGGCCGCTTCGCCGGTCAGCTGACCGTCGGCGCCATCGTCTGGGGCTCGGCCCGCTCCGCCCAGGTCGGCTACTGGATCGACGGCGCCATGGCCGGCCGGGGCATCACCCCCACCGCCCTCGCCATGGCCGTCGACCACTGCTTCTTCACCACCGGGCTGCACCGCCTCGAAGCCAACATCCGCCCCGAGAATCAAGCCAGCCGCAGAGTGGTTGAGAAGCTCGGATTCAGGGAAGAAGGCATTCGGCGTCGTCAACTCCACATCGATGGGGCCTGGCGCGACCACATCTGTTACGCGTTGACCGTTGAGGACGTTCCCGGCGGGCTGCTCGTACAGTGGCGTCGCGCGCGTGAAGCAGCCGCTCACGGTGGGTCTCCAGTAGAAGAGGTTTGACGATCTCGCGACACACCGCACCGAATGCTCGTCAATCAGTGACACGCGGTCTTACGGTGCGTGACGTGAGCACATCGAGAACGCCGACGACACCAAGGCGTTTTCGTCGTGCCCGGAGGTGGTCGTGAGCAGCGTCCTCCTCTATCTGGCCATCGTCGTCATGTGGCTGTGCGTGCTGATCCCTATGTGGCTGCGCAGGGACAAGACCAACCTGGCCGAGCTGGTCGAGCTCGAGGAACACTACACCGGCGAGCACCAGCTGCCCGACCTCGAACACTTCGCGATGGACACGGGAGAGGTCGCCGAATCCGACGACGACGCCATGCCGCTGGAGAGCGAGCGGATCGACCCCCGGCAGTTCAGGGCCCGGCGCCGCGCCATCATCGTGGCCCGGCGCCGCCGCCTCCTCTTCTTCACCGCGCTCCTCGTCATCGCCTCGGTGGTGACCGCCTCGGTCGACATGATGCCGTGGTGGGGGGTCGCCCCGGCCGTGGTCGTCATGCTGTCCTATCTGGCCTTCCTGCGCATCGCCGTACAGGTCGACCAGGAACGCCGCCAGCGTGCCGCCCAGGCCCGCGCCCGCCGGCACCGCGAGCAGCGGCACGCCGAGCGGCTCGCCGCCGAGCAGGCCGAGGCCGAGATCATCGATCTCGCCGCCCGGCAGGCGGACGTACTCTTCGACCAGTACGCCGAACCGCCGAGGCGAGCGGTGGGCGACTGAATCGGTGGCGCGAGAACCTCTTGGAGTTTGCTAACCTGGTCGAGGTTCATGGGGATGTAGCGCAGTCCGGTAGCGCACTTCGTTCGCATCGAAGGGGTCAGGGGTTCGAATCCCCTCATCTCCACCCAGGTCAAAGGCCGCTTCCCGGTTGTGGGAGGCGGCCTTCTGCGTAGCTGGGTGACTAACTGGGTGACTACGTGTCCTCAGCCATCTCCGCGGTGATGGCCCACCGTTCGTGGTCTCTCCATGCGCCACGTTGATGTACTGGAAGGCTGGCGAGTAGCCCTCTCGACGGAAGCCGAGGCGCTTGACCAAGTTCAGCGACGGCGTGTTGTGCGGTGATTGTCGCGGAGAAGGCTTCGAACTCGGCGGGTGGGACGTGGCCGAGCTCGCCGTGAAGGCGGCGCTGGTTGAACCAGTCGATGTACTCGGCGACGGCAATCTCGACATCGTTGATGCCGGTCCATGGGGTTTTGCGTTCGAGCGCGCTCGAAGTCCTAGCGTTACCGCCATGACGACACAGACCTGGATCATCACCGGCGCGTCCCGCGGTTTCGGGCGCGCACTGGCGGAGTCGGCGCTCGCGGCGGCCGACCAGGTGGTGGCGGCGGTGCGCCGGCCCGAGAGTGTGGCCGATCTGGAGGCCAAATACCCGGACAACTGCCTGATCGCGAAGTTCGACGCCCGAGACATTGCCGCGGCCGCGGACCTCGTGCGGGACACCCTCGACCGCTTCGGTCAGATCGATGTGCTGGTCAATAACGCGGGCCGGGCCGTGGTCGGCGCGGTCGAGGAGGTCAGCGACGCGCAGCTGCGCGAGTTGATGGATCTGCACCTGTTCGGCCCTGCCGCGCTCGTCCGCGCAGTGCTGCCCGTGATGCGCGAGCGGGGCACCGGGACGATCGTGCAGATGAGCAGCCAGGGTGGGCGGACGTCGTTCCCCGGCGTGTCGGCGTACTCCGCGTCGAAGTTCGCCCTCGAAGGCTGGTCCGAGGCCCTGGCTGGGGAGGTCACGCACTTTGGGATTCGGGTGATGATCGTCGAGCCCAGCCGGTTCAGGACTGGCTTCAACGGGGCCGACGTGCTCGAGTTCGTTGAGTCGTCCGCGACTTACCGTGACTTGCTCGCTGACGTCCGTGCGGACATGGCCGGGACCGACGGCCGTCAGGAAGGTGACCCGGTGCGGGCGGCCGAGATCATTGTGTCCCTCGCGCACGGCGACGAGGTGCCGCTGCGGCTGCCGCTGGGGCGCGAGGCGGTCGAGCGTATCTCGGGTGCTTACCGGCGCGGCCTGGACGAGGTCGAGCGGTGGGCCGAGACCGCCCGCAGCGCCGACTTCGAGGGTGTCCCTGCATCGGTACGGCCCATTTAGGCTCGCGGTCATGGCCACCGACGATTTGATGACCAGGGCGCTCGAAGCGCTTGGGGACGATGGTCCGCTATCGGTCGAGGCGATCCACCGCCTCGCCGACCTGGGCGATCTGCCCGAGATGATGACGATCGCCGAGGTTGCCGACCTCCTCGACATCTCGCCTCACACGCTGCGCTATTACGAGCGGGCCGGGCTGGTCGAGGTGGCCCGCGACGGCAACGGCCATCGCGTCTACGACGCCGAAGTGGTTCGGCGCATGGTGTTCCTCACCCGGATGCGGCTGTCCGGTATGCCGATGCGTGACCTGCAGCACTACATTTCGCTCGTCGACTCCGGAGCGCACACGGTGCCCGAGCGGCTTGATGTGCTGGTCGAACATCGCGACACCATCCGCCGCCGGATCCGTGAGCTGACCCTTTCCCTCACCGCGGTCGAATACAAGATTGCCACGTACGGGGGCTCGACCGGGCCGGACGTTCAGACCTTCGGCACCACCACCGGTACCGACCGCATGGCGATGCCGGACGAGCCGCTGCGACGGGCAGTCCCGGCAGAGTGAGGGACGCCGACGCTCGCCGGGCTGCTAGTGGTAGTCCGGCCTCCTTCCGATCTCCGGCCACAGCCCCTGCGGGAAACGATCACCTCCCTGCTGGGAAACGATCTTCAAGGCCTCGCATTCGCCAAGCTCAACCTTCTGCTTCGGCTGGAACCGCCATAGTGCGACCTTGCGGACTGAGTCTCGGCCCGTCAGGTAGCCGTACATCGCGAGCATGGCGTCCTGCTTGTCTCGCGTGAGAAGCGTGTCCGAGGCTATTGCTTGTTCAACCTCGTTCGAGAGCTCTATCGCGTGGTCCCAGTACTGGCCCAACGGGATTTCAAGAACGCCGAAGCCTTGACGAAGCTCCTACACGACGCGGGCGGTCGCGTCTCCGTCGTCGGGTTCTCCCTCGGCGCCCAACTGACGGTCCTGCTCGCCGCGCACCGGCCCGAGCTCGTGGAACGCGTGGTCGTGGTCAGCGCCAGGCGCGGATGCGCCGGTTCTTGTGCGCCGACAGGTTGTCCAGGATCGAGCAGATCGGGCCGCCGCCGAGGCGGGCGGCCCGGCTCACCGTCCTACTGCCGCTTCGCGGTGGGGCGAGGCGCTTGTGTCATCCGCGTCAGTGGACCGATTCGAGGTCGTCGACGCCCAGGTGGGCGGTGAGGAAGTGGGCGGCGCGATCGAGTGCGGCGTCCGCCTCATCGAGGCGGCCGTAGTGGTGCTGGAAGACGTGCGGGAGGCCGGCCCCGACTTCGAGCGTGACCTCGACATCGTCGGCGCCCGCGCGGCCGGCCAACCGGATCGCGTCGTCGAGCAGCACCTCGTTCGCCCCGACCTGTACGAGTAGCGGCGGCAGTCCGGTGAGGTCGGCGAACACCGGGCTGGCCAGGGGATGTGCCCGGTTGTCTGCGCCGACATAGAGATCGGCGTAGGCGCGCACGTCGGCCTCGGTGAAAATGGGGTCGGCGTCCTCCTTGGAACGGATGCTTCCTCCGGCAAGGGTGAGGTCGACCCAGGGAGAGAAGACGACCACGGCGGCCGGTTGCGGCAGCCCGGCCTCCCGGGCCGCGAGCAGCGTGGCGATGCTCAAGCCGCCACCGGCGGAGTCACCGGCCATGACGAGGTCGCGCGGGTCGGTACCCGCCGCCAGCAGCTCGCGATAGGCCGCGAGCCCGTCGTCGACGGCCGCGGGAAAAGGGTGTTCGGGCGCCAGCCGGTAGTCCACCGACATCGCTCGCAGCCTGGCACGGCGGGCCAGTTCACCGACCAGCCCCGCATGGGTGTCCGGTGAGCCGACGACATAGCCGCCGCCGTGCAGGTAGAGCAGCCGCCCGCGGCTGGAGGCTTCGGCCGGTTCCAGCTCCAGGGTCGGCCGCCCGCCCAGGACGGTCCTGCGGGTGATGACGTCCTTTGGCGCCGGACGGGTGAGGGCTGCGATGAACCCGCTGCGCTGCTCCTCGACGGTGGGTCGCGTCTCGCTGCGAGGGGCGGAACGGAGCAAGGCGTCCAGGGCGTCGCGTTGCTGTTGGGACATGTCGGGCTCCATGGGTTGTGGTGTGAGAATGGATTCCTGGGAATCCGTCTGCCTGAGCCCAACCAGATTCCAAGGAAGATGATTCCCGGGAATCTATCGGAGGTTATTGTGAGCTACGTCACTCCGATCTTCAGCGACCTCGTCCGCGTCGAGACCCGGCTCTACAATGCGGTGAGCGCCCGGCTGCGCGCCGAACACGGGCTGGGGCTGGGACAGTTCGAATTCCTGGAGATCATCGACCGCGTGCCGGGATGCCGCGTGCTCGACATCGTCGGCGAACTGGCGATCACCGTGGGGGCCGTGAGCAAGGCGGTCGACCGGCTGGTGACCGCGGGCTGGTGCCTGCGAGTCGCGCACCCCCAGGACCGCCGCTCGTCCGTCCTCCGCCTCACATCCGAGGGTGAGAAGCAGCTGGCCGCTTCCCGCCCCACCGTCGAAAGCGAACTCATCTCGCTGACCGCGACGGTTCCCCCTGGCGACCTGGCCCTCATCGCCTCAACCCTGGCCACCCTGCGCGCGACCCTCGAAGCGGGCTCCCACGGCCGGCCGGGCTGAGGAGACATCACCTGCTGAGCTTCCCCGTTTTTCCGGAGGCGCTGGGAGCGCGTGAAGGGCTGGCGGCAGGGATCACCGTGCCCCCCTGATGGGTGTCCGCCAGGTCAGTGGCTGGACAGGCGGTCCCAGAAGGCCAGATTGTGGAGGGCGTCCTGATCGTAGACGCCGACGCCACCGGGGCCCGGGGCCAGGCGATGGACGTGCCCGGTGCGCACGGGGCTCCAGCGCGGCAGGCCAGGAGCGTTGGGGTCGCCGGTCGCCGCGAAGCGCGACCAGTATGTGATCATCATGTCGCCGAGCTTCCGCTGCTCGCGGGTGAGCGGGGCCCCGGGGAACAGGAACGACAGTTCCGATCCGTGCGAGGCGAGCGGCTCCACGCCACCGGGAAGGGGGAAGATCGGCGGCGCGGTACGGTCGGCGAACCCGTAGGAGTAGACCGGGGTGCGCTCACTGAGCATTCGGTCACTGGCACGACCGGCCCACGCCCAGTCGAGATCGCTCATGATCGCCGCTACGGCTTGCGTCGGCCGCCCACGGGACGGGTACTTCGCCGCGATCGCCGCGGCGTTGTCACCGAAGATGTGCCGCAGGCCCTCCTGGTATCCCTGCTCGGTGAGACCAGGGAAGATCAGCGCGGTGAACAGGGTCCCCTCGTCACGGGTGATGCCGGTGAGGATCGGCACGCGGTGGAAGCGGCCCTGCGCGAAGACGGTCGCGGGATCGGCAGGCAGCACGGCGTTGCCGTAGCCCGGAAGGGCGAGCGGCTCCTGCGCGAGGAGCTTGGAGACGGGCTTGCCACGCAGGCAGGTGACGGCTGTCTTCGGATCGGTGCAGCCGAGCGCGGTGGCGGTGGTGGCTCCGTGCGCCTCGTGGGCGGCCTTGGGAACCCACATCGGGAGGTCCACGACCGGCCTCAGGCGGCTGCCGGTGAAAGCGGTCTGGGAGCAGAACGTGCTTTGGGTGATCGCCCGGTGGAAGAGGCCGGCGGCGGTGGGTGACGCCAGGTGGGCGCACACCGAGTGCGCTCCGGCGGACTCCCCGAACAACGTGACGTTGCGTGGGTCGCCTCCGAAGGCCGCTGCATTGCGCTGGACCCAGCGCAATGCCGCCTGCTGGTCCTCCAGCCCGTAGGCCCCGCTGCCCGCCAGTCCGGGATGCCCGAAGAAGCCGAACACGCCAAGCCGGTAGTTGACGGTGACCACCACGACGTCGCCGCGCGTGGTCAGGCGGGTGGCGTCGTAGTCGCTGCCGGCCCCCTTCGTCAGGCTGCCGCCGTGCAACCAGACCATGACGGGCCGGGGGCGGCGCGGAGTGGCCGAGCGCGGGACGGTCACGTTGAGGTACAGGCAGTCCTCGCTGTCGCTGGCCGGCAATCCCCACAGATCCGTGGACTGGGCGCATCTGTCACCGGGGCGTGTCGCGGCGCGGACACCACGCCAGGCAGTCACCGGCTGGGGCGACTGCCAGCGCAGGTCGCCGACCGGGGAAGCGGCGTAGGGGATGCCCTGGAAGATCCGGTGGTCCCGGGCGACCTCGCCTCGCACCCAGCCCGTATCGGTCCGTACGACATCCCGCGAGGCCGCATCCGCCGGCGCGGCCCCTGCCATGACGAATGCCAAACTTAAAACGGCTGAGCTGAGAGTACGCATCAATGTCATGCCGCGAGCCTAGGGACGGCGGTACGAAGGGGTAATGGCGTTGAATTCCGGCCTGGGGTGCACCTAAATACACCCATACCAGCGATCAGCCCTGGTCCAGGGCCCTCTCTGTCTCACAGCAGTCTGAACAAAGAGGGGGCCGTCGTCGGTTTCTCCACGATTGGGCTGAGGGAGAAGTCGGCTAACACAGCCCGAGCGCGGTCGTTGCGGCCGCGGGAGCCTCAGGTCGTGGGTGACAAGCGCAAGCCCTCGCCCGCGGGCTGGGCGAGGTGGAAGATGGTCTCCTCCTTAGTGGTGAACCGCTTGCGCTGCTCGGTGCCGCTCTTGTCGGTCCAGGTGCCGAGGAAGCCTTCATCGAGGTCCGAGATCGAGCCGAGCAGCCCTGCCGGACGAGGGACGCCCGTGAGACACGGGCGCGGAAGGTGACGGCTCATCAGGGTTGCCGCTAAGTCATTCCACTTGCTGGCCCGGCTGCCCTGGCTGGCCGGACGTTTGTGGTCGGGGGCCATACTGCTTGCTCGCACCATTGCCAGCTCCATCGCCCGCCCCATAGCCGTGACCATGCACGACCTGGCCACCGAGGGCACTCCAGGTGATTGCGTTCTACCCTGGTGGCCCTCGTGGCTTCCCTCGTACCGGCGAAGGACGCCAAGATCGACATGGTCGCCGCAGGCGTATGCCGCTGCGGGGTGGCCGTCAAAGAAGGCGCTCCATCCACAGCGAACTGATGTACTGGCCGTTCTTGGCGGCGTACTCGTGGAACGTCCCGACCTCTGTGAAGCCGAACTTCCGATGCAACGCGACCGATGCATCGTTGGGCATGGCGATGCCCACGACCGCCACATGGATCGGTTCGTCGGCAATGTTCTCAAACAGCGCCCGATACAGCGACGTCCCGACTCCTAAGCCTCGGCAACTGGCATCGATCGCGACGCTGAGCTCAACCGTCTCCCGGAAGGCATCGTGATCTCGGTAACGCTGACTGCAGGCATAGCCCACCACCTGACCGTCTCGTCGGGCCACGACCAGTCGGTAAGGGCCAGCGGAGGAGAACCGTTCGAACCAGGCGCGCCGCTCGTCCACCCTGATCGGCCGGGTGTCGAATGACGCGATCGAGTTCGCCGACACGTCGTTGAGGAGGTCGACAATTCCGGGGAGATCGCCCTCATGCCCGACCGCAACCTCAACAGGCCCTGAACCATCCAGCATGCGCACATCGTTCATCGGGAACCTCCGGGGAGACCCCCGCCTTCAGGCGGGGGAGGAATCGGACCCCTGCGGAGCAGGGCAGGGGCAGGCGATTCGCCGCCAGGCGGATCGCCGCCAAACGCCGCACGACACCGCACGTTTCGGTAATGTGTTCGACGGTGGCGACACCCAAGCCACCGGACGAACGATCGGAAACACCCTCGCCGCAGGGCTTGCGGAGAGGCGAAACGCCTGTGGAGCCGGCGTAAGACCTCAACGAGAGTCCTCTCTCGGGCGGGCGACCGGCGGTGAAGCAGGAAGCCCAACCGGCGACGGTTGGAATCCCGGTTCTTCAGAGCCGGGAGGATGTCAAGAGTCACAGTCTGATCAAACCGGGTCTGCCTCGCCACCGCCGGAGCTGAGCCCGCCCGCACACCATCAATAGGCCACGGGACTACTCACCTTACGCAGTTACCGCCTGGGAAACGATCACGTCCCTTCCGGGAAGCGATCTTGCCTATGGCCTTCCTGCTCCAGGTCGCATGGTTTGGGTCTGTCCAGAGATCTACGACAGAGCCGAAGACCGTACAGTCCCGGCCTTTGCTGCTCAGGCGGTGCGCAGGGTCTCGGCGGTGCCGATGCCAAGTTTGGTCGCGACCGCGTTGATCGTGGCCCACTCGGTGGGATGGTCCGGTCGCACCTCGGCGACCATTCGCACCGCTCGCCGGCGCGGTTCGGCGGGGTAGAGAGCCTTGCCAGGCATGAGCTTGATCCTCTCAAGAGATCAAGTCTCCACCGAACCGGGGCGATTCACCGAGGTGTTGTTCCTCGGGAGTCGGGGCTTCGACCAGCCGGAGGACGGCGGAGCCGGCCGTGGAACCGGCGTCCTGCGGGCGGCATGGCTTGCCGCGGGCGAGGTGCCGATCCGAATCCGACAAAGATCTTTGTGTTGACAATATAAATTGTCGGTCGATACCGTTGGGGCATGTTCGAAGCCGGGGTGATTGAAGAGGCCGGTGTCGAGGGGGTGGCGCGCGGCCCGATCCGGGCGCGGCCGCCGGTGCTGCTGATGGAGGCGTGCCCGGCGCTCGGCCTGGCGGCGATCAACGGGCTGCTCCGGCAGGAGGCGAACCGCCACCTGGAGATGCTCCGACACCGCAGGGCGGCCCGGCGGCACTGAACACAAAAGAGCCCTGATATGTCGTTTGAATTCCGTGAGGAGAACACCATGGGCATGATTCATATCGACCTGTTCGCGACGGTCGACCTGGTTGGCCAGGCGCCGGGTGATCCCGGCGAGGATCCCGACGGCTTTCCGTTCGGGGGATGGCAGGCGCCTATGTTCGACGAGACGGTCGGCCGGCAGGTCGTCGCCGGAATGGAGGGAATGGACGCCCTGCTCCTGGGCCGCAGGACCTACGACATCTTCGCCGCGTTCTGGCCGAACCAGGTCGACGGCGTCGACAGTGGGATCGCCACGCTATTCAACGGCGTCCCGAAGTACGTTGCCTCGCGGGGCAATCCGGATCTGGACTGGGCGGGTTCGACCCAGTTGGGGCCCGACCTGGTGAGCGCCGTGCACGAGCTGCGTGACAAGCATGAGCACGTCCACGTGATCGGAAGTTTGAATCTGGTGCAGACCCTCCTGCGGAAGCGCCTCTTCGACCGGCTCGACCTGTGGATCTTCCCCATCATGCTCGGCGTTGGAAAGAAGGTGTTCGACGGCGGTGTGGTGCCCGCCAACCTGGTGCTCCTGGAGCCGCCCGTCACCTCGTCCAAGGGCGCCGTGCTCCTGAGGTACGGCCTCGGTGCGGGGACTCCCGGCAGCGGGGACATGCGGCGCGAAGACCGCGGCGTCGGTTGAGCCGAAGAGACCAGCCCGGCCACTCATGAGGTTTGGACTGCCAGCACAGCCCATCTGGCACCATGCGGCGCCTTGATCATCAGCGTCTCTGCTTCCGGTGGCGAAGCGGGGTGATTGTCGACCGTGTACGTCCCGAAGCCGGCGCTGCACTGCCGTACCGTCTTCCAGCCTTTGCGGGGCACGATCATCATCGTTCCCTGGGAGCCGACGCAATCGACAGCGACCTTGTACGAGTTCCCCACCTTCAGCTTTCCGGCCCATTCAGCCTGGTCGCCCGAGTCGGCGACATAATGCAGAAGAATCTTTCCCTTGACTTCTGTTCGTAGATCGACCAAGGGGCGCGTCAGTGTGGAGCTTTCGGACACGGAAGGCGCGCGAACATGCGTGGACGGGTTCGAATTCGCAGGTAACCGCGCTGAACAGGCGGCCATGAACAGCATGACCATGATGAAGCCGACCCAAGAGCGGCCGACACGCCCAGCGAGAAGATCAGGAAGCGGCACAGCAAGCACTTCAACGACCGCGGGAAACGATCAGAGCGAGTTCGGGAAGCGATTTCTAAGTAGGTAATCCGCCCTTGGTCGGCGCTGTTCGTGAAGCCCCGCCCAGGGGCGTTCACGAGAACGGCTGGAATGAAGTTGAAGGGATCCCGTCATTGCGATCGGGCGGGATCTTGTCACCTCAGGGGTTTCGAATCGGTTCGTCCTGGTTGAGGAGCTGCGGAGCGGGTGTCCGGGAGGGCTTTTCGTCCTGCCACTGGCTAGCTCCACCAGTCCCGCTCGGGCAGTCTGAGCCAGACGTCGGGTTGATCTGTGATCGAGCGGGCGTCGGTGGGCTGCAGGCCCGCGCCGGCGAAGCAGTAGGCCACTGCTTGTAAGTGGTAGAGGTAGGCGGTGAGGATGTCCTCCGTGGGGTCGTCGTCGGATACGGCGCCCCCGCCGGGATGGGTGTCCCATTCCTCGATGACGCCGTCACGGGCGACGGCTCCCTGGTTGCCGCTCTTGGGGTTGGCGAACATGCCGTAGCAGACGGAGCCGACCGACAAGCGCTTCATGACGCCAGGGGTCGACGCGTTGTATCCCCACGGCTGGAAGACGACGCATCCGCCCGGCACGTCCGTGATGCCGATGAGGGACAGACTGTCGTCGAAGTCCGAGAACGGGTCATCCGTGATCTCTTCGACGTCGTCTTCATCGGCCGGTGTGGCCTCCAGCCGCCGTGCCGCCTCGGCGGCGGTGATGTCGGCCACACAGGCGACGCTGAAGCCGTCATCTTCCAAGCGGCCCAAGGCGGTGATCAGATGCCTGGCCGCGGCGACGGCGGCGGTCTCGGCGGCAGATAAGCCGGCCTCGCCGGGAGGAAGAGTGAACAGGTCAGGGGTCGGTGTGGCCAGGCTGAGGCGTCCGGGGGACCAGCCGTTCATCATTGGCCGCCACGGGTGCGCTCCTGCGGCGGCCAGGGCGCGGGCGTTGTCGGGGCGGTTGTTGAAGACGGCTTCCCAGAGGGCGGTACGTCCTTCGTGTTCAGCGTCGACGTCGTCGACTCGTTGGGACAGTTCGGCGACCACCTCGGGTGAGCCCTGTTCGGCGGCGGCGTGCAGCGGTCGTCCCTGGATGTACACGCCCGTGTTGGGGTCGGCGCCCGCGTCGAGCCGGGCGCGGATCAGACTGAGGTTCGTCCAGCCATCCCAGCCGATTCCGGACCAGTCGGTTCCATCGTTGACGACCATGACACTCCTTGTGGGGACGTATGGGATCTTTGACGGCCGATCATGGCGTACGGGACCGACAACTTCCGGTTGGCGGCCCGCCAGGCTGCTCATCGCGACGGCGGTGTGAGTGACTACCGAGGCAGACGAAGGCGGACGCTACGGAACGTTGAGGAACTGGCGTTGCCGGTCGAGGGGGCGCATCCCTCGTCTCCATCCAGGGACGGCTGAAGTCGACGGGATCCCGTTCGATCGGTTGATCGGGCGGGATCTTGATGAGCCAGGTGACCTGGGCGCCGAGGATGATCTCGTCGATCTCCGGGAGCAGGGAGGCGGCGAGTTCGCCGCCGCCGCCGCAGAGGTAGACGTCCTTACCGGTGTCCTCTGACTTCAACCGCCGGATGAGCTCGATCGGGTCGCCGGCCTCCACCTGCACCGTGGGGTCGTCGATCGTCAGCGTGCGGGAGACGACGTACTGGCGTAGGCGCGACGACCTGTTCACCCAGGTCGGTGGACGCATCTATGAGCGGTTGCTGCCCGACGACGCCACCATCGCCCGCGGCCGGGAGGGCGTGCAGGACGAAACCCGCTATACCGAGCTCATGCACGAACGGGTACCTCACTACATCTTCACCGAGCAGGAGATCCACGAGCTGGAGGACGCCGCCGTACGAAGATCGCTGAATGCCTGACCGGTGAGGCCACCCGGCGATTCCGGGATACGATCACTCCTCGCCTTTCGCGGCCTGCGCGATCCGGGCCATGCGAACCGTCGCAGCATCCACGCCGTCACCGAATCGACCAGCGGCGAGACGCCTCAGGCTGGCCGGCTGGCATCCGGTTCGCTCGTCTCCCCCGATCTCGGCAGTTTCGCCGGGTTGACCACCAGGTTCAACTCGGTGATCCGGCCACCGCTGATCTCGAGGCCGACCACGCCGATCACCTTCGCCTCCAGGGTCAGCACGACACCGTCGCCGCCGGCCAGTCGTACCGGCCGGACGGCCACGCCGGCGTAGCGGCGGGCAAGCCCGGCCAGCAGCGTCATGACCTGCTTCCGGCCGTGCACCGGCACGCGCGCCGCGTGAACCGCGCCACCGCCGTCGGAGCGGAGCACGACCTGGGGATCGAGCAGGTTGACCAGTTCCGCGAGGTCCCCGTCCGAGGCGGCCTTGAGGAATGTGGCGGTGATCCGCCGGTGCTCCTCGGCGGAGACCGGTATCCGGGGTGGCGCGGCGGCGCGAACCCGCCGACGCGCCCGCGACGCGAGTTGCCGGCACGCCTGCGGGGTGCGGTCGACCACGGTCGCGAGCCGGTCGAAGTCCATGCCGAACACGTCGTGCAACACGAACGCGACCCGTTCGGCAGGCGTGAGACTCTCCAGCACCAGGAGAACGGCCGTGCGTACCGACTCCCGCATCGCGCTCACCTCGCCCAGGTCCGAGTCGTCGTAGGCGACCAGCGGTTCGGGCAGCCAGGTGCCGACGTAGGTCTCGTGGCGGGCGCGGGCCGAGCCCAGCATGTCGAGGCAGATCCGGGAGGTCACCGTCGTGAGCCAGGCCCGCGGGTGCTCCAGGTCCGCGGGCGCGGAGGTGCGCAGGCGGATGAACGCCTCCTGCACGGCGTCTTCGGCATCCGCGGAGCTGCCCAGCAGGCGGTAGGCGACGGCGAACAGGTAGCGGTGATGCTGGCCCCAATCGTCCATGTCACATGATTCTCGTCTACGTCGTCATCCGGTCATGAAGAGGATCACCGTTGTCGGCGGCGGGTTCGCCGGGCTGGTCGCCGCCATCTCCTGCGCCGAGGCCGGAACACAGGTCCGCCTCCTGGAGGCGCATCACACACTCGGCGGGCGAGCCCGCGCCACCGCCCCACCGTACGTGGCCCACGACGGCCCCCACGTGCTCTACCGCGACGGAGCCTGGTGGCGATGGCTCGCCGAGCGCGACCTGCTCGGCCCGCACTCCGGCGTACCGCTACTCGGTCTGGCCGGATTCCGGTTCCTCCACGGCGATCGGCTGCGCCGTACTCCGCCGCCCGCGCTGTCGCGGGTGCTGGCACACCGCCGTCGACGCGCACCGGTCGACATCGACTTCCACACCTGGATCCGCGGCCACCACGGAGAGCAGGCCGCGTCGGCCGCGTCGAACCTCATGGGAGTGGCGACCTTCTACGCGGAGCCGGGCCGGCTCTCGGCGGCGTTCGTCTGGGAGCGGCTGTTGCGCGTGTTCGCGCCAAGGCCGCCCGCCCGCTACCTCATGGGCGGCTGGAACGGCCTCATCGACCGGCTCGCCGCCCATGCCCGCGCCCTCGGCGTCAGCATCGAGACCGATGCGCGCGTGACCGACCTGCCCGCGCCACCGGTCATCGTCGCCACCTCGCTGGACGCCGCGGGCCGCCTGCTCGGCACGACGCCGCCCAGCGTGGAGAGCGGCCGGACGCTCCTGCTGGACCTCGCCGTACGCGCCGATCGTCGCGACGTCTTCGTCGTGTCCGACCTGGACGCGGCCGGCTGGCTGGAGCGCTACAGCCTGCCTGACCCAAGCCTCGCCCCGCCCGGCGAATCGCTGATCCAGGCCCAGCTGCCCCTGCGGGGAACGGAAGGCAAGGCCGACGCGCTGGTACGGCTGGAGGAGTTGGTCGACCAGGCGCTGCCCGGCTGGCGCGAGCGGACCACCTGGCGGCGTCACAGCGTCGCCAACCGCCGCACCGGCGCGCTGGACCTGCCCGGTCAGACCTGGCGCGACCGGCCGGCCGTCGACTGCGGCGACGGCGTGTTCCTCGCCGGTGACATGGTCGCCGCGCCGGGCCTGCTCAGCGAGGTGTCCTTCCACAGTGCCATCGCCGCCGCGCGCGGCGCCCTCGGCGAGCCCGCGAAGAAACCGACCACCCCGCCCGCGATCCACTGACCTCCACCGAGGCCGGCCGCTGCCCCGGGCGGGCGGCCGCCCGCCCGGGGCTGTCGCTCGCCCGCACCCGCACCGCGTCGTAATGCATTCCGGGGTTCGGTCAAGTACAAGGTGTAAGCACTGTTGGACGAAGGGAGCCCGGCTCGTGCGGCTCAACCAGGTGGAACCGGCGGACCCGTTAGCCGGGACGCAGGCTTTCGAAACCTTCTACCTGCGGCATTTCGACGCGATGACGCGATTCGTCGCACGGCGGGTGACCGACCCGCACGCGGTGGCCGACCTGACGGCGGAGACGTTCCTCGCGGCGCTGCACTCTCGGGACACCTACCGGCCGGGACGGGGCAGCGAGACCGGATGGCTGTACGGCGTGGCGCGGAACGTGCTGTCGCTCCAGCGACGCCGCAGCGAGCGCGAGGCCCGCGCCGTCGAACGGGTCGTCGCGCGCCGGCTGCTGGACGGCGACGACATCGCCGACCTGACCGACCGCATCGACGCCGAAGAGCCCGCCCGGCGGGCACTGTCGGCCATGGCCGACCTGCCGGAAGGGGAGAGGGCGTTGCTCGAACTCGTGGTCATCGACCAGCTGACGGTGGCGGAGGCGGCCCAGGCCCTGGGCATCAGGGTCGGCACGGCCAGAGTCCGGCTGCATCGCGCCCGCCGGACTCTGCGGAAGGTACCCGGCGTAACGGCGGCTCTCGTGACGGAAGGACTGTGATGACGGTGTCGTTCAGGGACAAGCTGCTCGAGGAACTGCGCGCGGAGGCCGCCACGGTCCCGTGGGAACCCCGGCCGGCGCGCCGATCCGCACGCCCGGTGGTGGCCGTGGCGGGGTTGGCCGCAGCGGTGGTCGTAGCGGTGGCGGTCGTCGTGCCGCTGATGTCGGACACGCCGGCGTTCGCCGTCGTCAAGAATTCCGACGGTACGGTCACCGTGCGGATCAACGAGTTCGTCAGGCCCAAGGAACTGGAGCAGAGGCTGGGAGAGGAGGGCGTGCGAGCAGTGATCGATTACGTCCCTCACGGACAGACCTGCCGCGAGCCGCGAGGGGAGATCGTGCCTCAGCCGGACAGGATGCCGCTGAGACGAGCCGAGGACTCGATCGACTTCTCGGTCGATCCGGAGGATTTCGGGCCGGACGAGACGCTCGTCGTCCAGATGCACTCCGCCAACGGCGACCCGGTCAAGAGCCATGGAGGCAGCGTCGGGGTCATCCGCGGACCGGTCGCACCCTGCGAACTCGTTCCAGCCGAGTTCGGCGGCGTCGAACGCGAGTGACCCAGCACAGGGCGCCCGCCCTGGCCACGTGTCGCGCGTAGGCTCGGTTCCGGCTTCGGGGCCGGGCCTTTTGCTGGTCAGGGGCGATGCGGATCGGCAGTGATCCCGATCGGTGGTGGAGCGTGCGCGGCCAGTCGGCCGTCCCTGCGGGCGGGACGGCCGCGCAGGGCCCGCTTTGAAGGCTGGAAGGACGATCGACTCCGAAGAGGTCGTCGACGGGCCGATAATCTCGTCATTCATCGTGGCCCGGCGTACCAGGGAGAAGGTCTGATCAGCGTGGGCGGGCTCGAAGCGGAATCTGCGGCCGTCGGAGCAAAGGTGCGGTGATTCAGACCCGCCCATGGTCGCCTGACCGGTAAAACGAGAGTGACGAAACTCAGAGCGCTCGGCCATCTGATAGTCGGATCGCGAACCGCGCCACTACGAACAGGGCATCTGGAGTTGGGCAGTGGAGACCTGGTCGGCATGAGCGATCCCAAGGTGCGGCGGATAGCAGATCTGCTGAGGGAACGAAACGCCGTCGACGAGCAGATCTCGGCGGTCATCGGGCGTCCGATGACCGCGGGTCACCTGGGCGAGTGGATCGCGGCGCGGGTCTTCGGAATCGAGCAGGAGAGCTCCGCGATATCCGCGACAGACGGCCGGTTCGCCTCTGGGCCGTTGCGTGGGCGGACGGTCAACGTGAAGTGGTACCTCAAGCGTGAGGGTCTTCTGGACGTGACCGAGCGAGCGGCGGTGGACTACTACCTCGTGCTGACGGGACCCGCGTCGCCGCCGGCTTCGTCACGAGGCACCAGTCGCCCGTGGCGTATCGAGTCGGTGCACCTGTTCGATGCCGAGCGGTTGCTCGCTGAGCTACGGGCGCGCGGCGTCAGGATCGGCTCTGCCTCCAGTGTGCGAGCCGCGCAGTGGTCCGCAGCCGAGATCTACCCTCGCGCGAGTAACCAGGCGCTTCCCGTACGCCCCGAGCAGGCTGAGCTACTACGCCTCTTCGCTCTTCGATGAGCGTGGGCTGATCTTGCCCAGGGCGACAGGGACAACGCCGGGGCCGTGACCTGATCACGAAAAGTGGGCCAGCGCCCAGGATTCGAGCGCCGTTGACAGAAAATCCGCATTTCTCTCCCCCTGGGTTGAGGACCGGATTTGCGTGCCTATGTCCCTGATATGGGGTGCAACGGACGAGTCGCGGGAAATGTCGGATAGCTGATGTTCACTGAGTGCCAGGGATTGCCACTTCAAGCCAGCTGAGAAAGGTGCTTGGTGGCGCGGCGGCCTGGTCCTTCCGCCGCCGGTGCCGCATTCCTGCTCGCGGCTCGTTCGTCACGCGCGCGCGGCCCGGGGGCTGTGGCCGACACGCCGCCGACCGTTCGGAATGGGGAGCGACGGTGATCACTTCGGTGCTACGACTCGACGACGTACCGGTCAGCGAACGGTTCGACTTCTGGTGGCAGGCCGTGGCCCGATCGGTGGTCTCGGTCAGCGCCTCCAGTGACCGGGAAGCCGACTTCTGGGCCGAGATGACGACGATCGACCTCGGTTCGGTACCGATCTCCCGGATCAAGTGCGTCGGCTTCGAGGCGCACAGGAGCATGAGCAGGATCCGCAGTTCGGATCCCGAGGCGTACCTGATCTCTCTCGTCTTACGCGGCATCGCGGGGATACAACAGGAGGACCGCGAGACGCTCCTGGCGCCGACCGATCTGATGCTCTGCGACACCTCCCTTCCCTACAAGGCGTGGACGGCGAGCGATCCGCGTGACACGGCGACGGCGCGGCACCAGGCCGGCTCGGACGGCATCATCTTGCGGATCCCGCATGACGCTCTGCCGTTTCCCGTCCCAGAGATCCGTCGTCTGCTGGCCGCCGGGATCACAGGCCGGCAGGGCGTCGCCGCGCTGCTCGGTGACCTGCTTCGCGGAATGGTGACCCGGTCCGACGAGCTGTCGGTCGCCGACGTGGGTCGGCTGTCCACCGTCACTCTCGATCTCGTCATCGCCGTGCTCGCCCACGAGCTGGAAGTCGCCCCCACTCCGCTTCTGACCGACCCCAGCAGGACACTCACTCTGCGGATCCGGGCGTTCATCGAGCAACGGCTGGGACAGGTCGATCTGTCGCCCGCCGTCATCGCCGCCGCCCACCACATCTCCCTGCGGCACCTGTACCGGATGTTCCAGCAGGAAGGACATACCGTCGGCGGCTGGATCCGACAGCGGCGGCTGGAACGCTGCCGTCGCGCCCTGGCCGATCCCCGGCTGGACGGCATACCGATCAACGCCATCGCCGCCCGGTGGGGTTTCCCGAACGATTCGCACTTCAACCGCACCTTCCGCAGGGCCTTCGGCGTCACCCCGGCCGGTTACCGGTGGCAGGCGCGGAAAGGGCGGCTCATCGGGGACAACTGACGGCCGGCCCGTTCGTCACCGCCGCTGACAGGGATCCGGGGGCGGTCAGCGAGGGCTGGGGGCGGCCGCGCGGCGGACCACCACGCCGAGCAACCGGTCGCCGGGGACGTAACCGCAGTGGCGGGAGTCGTAGGAGTCGGCGGCGTTGTCGCCGGAGACGACCAGGCAGTCGTCGGGGACGGTCGTCTCGGGGACGCGGGCGAGGGCGTCGAAGCCGCTCCTGGGCACGGGGTCGCCGGGAGCGGCGGTCACGCGCTTGATGCTCCAGGGCTCCCTGACCGCGAGGTTCCAGGCCGGGGGATAGCTGAGCCTGACCACCACCACCTGGCCGGTCCGCACCGAGCCGATCGGGGCGCGGCGGACCCAGACGCGGTCGCCCGAGCGGTAGGCGGGTTCCATGCTCGTGCCGGACACGGAGACCATGACGTAGCGGAGGCGCAGCCACAGGACGGCTCCCGCGACGGCCGCCGCGCACACCGCCAGGCTCACGACGACGACGCTCACTGCGGGAATCCCTCCGGTTGGCGCGTGGCGGTTTCGGAATAGCCCTGGGCCTGGAGCCGGAACATCCGCGCGTACGTCCCGCCGGCGGCGAGGAGTTCTTCGTGGGTGCCCTGTTCCTTCACGACGCCGTCGCCGAGCAGGACGATGAGGTCGGCGTCCCGGACGGCCCCGAGCCGATGGGAGATGAGCAGGCTGGTGCGGCCGGACCTGATCATGCGGAGCCGGGTGTGGATGTCGTGCTCGGCCTCCGCGTCGAGGCCCGCGCTCGGCTCGTCGAGGATCATGAGGTCGCGGGACCGGCGGAGGAAGGCCCGGGCCAGGGCCACGCGCTGCCACTGGCCGCCGGACAGCACCACTCCCGTCTGCGTGTCGTCGTCGCCCGAGTCGCCGAAGAACATCCGCGTCAGCAGGGTGTCGTAGCCGAGGGGCAGCCCGCGAAGGGTCTCGTGCACGCCCGCCGTGCCGGCGGCCGTCTCGATGCGGCCGCGGTCACCGAGCGCGGTGAGGTCGCCGAGGGCGACGTTGTCGGCGGCGCTGAAGTCATAGGCCATGAAGTCCTGGAACACCGCGCCGATGCGTGCGCGCAGCGCGGCGGGATCCATGTCCCTGATGTTGACGCCGTCCCACAGGATCGCGCCCTTCGTGGGGTCGTAGAAGCGGCAGAGCAGCTTCACGATCGTGCTCTTGCCCGAGCCGTTGTGGCCGACGAGCGCGAGTGTCGTCCCGGCGGGAAGGAACAGGTTCACGCCGCGCAGCACCCACGGATGCCCGTCGCTGTAGCGGAACCACACGTCGCGCAGCTCGATGCCGTGGCGCAGCGCGGGACTGTCGAGCGGTTCCGCCGGGGCGGGCAGGTCGGGCCCGTCGTCCACCACCGCCGCGTAGTGGCCGAACATCATGAGCTGCTGGTGGCCGCCGGCGATCGAGTCCACCACGGAGTCCAGCGCGCCCTGCACGCCCATCACCGCGGCCACGAACATGGACACGTCGCCCACGGTGAGCTGCCCCTGGACGGCCGCGAACACGGTCCAGGCCAGCCCGGCGCCCGAAACCGCCGCCGACAGGGTCGCGAGCGCCGCATGGACCAGTTGCTCGCGCCGGTCGAGGCGGCGGCGGGCATCGTTCGCGGCCATGCGGTCGGCGAGCATCCGCCCGCGCAGGAAGACGCCGAGCCCGAACAGCCGGACCTCCCTCGCCGCGTTCACGCTGGTCAGGAGGTCGCCGTAGAAGAACTCGCGGCGCTCGGTCGGGCCGATCGACAGCAGCACCGCCGCCCTGAGCCGCGAGAGCCGTACGGACATCATCAGGGCAGGAACCCCGGCCGCCAGCACGATGAGGGTGATCGCCGTGTTGATCACCAGGAGCGATCCGACGAACCCGGTGAGGGTGAGCAGGCCGCGGACGAAGCCGAGGACGTAGTCGACCAGCCGCCCGGGGGTGTTCGCGCTCTGCTGGGCGAGCCGCAGGCGGTCCAGGAAGGCGGGGTCCTCCAGCCGGCTGACGCCCACGGCCCGGTCGAGGGCGGTGAACAGCTCGTCCTGGGCGGAGAGCCCCACCCTGCGGTCGATCTCCCCCCGCAGGTACTGCGTCGCGTACGGCACGGCCGCGTTCACCAGGCCGGCCGCCGCGAGGCCGGTCACCAGCCCGGCGACCGCCGAGATGGAGCCGGCCGTCACCACCCTGTCGAGCGTCAGCTTGGTCAGCCAGGCGATCGCCACCGGGAACGCGGCCGTCAGCAGGGTGACGGCAAGGTAGCAGGCCATGGCGGAGGGGGCCGACCGGCAGGCGAGAACGATCGCCCGGATCAACCCGGCCGCCAGCGGGCGGCGGTCGGACGCCGTCATCTCTCGGCGGGCGCCGCGAGCCTGGCGACGTCACGCTCGACCGCGAGGACCGTCCCCTCGCTGTTGACCAGGCAGAACGCGGGGTATTCGGTGACGGAGAAGGCCCTGGCGACGCCGCCGCCGTAGTCGTCGTCCACGACGACCGTCGCCACCTGCCGTAGTTCGGCGGCCATCTGCGCCGTCGCGGCCTGCTCCCCGGGCGCCACGATCGCGAGGATCAGGCGGCGGCCCCCGATGCGCTCGCGGGCGTGGGCGAGGAATCCCGGCAGCTTCTCCACGCAGGGCGCGCAGCCGGGGCTGAAGAACGCCACCAGCGTCTCACCCGACAAGGAACTCCTGCCGATCTCCTCCCCGTCGAGGGTGGTCGCGGTGAACTCCTCGACGGCGGCCCCCACCGCAGGCAGCCCGCCCTCGAACGTCCCCGCGGGCCCGGCCCGCAGCAGCCCTTCGAGATGGGCGGTGTGCTCTTTCAGCCGGCGGACGATGCCGAGCGTCAGGACAAGATCCAGTGCGCACACCGCCCCGACCAGGACGATGGCGGCCCACATCACGGCCATTGCGTGCTCCCTTCGAGCGTCCCGACGGCTACGACAGCCTCGGGCCGAACAGTTCGCCGAGTTCTTCGAGACGTACGACGATCACGGCCGCCGCGAGCGCCGCCGCCGCGGTGACCGCCAGCCCGGCGGCCTCGGCCGCGCCGAGCGGGCCGGGGTCGAACGTCAGCCCCGCGGCGACCGCGCCGAGGAGCAGTGCGTTGCGTACGAGATGCCACCCGCTCAGCGGCGCCGACCCGCCGAAGCACCGGCAGGCGGTGGCGACGCCCCGGCGCAGGGCCAGCGCGATGGCCAGCCCGAAGGCGGTGACGAGTACGCCTGCGAGAGTCAGCGCCACGAAGGGCGCGGGGGCCAGCAGCAGCACCACGGCCGCCTCGGCGGCCACGACGAGGGGGGCGACCAGCCTGGCGGCGGCAGTCGGGGCGCTCCCCGAGGGAAGGAGGGCGCCCAGCAGTTTCCGCGTCGACTCCACGAACTCCCGCCGGTCCCCTCTGAGCTTGCTCACGACGGAGACGGCGAAGACGAGGGCGACGAGCCAGCGACATCCGAAAGCGAGATATTCCACGCGTACTCCCAGCGCGAATCCGACCGGCCGGTGATTCCGGGGCCGCCGTGCCCGTGGCGGGCCACGGCGGCCCCGTGCCTCCCGCCGGTCAGCAGTAACCGCCGGTCAGCGGTGATCGCCGGTCAGCCTGCAGCCTGTGCACGCCGAGCGGCTGAAACGGTGTTCGACGACGGTGTTCGACGACGGTGTTCGACGTACGTGCCGCCGCTAGCAGCTGCCGCTGGTCGCCGAGCAACCCGTGCACGCCGAGCCGCTGAAACAGTGTTCGATGTAGGTTCCCGCCCGGCGGGTCCCGTTGCTGTAGACGATGCAGCAGGTGCGCACGCACTGGCAGGGACCCGACGCGAGGACCGTCATCCTGGGGACCAGCCGCTCCAGCAGCCTGTCGCCGAACCTTGTGATCGTTTCGGTCATGGACATTCACCTCCTTTCGAGATCTCGTGTGCCGAGGCAGTCGCGTGACCGTGAACAAAGAGGTAAAGGGGATGGGGGCGCCCGGATCCGTGTGGCCGTCGGCGCCGCCGGTCATCGGGGTGGTGAAGAGTACGATCCGGCTGGTTGCGGGTGCGGTGTCTGCCTCATGAGGCCATTCCCCGTTCGATCGCTCCTGGCCATGAGCATGGCACGGGCGGGCATCCGCCGCTTTTCCGTGCGTGCCACGCCTGTTGCCCGTGCGTGCCAGGATTCGCGGCGACGGGGGAGGGGGGTCACGGCCTCCTGGCGGCGAACCTGGCCGTCGCGTCGTCGCCACGCACACGTCGCAACCCGGCCTTCTCCAGGACGCGGACGGAGGCCACGTTCGCCAGGTCCACGTCGGCGAACACCTCGTCCACGCCCGGAGCGGTGAGCCCGAAGGCGGTCATCGCCCGGGTCGCCTCCGTGGCGTACCCGCGCCCACGCCGGGACTCCACGATCCCGTACCCGACCTCGATGACGCCGTCGTCGGGCGGCCAGAACAGCCCGATCGCGCCGACGGCCAGACCGCTCTCCCGTTCGACGATCTGACGCTGGCCGTACACGTTCATGGCCTCGAGGCGCTCGGCGATGAAGCCGGCGATGCGCCGGTCGGCGGCGGAGGGGAAGTCCTGCGCCCAGTGCGCGAGCCGGCGGCCGCCGACGACCGCGGCGACGTCGCCGGGGGGCCACAGACGCAGCACGAGCCGCTCAGTGGTCACATCCACGCCGGTCGGTGAGAAGGAAGGGGACACGCGGCACTCCTGATCGTTCGTACGCCTCGGGGACGCGGCCCCCGGGCGAGGACGGACTCATCGAAGGAGCGATCGACGTGGATCCATCCCTATCAAACCACGATTCGGGGACCGTCGTCCTGTCGGTGCTTCAGGGATCGACGGCCGCCCGACGACCGGAGGGAGCGTCACGTCTCATCGCGGCTGGATCCGATCGAGCCGCCGCCACTGGTCGTCGCTCAGCCGCAGGTTCGCCGCGGCGACGTTCTCCTCCAGGTGACCGATCGTGCCGGTGCCGGGGATCGGCAGCACGACGGGCGAGCGGTGCAACAGCCAGGCGAGCGAGACCTGCGCCGCCGTGGCGCCGAGTTCGGCCGCCACGGCGGTGATCTCGGCGGTCGCCCTCGCCACCGCGGGGTGGACGGGGCGCCAGGGCAGGAAGGCGATCCCCGCCTCGGCGCAGGCGTCGAGCACGGCCTCGTGCTCGCGATCCAGCATGCTGTAGCGGTTCTGGACGCTCGCGACGTCGATGATCCGCAGCGCCTGCTGGAGCTGGTCGACGGTGACCTCGGACAGTCCGATGTGTCCGATCTTGCCCTCTTCCTGGAGGTCGCGCAGCGCCCCCAACTGGTCGGCGAGCGGCACCTCCGGGTCGACGCGATGCAGTTGGAGCAGCTCGAGCCGGTCGACGCGTAGCCGGCGCAGGCCCTGCTCGACCTGGTCGCGCAGGAAGTCGGGCCGTCCGCAGATCGCGGCCTCGTGCGGGGGGCTCGGCGGCGCGACCCCGACCTTCGTCGCGATGAGCAGGTCGTTAGGATAGGGGTGCAGCGCCTCGGCGAGGAGTTCCTCGTTGGCGCCCCAGCCGTACAGGTGCGCGGTGTCGATCAGGGTGACGCCCAGCTCGACGGCGCGCCGGGCTACGGTGATGGCGGCCTCGCGAGCCGGTCGGGGTGCGGTCGGCAGGTGCATGGCCCCGAACCCGAGCCGCCGCACGCTCAGCTCACCCCCGATGCGGAACGTGCTCGATGGCAGGTGCCGGGGGAACGTGTCCAACCTGTTGTCACTCACCCCCGCAACGTAGCGGCGGCCGGCACGCTTATCGTCGCCCTGTCAGGGCCACTCTCCCTACGCGCGCCGGCCTCGACGGCGGGCCGGCTCTCCTCACCATGATGGTGGTGGCGGGAGCGAACCAGGAAGAAGGGGTAGAGGACGAAGTTCAGCCAGCCGCCGGAGGCAACGACCGAGGCCTCGATCGAGATCCGGGGTCGAGTGTGGCGGCGGTGTGGAGGTATGGGGCAGGTAGCGTGCAATCCGTGGCGCCGACGGGGCAGCGCTCCTAGCGTCGCAAGGTATGCGGACAGTGGACGTCCTGGTGGTGGGTGCGGGCCTGGCCGGCCTGCGCACGGCACTCCTGCTCGCGCGGCGCGAGCTGAACGTGATGGTGGTCGACCGCCGCAGGTCGCTGTCGGCGGGCATCCGCACGACGGGGATCTTCGTACGCCGCACTCTCGATGACTTCGACCTGCCGGAGCACCTGCTCGGGCCGTGTATCCGGGACGTGCTGCTGTATCCGCCGTCGCGGCGGGCGCCGATCCGGCTCACCAGCGACCGGGACGAGTACCGGGTGGCCGACATGGCGGCCGTATACGAGCACGCGCGTCACGAGGCGGAGTCGGCCGGGGCGCGGGTCCTCCTGGGCGTACGGTATGTCGGCGCGTCGAACGGTTTCGTACGGCTCGCGGGTGCGGAGCCGGTGATGGCCCGGTTCGTCATCGGCGCCGACGGCCCCCGCTCGCGGGTGGCCCGCGATCTCGGCCTCGACGTCAACCGGCGCTTCCTCGTCGGTGCCGAGATCGTCCACGCGATCGAGTCGGGCGCGAGCGTCCCGGCGTTCCACTGCGTGCTGGACCCACGGGTCGCTCCCGGGTACCTGGGCTGGGTCATCGACGACGGCCGGCACGCGCATGTCGGCGTCGCGGGATATCCGAACGCGATGCGCACCGGTCTCCGCCACCTGCTGGACGCCTTCGCCGCGGACGCGCCCGGCCGGGTGACGCCGGCCGGTCCGGTCGAGCGTCGAGGTGGTCCGATCCCGGTAGGCGGGGTGCTGCGACGGTTGGCGTGCCCCGCCGGGCTGCTCGTCGGAGACGCGGCGGGCGCGGTGTCGCCGCTGACGGCCGGTGGGCTGGACCCCTGCCTGCGCATGTCCGAGCTGGCCGCGGCGGTCACCGCCGGCTACCTGCGTACCGGTGACCAACGCCTGCTCAGCCGGTACGACGGGAACACGTTGCGGGCCAAATTCCGAGGACGGCTCTGGCTGCGCCGCGTGTTCGCCGGCATCCGATCCCCCGCTGCGGCGGAGGCGGCGGTGACCGTGCTGCGGGGGCGTGCCGGTCGTGCCTTGGCGGCCCGCGTCCTGTTCGGCGACGGCTCGTTTCCCGAAGTCGACCCACGGCTCGCGGACCTGGCGACCGGCCACCCTCGCCGGTGACGCCGACCGGCTCGCCGATCACGTCGTGCTGCTCGTCGTACCGGTCTGGGCGGGGGTCTCGGCGCGCAACCGGCAGGAGATGGCGACGAGCCAGCTGGAGATGATCACCGCGCCGGCGGCGAAGCGCAGGCTCGCGCTGTCCTCGCTCCACGGCGGGACCGTGAGAACGAAGGTGGTGATGCCGGCGGCGGCGCTGTACGCCGACCAGCCGCGCCGTCCTTGGCCGGCGAACCGCCGGGCGAACACGAGACCGGCCGCGATCAGGGACAGGAACGCCGCGGCGGCGAAGACCGTGTGCAGGGCGCTGTTCACGCTGAGGTGCTCGGGCACGCCCTCGGGGGCGCCGACCGGCCAGCCCAGGGCGGGGTCGGGGGCGAAGAGTCCGCCGCCGATCATTCCCATGCCGTAGACGCCGACCAGAGCCGGCCCGAACCTGCTCGCCCGTCCGGGACGCAGCGTTCGCCGGAGGCCGACCGCGAAGAGGATGGCCAGCAGGCCAGTGACCACGAAGTTCGCGACCTGGATCCAGCCGAGGTCGCCGAGGGTCAGCGAGCTCAGCGCGTGCCGGGGGAGGTCGAAGCCGTCGCGGGTGAAGGCCTGCGCGAACGAGGTCACGGGGAAGAGCACCCCGGCGACCGCGCCGCAGCTCAGCAGGAGCGCGGTTCGGTGGTGGTGGGTGGGCTTGATGCCCGTGGAGGAGGTCGCGGTCATGTGCTCGGTCCTTTCACGACAGGGGCGTCCCGTGTGGTGGCTCCGTACGGCATGACTACGAACGGGAAACGGCCGGATGGACACGGCGTCCGCAGACGCACTGAACGGGAAGCGGCCCGATGGACACGCGTCCGCGGATTCACCCGCGCTCGGCCGGGTCGCGGAGTCAGGCGCCGGGCTGCTCGACCGCGTGCAGCCTGCGGCGCAGGTGGGCGCGCTCGGGCTCGGCGCCGGCCAGGCCGAGCGCCTCCCGGTACGCCGCCGCGGCCTCGGTGAGCCGGCCGACCCGGTGCAGCAGATCGGCCCGCGCCGTCGGGTAGGGGGCGTAGCCGCGCAGCGCCGGCTCGTCGGCCAGTTCGTCCAGCAGCGCCAGCCCGGCCTCCGGTCCGTCGCGCATCGCGACCGCCGCGGCCCGGTTCAGCGCGACGACGGGAGACGGCGTCAGCGTGAGCAGCACGTCGTAGAGCGCGACGATCTGCGGCCAGTCGGTGGTGGCGAGGGTCGCGGCCTCGTTGTGCAGGGCGGCGATCGCGGCCTGTACGCCGTACGGGCCCGGGAGGCCGCCGGTCAGGGCGGGCGGCACCAGGCCACGGCCCTCTTCGATCATCGTGCGGTCCCAGCGGCCGCGGTCCTGCTCGTCGAGCAGCACCAGCTCGCCGTCCGGGCCGGTCCGGGCGTCGCGCCGGGCGTGGATCAGCAGCATCAGCCCGAGCAGCCCGGCGACCTCCCGTTCGGCGGGCATCAGCCGGCGCAGGATCCGGCCCAGCCGGATGGCCTCCTCGGCGAGGTCCAGCCGCTGGAGGCGCGGGCCCGAACTGGCCGCGTACCCTTCGGTGAAGATCGAGTACACCACCTGGAGCACGCCCGGCAGCCGCTCCGGTAGCTCGTCCGCGCCGGGCACCCGGAACGGGATCCGGGCCTCGCGGATCTTCTTCTTCGCCCGGACGATCCGTTTGGCCATCGTCGCCTGCGGGACGAGATAGGCCCGCGCCACCTCGGGGGTGGTCAGCCCGGCCAGGCAGCGCAGCGTCAGCGCGCCGCGGTCCTCGGCGGGCAGAGCCGGATGAGCGCAGGTGAAGAACAACTGCAGTCGCTCGTCCGGCAGGTCACCCTGGGCCACGTCCACGGTCGGCGCCGCCCGTTCGGCCTCCACCTGGAGGATGGCCAGCCGGGCGGCGAACGCCTGGTCGCGGCGGAGCCGGTCGACCGCCTTGCGGCGCGCCGTGGTCATCAGCCAGGCCCCCGGCTTGGGCGGGACGCCGTCGACCGGCCAGCGGGTCAGCGCCGCCTCGATCGCGTCGGAGGTGACCTCCTCGGCCAGATCGAGGTCGCCGAAGCGGCGGACCAGGGCGGCGAGCAGCCGGCCGTGTTCCTCACGGAACACCGCCTCGACGGACGCCACCGGCGCCCCGCCGCCGGCGGCCCGGTCGCCCATGGGGCCTCAGCCGCCGAACTCGGCGACGGGCCGCACCACGACCGAGCCGCCGCCGCGCGCCCCGGGGCAGCGGGCGGCCCAGTCCAGCGCGACGTCCAGGTCGGGCACGTCGATGACGTAGAAGCCGCCGAGGATCTCGCGGGTCTCGGCGAACGGGCCATCCGTCACCGTCCGCCCGCCGTCCCGGCCGACGCGCACCGCCGTGGCGGTGACCAGGTCCGCCAGCGACTCTCCGGAGACCCAGATCCCCGCCTCCCGCATCTCCTTGTCGTAGGCGATCCAGTCCTCGACGGTGCACTCGTCGGCGGCGTCGGCCGTCTCGGCGGACGCACTCTGGATCAGCAACATGTACTTCACGATCGCACTCCTGTCCGGGTGTGGCGTGTGCGGCGGTCTCGCCGTACGACATCACCACGAATGGGACACGGCTAGATGGACACGTTCGCGAAGAATACTGCTACGACCTGACACCGGCACCTTCTGCTCTCCTGCCGAGACCCGCCGCGACCTGCGGAGATCGGTCAGTGGCTGGGAGGGACGAACTCGGGCTGGTCGAGCAGGCGCAGCCAGCTCCCGTCCGGTTGGCGCCGGACGACCTGCGCGCGGGCGCCGCTCCCGTCCTTGGGCGGCGTCGAGGTGAGCGCGATGTCGCCGCTGATCAACGTCGGCAGCGGTTGTTCCGGCTCGAAGCGGGGACGGTCGGCCAGCACCTTCTCCCACAGGGCGCGGATCGCCTCGCGGCCCACCGTCTGGCCGCCGGGCGGGTAGGCGAGCACCGCGTCCTGCTCGTACAGTGCGGCGACTCCGGCCGCGTCACCGGCGTTGGACCGCTCGACGAACAGTCGGGTGATGTCTTCGGGCCGCATGGCCTTCTCGTACTCCGGCATGGCTTCCTCCTGATCTGTCGGTCCTTTCAGCCTGGTTCACCTGCGACTAGAAGTCCAACAGATGATTCTGCTGGAAGCTAGAATCCATGGTTATGGATCTGAGGCAGTTGGAATACTTCGTGGCGGTCGCCGAGGAGCGGAGCTTCACCAGGGCGGCCGAGCGGGTGCACATCAGTCAGTCCGGCGTCAGCGCCCAGATCCGCCGGCTCGAACACGAGCTCGGCGCCACGCTCTTCGACCGGGCTGCCCGCGCCGCCACCCTCACCGTCGCGGGCAAGGCCGCCCTCCAGCACGCCCGCGACGCGCTCGCCGCCGCCGATGCGCTTCGCCAAGCGGTGGGCGAGGTGACCGGCCTGATCCGGGGCCGGCTCTCGATCGGGATGGTCATCGGCTGCACGATCACACCGCTGTTCGACGCGCTCGCCGCGTTCCACCGGGCGCATCCCGGTGTCGAGATCTCGCTACGGGAGGACAACTCCGACCGGCTCGTCGAGGGCGTTCGCGCCGGCACCCTCGACCTGGCGCTCATCGGCACCGCGACCGCCGCTCCCGACGGCCTGGACGCGTTGACGATCATCAGCGAGCGGCTCGTCGCGGTGGTCCCGGCCACGCATCCCCTGGCGCGCGGCGACCGGGTCACCCTGGCCGAGCTGGAGCCCCATCCGATCGTGTGCATGCCACCGGGCACCGGCCTGCGCGCCGTGTTCGACCAGGCCTGCGCGGCGCGGAACCGGCACCCGGTGATCGCGCTGCAGGCCAGCGCGGGCGACGCCATCGCCGACCTCGCCGCTCGCGGGCTCGGCGTCGGCATCCTGAGCGAGTCGATGGCCGCCCGCTACCGCGACCGGCTCACCGCCCGCACCATCGATGACGTCGAAACACCCGCACTGCTCGCGCTGATCTGGAAGGACACGCGCAATCCCGCCGTACGTGAGCTGCTCTCGTACGGCCGGCGCGCATTCACGGAGCACTGATCAGTCTCGTACGATGCGCGGCCTGCGGCTTCTTGAAGTCGTCGAGGGTCGCCGGTCATCGGCTGCGAAGCTGGCTGAGCGTGTGGCCGGTGGCCTGCTTGAACAGGTATTCGGCCCGCTCGTACGAGAGCCTGCGACGGCCGGTCTCCGGGCACAGGTCGGCCGGAGCGGGCCGACGGCCGGGGCCGGGCCTGCGGTCCGACAGGAACAGGGGGCCACGGCGGCGGCCCGCGACGAGGCCGGGCAGGAGCTCGGCGGTGCCGGACCGCCAGCTGATCCAGCGGGACCCGGCGGCCGTCTTCCCGCGCCGACCGGCCAGGTCGAGGTCCTCGACGTTGAGGGCGAGCACCGAGCCGACCGGCGCCGCGCTCTCGTGCAGCATCAGCCAGAGCGCGCGTTCGCGCAGGCCGAGACCGGGGCGCTGCCACAGCGCGGCGAGGCGCGGCGGCTCGATGGGACGGGTGCGGCCACGGGGCTCGGAGCGGCGGATCAGCCCGGCCGCCAGATCGCCGGACAGGAGACCGTGCGCGCCGGCCCAGGCGGAGAAGGAGCGGATGGCGCCCCGGTGCCGGTTCCACGTGGCGGCGGCGGCGTCTCCCCACGCGGACGCGAAGATCTCGGTGACCCGTGCCGCGTGCACGCCGCGCAGCGGGAGGTCGTCGCCCAGCTCGCGGCGGAGCCGGCCCAGGGTCTGCCCGTAGGAGCGGACGGTCGCAGGGTCCAGCTCGGCCCGGCCCAGGAAGGCGGTCGCGGCCTCGGCCAGGGTGCCGCCCACCTCGGGGACGGCCGCGGCGGCGCAGGTCGCGGCGCGGTCGAGCAGGATCGTACGCTCGGGCAGGTTGAGGGTGAGAGCCGCGGCCCGCTCGAACTCCCGCCTGGCCTCCTCGTGCCGGCCGAGCCTGGCCAGCAGGTCGCCGCGCACGCTGGGCAGGCGGTGATAGCCCTTGAGTGCCGGCTCGGCGAGCAGGGTGTCGGCCAGCTCCAGGCCGGCCTCGGGGCCGTGGGCCATGGCCAGCGCGACCGCCCGGTTGAGCTGCACGACCGGCGTGGGCAGCACCTGGGCGAGCAGCGCGTAGAGGGCGGCGATCTGCTCCCAGTCGGTCTCCTCCGCACTGCGGGCCCGCGCGTGGCAGGCGGCGATGGCGGCCTGCAGCACGTAGGGGCCGAGGGGGCCGCCGGCCTGCCTGGCGCGCAGCAGGGCGGTGAAGCCGCGGCGGACGAGCAGCAGGTCCCAGCGACCGCGGTTCTGCTCGTGCAGCGCGATCGGCTGACCCTCCGGCCCGGTGCGGGCGGCTGACCGTGACGCCTGGAGCTCCATCAGGGCGACCAGGCCGTGCACCTCGGCCTCGTCAGGCGCGAGCCGGGCCAGCAGGCGACCCAGGCGCAGCGCCTCGTGGCAGAGGTCGTGACGGATCCAGTCGTCGCCGGCGGTGGCCGTGTAGCCCTCGTTGAACACCAGATAGATGACCTCGAGCACCGACGACAGGCGGACGGCCCGGTCCGGCCCTGCCGGGACCTCGAAGGGCACCTTGAGGTCGGCGAGCGTGCGCTTGGCCCGGACCACGCGCTGCGCGACGGTCGGCTCGGCGACCAGGAACGCCCGCGCGATCTCCTCGGTACGCAGGCCGCCGAGCAGCCGCAACGTCAGAGCCACCCGGGCGTCGTGGGACAGGGCCGGGTGGCAGGAGACGAACATCAGGCGCAGCACGTCGTCGCCCACGTCGTCGTCCAGCGCCGCGTCGAGGTCGGCCTCGGCGGTGTCCGGCCGGACGGCGAGCTCGTGCGCGAGCTGCTCGTGTCTGACATCGAGGCGCTGGTCGCGCCGCAGGTGGTCGATGGCGCGACGTTTGGCGACGGCCATGAGCCAGGCGCCCGGATTGCCGGGGGTGCCCGACGCGGGCCACTGTTCGAGGGCGGCGAGGAGCGCGTCCTGCGCGAGCTCCTCGGCCAGCCCCACGTCGCCCACCATCCGGACGAGCCCGGCGATGATCCTCGCCGACTCCATCCTCCAGACCGCGTCGACCGCGCGGTGGGTGTCTCCGGACGTCACGTGCTCGATGAGAGCATCCACCCGGTCGCGCACGCAACCCGCCGATCAGTCCTCCGGGCCGAAGACCTGCTGGATGTTGCCCTCGCCGGAGCCGACGACCTTCCAGAAGCGCCGGGAGAGCTCGATGGCTTCCTCCTGCGAGCGCGCCTCGATCAGCGCGAAGCTGACGATCGCCTCCTTCGCCTCGGCGAACGGCCCGTCGGTGATGGTCATCGTCCCGTCGGTGGCCGTGACGTGGACGCCCACCGGGTCCAGGCCGCCGGTCGCCAGCAGCACCCCGGCCTGGGTCATCTCCTCCACGAGCTTGGCCATCTCCGCGTAGACCGCCTCGTCCGGGGCCGCCGCGCCGTTGGCCTTGGTCGTCATCAGGAATCGCATCGTGGTGTCTCCTCGCGCTGGTCGGGGTGATCGGTCCGTGCCGATCTCTGGCTACGCATCGATCGGGCGCCGCGGAAATCGACACTAACCGTCCGACCAGGCCCTCCTCACCCGATGTGACAGGGAATGCAGTCTTCCGAGATGTGACAGGGAATGCAGGCCGAAGCACGTTCGCCCAGGTCGGAGGCGTGGAGGCGGGAGGTGTCGAGTCCGGACCGGTCCGTTCGACGCGTCAGCGAGGCCGGATGAAACCGGCCTCGGAACACGGGCAGCCGGCGGATCTCCCGCCCCCCGCGAAAGGACACACACCATGACCACCGTCCAGATCCACACCGCCACCCCGGCGACGCGCACCCTGCTCGCGGGCTCCGTCGTCGCCGCGCCGCTCTTCGCGGTCGTGTCGCTGACGCAGGCCTTCACCCGTGAGGGCTTCGACCTGCTGCGCCACCCCATCAGCATGCTGAGCACGGGCGACCTAGGCTGGCTGCAGATCGCCAACTTCCTGGTCAGCGGCGCTCTCACGGTCGCCGGGGCGATCGGGTTGCGCCGCGTCCTGCGCGGCACGCCCGGCGGGACGTGGGCGCCGAGGCTGGTCCTGGTCAACGGGGTGGCGATGGCCGCCGCGGGAGTCTTCGTCATGGACCCGGGCGACGGCTTCCCCGCCGGCACCCCGCTGGGCCAGACGGGCACGATGAGCTGGCTCGGCGTCATGCACATGGTCGCCGGCTCCATCGCGTTCACCGCGCTCATCGCCGCCTGCTTCGTCCTGGGCCGCCACTACTCCCGCGCCGGGCGTCCCGGGTTCGCCGCGGCCTCGCGGCTCGCCGGGCTGATCTTCGCCTTCGGTGACGGCTGGGCGATGGCGGGCGGGCGCGCCGGCTCCCTGACCCTGTGCGTCGGCGCGATCACCGCGATGGTGTGGATCGCCGTGGTCGCGGCGGATCAGCGGGCCAGGGCGTGAGACAGGCGGGTTCGCCGTCGCGCTCTGGGTGACGGAAGCGAAAAGCGCATTCCGGCGCGAGAAAGTAGGACTTATGATGATCGCTCCGTGTCCGCCTGAAAACGGACGACCGACCGGCAAAGGGGATCGCGTGAGCGACCAGGACCGTGTGCCCGCCGGGATCGACGCCCGCGTCCCGAGCGTCGCCCGCATGTACGACTACTACCTCGGCGGCAAGGACAACTTCGCGTCCGACCGGGAGGCGGCCGAGAAGGTCATCGAGATCGGCCGGCAGATGGGCAACGACGCGGGGGAGATCGCCCGGGCCAACCGCGCCTTCCTCGGCCGGGCCGTACGCCGGCTGGCCGAGGCGGGGGTGCGCCAGTTCGTCGACCTCGGCGCCGGGCTGCCGACCCAGGACAACGTGCACCAGGTGGCGCGGCGGCACGCGCCCGACGCGCGGGTGGTCTACGTGGACAACGACCCCATCGTGCTGATCCACGCCCGGGCGCTGCTCGCCCGTGACCCCCACACCATCGCCCTGCCCGGTGACCTCAGAGACCCCGACGCGATCTTGGATGATCCGCAGCTCCGCGCGCACATCGACCTCACGCGCCCGTACGCCGTGCTGATGGCCGCGGTGCTGCACTTCATCCCCGACGACGCCGAGGCGGCCGGGATCGTCCAGCGGATCCGCGATCGGCTGACCCCCGGCAGCTACCTCGTGGTGTCGCACATCTACCAGGGCGACGCCGCCGAGGACGTGGCCACGGCGGGCAAGCAGGTCTACACGACCACGACCTCGGGCGGCATCACGGGCCGCGGGCCCGACCAGCTCTCCGCCTACTTCGACGGCCTCGACCTGCTCCCGCCCGGTGTGGTGCCGGTGGCTCACTGGGACCCGGAGACGCCCCCGGCCTCGCCCGCCGACCTTGGCCGTCCGGGCATCCTGGCGGGCGTGGGGCGGGTCCCCGACGCCCGGTAGAGTTCCCTCCCGTACCTGTCGAGGGGGAGGTGTGGTGTCGAAGATCTCGATGATCGCGGCGGTGGCGGCCCTGGCCGCGCTGGTGCTCGCCTTCGTGGTCTCCGAGCCGCTGCTCGTCGCCGGGCTGTGCCTGTTCGCGCTGCTCTGCCTGGTCGGCTGGTACGTGCTGGAGCGCCGCGACCGATCCTGATCGGCGACCAGGGCCCCGGCCACCGCGTTCTGCGCGCCGCGATGGCCGGGTAGCGAGAGATACGCGGGCGGCGACCGCCCGGTTCAGTCGCGGGGCCCGGTCAGGTGGAGTTGACGTACTTGCGGGGCCGCAGGGCGTGCGCCCGGAGCGCCGCCAGCGAGGCCAGCTGTCCCACCCGGGTCATCCGGATCGCCAGCTCGTCGCCGAAGGCGAGTTCGAGCGCCGTGAGCTGCTCGACCAGATCCGCGACCGGCTTGGTGACGTCGTCGAGCCCGGTCCTCGGATGCCAGCCCTCGCCACCCACCACCTCGGCGACCCGCTCGCGCAGCTGGGCGGGCGACATCAGCACACCGTCGGCGAGCAGCATGAGCGCCGCCTCGCGGGCCGACACCTCGAACTCGTGCTCGCCCCGCGCCAGCAGCAGCCTGGTGACCGCCTCCCACATGGCCTCGGGCGAGTCGAGCAGCCGCCTGCCCTCAGGGGTGAGGGTCAGGGTGGCGCCGTCGCGGCTGAGCGCCGCCAGCTCGCGCTCGGCCAGCTCGCGCAGCCGCAGCGCCGCCGCTGAGGGGGCCAGTCGCATGGGGATGCTGGTCTCGGACGCGGCCAGCGCCAGCAGCCGGCGCAGGGCGGGGATCGGCTGGGCCTTCACCGGCGCGTGCAGCCGCACCTCGAACGGCTGGGCCAGCTCCCGCCTGGCGGGGCCGCGCCCCAGCACCCAGCGGTTGAGCCGCTCGCCGTGGACCCGGTGCAGCCAGTTGTCGCCGCCCAGGTCGGCCCGCGGCTGGGTGAGCCAGCGCCTGGTCAGCGCGACCCGGTCGACATCGTCGCCCGAGATGATGGCCAGCTCCAGGGCGGCCGAGCAGGCGATGTGGGCGCCCAGCTCCTCGGGCCCCATGATCATGCTCCACTGCAGGTCGGGCACGTTGGGAGGGAGCACTCCCGTGGCCTCCAGTGCCTCCTGGTAGGCCGCGGTGCCCGCGTCCTCGCCGTCGCGGGCGTACGTGCGCAGAATCCGCGTGGTCGTCGGTGACTCGCACAGCGCGGCGTAGCGCTGCATGCCCCCGAGCTGGAGCAGGCGGCCGAGCGAGCGGGCGAGCCGCTCGTGGTCGCCGCCGACCTTGAGCGGCAGGGTGTACCAGAGGAACTCGCAGACGTCGAGCTGGGTGACCGTCTCCAGGGGCTCGCCGCCTGTCAACCACTCGACGGCGGTCCTGGCCTCGTCGGCCAGGTCTGGATCGGAGCGCTCCAACTCAGCTAGGAGAGCGGTGACGTCTGGTGCACTCATGCCTCGAAGTTTGCCGTATCGACCCCGGGGCTGACGATGACCGAAACCGGTGCGTATTGGGTCTTGCACAGCAACTACCCTATGGAATCACTATGAGCGGACTGTAATCGGGCTAGATCCACCGTTTATCGAACAGCATCCTGGCCTTCCACTCGGTGTAGGGGATGAGCTCGGCGGTCAGGATCGGGTGGAGCCACCAGAAGTTGATCAACGCGAGGAGCGCGAACGCCCCGACGGCGGCGGCGCCCAGGGTGCGTCGCATGGGCAGGGGGCCGCCGAGGCTGTGCGTGGACGGTCCGATCAGCACCCCGGCGCAGAGGGTGATGGCCAGCACCATGAACGGCACCATCGGGATCGCGTAGAACAGGAACATCGTGCGGTTCTGGGCGATGGCGAAGTAGAACCAGGGCAGCCAGCCCATGGCGTAGGCCAGCAGGACGGCCCCGGCCCGCCAGTCGCGTGAGGCGACGTACCAGGCGATCAGCGCCACCAGCGCGGCGAGCGCGCCGAACCAGATCACCGGCGTGCCCACGCCCAGCACGGCCTCCGAGCAGTCCTTGGCCCCGCAGGTGTTGTCGCGGCCCTCGTAGTGGAAGGCCACGGGCCGCAGCAGCAGCGGCCACTGCCAGGGATCGGACATGTACGGATGGGAGGTCTCCAGCCCGTTGTGGAAGGAGAAGACCTGCCACTGGTACTGGATCCACGACCGCATCGAGTCGAAGAGGAAGAACCCCGGCCCGGACGAGGTGGCCTGCTCCCACTTACGGCCGTAACCCTCGGCGCTGACGAACCAGCCGATCCAGGTCGCCATGTACGTCACGAACGGCGCCATGACGAAGGCCGCCAGCCCGGTGGGCACGTCCTTGGAGAAGGCGCCCAGGTAGGGGTGACGCAGGCCGACGGCCCGGCGGGCGCCGAAGTCCCACAGCAGCGACATGATCGCGAACGCGACCGCGAAGAACAGCCCCGACCACTTGACGCCCATCGCCAGCCCGAGGCAGACGCCCGCGGCGATGCGCCACGGGCGCAGGCCCAGGTAGGGGCCCTGCGGGGTGAGCGGGGAGGTCTCGTACCAGTCGACCAGCCGCTCGCGCGCCCGGTCGCGGTCGGCCACCAGGCAGGCGAACGCGGCCAGCACCCAGAACATCAGGAAGATGTCGAGCAGCGCGGTCCGGGAGAGCACGAAGTGCAGCCCGTCGAGCGCAAGCAGGAACCCGGCCAAGCAGCCGAGCAGGGTCGAGCGGGTCATCCGGCGGGCGACACGGGCCAGCACGAGGATCGACAGCGTGCCGATGACCGCCGCGGCGAACCGCCAGCCGAACGGCGTCATGCCGAACAGCCACTCGCCCGCGCCGATCATCCACTTGCCGACCGGCGGATGGACCACGTAGGAGGCGCACTTGTCGAGGGCGTCGGCGGCGCACTTCTGCCAGATGTCGGTGTCGCCGGCCAGGATCGCCTTATCGGCGTCCTTGATCGTGACCCGCTCCACCAGCCACGTGATCAGGGAGTAGGCGTCCTTGGCGTAGTAGGTCTCGTCGAAGACGACGGCCTTCGGGTGGCCGAGGCCGGCGAAGCGCAGGACGCCGCCGAAGATCGTGACGATGATCGGCCCGAGCCAGCCCCACAACAGGCTGCCACGCATGGGCGGGACCATCCGGTCGCGCACGGATCGCGCCCGGGAATCGTTCTCGTCGGCCTTCGGCTTGCCGAAGGCTTGGTACGGGAAGTCGGTCACCGCCATTCGGACATCGTACGGGCCTCAGGCCGGTGGTTACCCAAGAAACACGGCCCAATCGGGATGCCCTGCCACAATGGTCCGGTGACGGATGAGGGCAGGTTGGTGCTGGCAGGGGCCCCGATAGGGCAGGTGGGCGATGTTTCGCCGAGACTGCGGGAGGCGCTGGCGAGCGCCGACGTGGTGGCCGCCGAGGACACCAGACGGCTGCGCAGGCTGGCCACGGAGCTGGGCGTGGAGATCGGCGGCTGGATCGTCTCCTACTACGACGCCAACGAGGCCGGGCGGGCCAAGGAGCTGCTCGAAAGCCTCAGGGAGGGCCGCACGGTGGTGGTCATCACCGACGCCGGGATGCCGGGCGTGTCCGACCCCGGCTACCGCCTGACCCACCTCGCGGTCGAGGCCGGCATCACGGTGACCGCGCTGCCGGGGCCGAGCGCCGTCACCACCGCCCTCGCGGTGTCCGGCCTGCCCAGCGACCGCTTCTGCTTCGAGGGCTTCCCGCCCCGCAAGGCGGGCGAGCGGGCCCGCCGCCTGGCGGCGCTGGCCGCCGAGGAGCGCACGATGGTCTTCTTCGAGGCGCCGCACCGGCTGCGCGACTCGCTGGCGGCGATGGCCGAGGCCTTCGGCCCCGACCGCCCGGCCGCCGTCTGCCGCGAGCTGACCAAGACCTACGAGGAGGTACGCCGGGGCGGCCTGGCCGAGCTGGCCGAATGGGCGGCGGCGGGCGTCAAGGGCGAGATCACGGTCGTGGTCGCCGGGCACGTCGCGGGCGAGACCGAGCCGGACGTGGCCGCGCTGGTGGCCGAGGTCGAGCGCCGCGTCGCCGCGGGCGAGCAGCGCAAGGCGGCCGTCGCCGAGGTCGCCAAGGGCTCGGGCATGCCCAAACGGGAGCTCTACGACGCGGTTCACAGAAGATCCCCCACGCCCTAAGGTTTCCCATCGTGAGGAACTGGGGGGTTTCACCGCAAAGGCTTGTGCCGCCGATGCAGGGAAGCGCCCTGTGGGGCTGGATCGGCCCGCTCCTCGTCACGATCTTCGGCGGCGTCCTGCGCTTCGTCCGGCTGGATCAGCCCCGGGCCGTCGTCTTCGACGAGACCTTCTACATCAAGGACGCCTACTCCCTCATCACCTACGGGGTCGAGCGGGTCACCCTGGGCGACACCAAGAATCCCATCGCCGACCGGCGCCTCCTCGCGGGCGACACCGACATCTGGAAGCACTGCCCCGAGGCCGCCGACTGCGCCGCGTTCGTCAGCCACCCGCCGCTCGGCAAGTGGATGATCGGCGCGGGCGAGTGGCTGTTCGGGATGACGCCCTTCGGCTGGCGGTTCGCCGCGGCGGTCGTCGGCACACTGTCGATCCTCATCCTGGCCCGCGTCGCCCGCCGGATGACCCGCTCGACCCTGCTCGGCTGCCTGGCCGGATTCCTGCTGGCCCTCGACGGGCTGCACCTGGTCCTGTCCCGGACCGCGCTGCTCGACATCTTCCTGATGTTCTGGGTGCTGGCCGCGTTCGCCTGCCTGGTGGCCGACCGCGACGCGGCGCGGCAGCGGCTGGTCGACTGGTACGAGACCTCCCCGCTGTCCCCGTGCGGCCCCCGGCTCGGGCTCCGGCCCTGGCGGATCGCCGCCGGGGTGTGCCTGGGCGCCGCGTGCGCGGTGAAGTGGTCGGGGGTCTTCTTCCTGATCGCCTTCGCCGTGCTGAGCCTGGTGTGGGACCTGGGCGCCAGGCGGGCCGTCGGGCTCCGCCGGCCGTACCAGGGCGTCTTCTCGCTGGACGTGCCCGGCGCGGCCGCGGCCCTCGGCCTGGCCCCCGTGGTGACGTTCGTGGCGACGTGGACGGGATGGTTCGTCACCGCCGACGGCTACGGGCGCGGCTGGGAGCAGGCCACCTCGTCAGGGCCGGTGTTCTTCGTGCTCGACTCGGCGCGGTCGTGGCTGAAGTACCAGACCGAAGTGCTCGGCTACCACACCGGCCTGGACGACTACCACCCGTACATGTCGGACCCCTGGACCTGGCCGCTGCTGCTCAGGCCGGTCTCCTTCCACTATCCGCCCGCCCTGCCGTCCTCGGTGTGTGGGGCCGACAAGTGCTCGCAGGCCGTGCTCGGCGTCGGCACCCCGGCGCTCTGGTACGCCGCCGGGCTGGCCCTGCTCGGCCTCGTCGCGTGGTACGTGGCCACCAGGGACTGGCGGGCGGGCGCGGTGCTGCTCGTGGCGGCGGCGGGCTGGCTGCCGTGGTTCTACTACGCCGTCGCCGACCACCGCACGATGTACCTCTTCTACATGATCCCCGTGGTGCCGTTCATGGTGCTGGCGCTCGTGCTGGTCGCGGGGCTGGCCATCGGGCGGCGGGACGCCCCGCCGGGACGCCGGGCCCTCGGCGCGGCGACCGTGGGAGCGCTGGCGCTCATCGTGCTGATCAACTTCGGGTGGCTCTACCCCGTGCTCGTCGCCGAGACGCTCACCCAGGCGGAGTGGTGGGCGCGGATGCTGATGCGCTCATGGGTCGTCCCCGCCCCCAAGTGACGTCCTGGGGGTGCAGCCGGACACAGGTGAGGCCCAAGTGCGCCGGCCCAGGCTGGACGCATGGATCTGGCCGACGCCCTCAACCTGCTGAACGTGGACCTGAACACCGGCTCCGGCTCGGGAAAGCCCTCGCGAGGGGGCGGCGGTGGCCGACTGCCCGGACGCGTCGGCATGACCGTGCTCCTGCTGTGCTGGCTGGTGCTCGGTGTGGTGCCGTTCGCGGTCGCCGTGCCCGACTTCCGGCTCGCGACCGGCGAGATCGGCACCCCGGGCACCCTCACCGTGGTCTCCTGCACGGCTCTCGGCAAGGGCCGTTACGACTGCCGGGGACGGTTCGTCCCCGACGACGGCGGCGCCGCGACCATGGTGGCCGCCTCACCGGACTCGGCGGCGGGTGACGTCGGCCGGGCCCAGCTCACCCCCGAGGGCGACCGCGCGCTGCCGTCGGGCACGAAGGGCGTGCTGGGCGCGATGGCCATGCCCGCCCTCGGCCTCTGCGTGCTGGCCTTCCTGCCCTACTCCGTCATGTACGCGCTGCGCGTGCGGCGGGGCAGGAAGGCCGCCGTGGTCGGCGGCGGCGTGGTGACCGCGGCGTCGCTCGGCCTGCTCGTCGTGGCCGTCGTCGCCGCCTCCTCGTGACCGGGTCCGTACGCAGCCGCGACGCTCAGGCGGGCACAGTGGTGGACTCGGACTCCGACGCGCCGGCGGGCCGTGCGCGGCGCCACGAGACGCGGCTCAGCGTGATGGCCGCCGCGACGCAGGCCAGCGGCACGGCCGGCAGCACGTAGCGGTAGTCGAACTCCGCCGTCGCCGCCGGCGCCAGCAGCAGCCCGAACGCGCCCAGCCACGGCAGCACCACCGGCCCGCCCAGCGTGCGCCAGCGGACCGCGATGCCGTACAGGCCGACCAGCATGATGCCGCCCAGCACGATGCCGCGCAGGTAGAAGACCTGCTGGTAGCCGCTCATGATGTCGGCCCACGGCGAGACGATGCGCGTCTCGGGCGGGCCCTGCTCGTAGGCGAAGGCGTCGGTGTCGGTGCGGCCCTGGAACGACGGCCACGTGGGCAGCCGCTTCGGCCGCCCGGCGGCGTCGAGATCGTAGTAGGGCCTGAACTCGTACATGTTGTAGGTCGCCTCGTCGGGGAAGCGCGGGCGGTCCCAGTGGAAGGCGCGGAAGAAGTCGCGCGCCACCACGCGCAGGTAGTCGCCGGGCTGCGACAGGATCGCGCGCGTCGCGAACGCGCTCGCCGCCTCGTTGGTGATCTCGGTGAACTTCTTGCCCGCGCCCCAGCGATGCAGGACCTCACCGGTGCCCGTGCCGGCGCCGCCCTGGCCCCACAGATACCACTGCGCGTACTCCTTGCGCTGGTCGACCGGGTCGTTGATGCACAGCAGCAGGAGCTCGACCTCCTGGTACTTGTCGATGTTCATCCGGTCGCAGTCGGCGAAGATGGCCGTACGCATGTAAAGAATGAGCCCGTCGCTGTTGGTCATGGCGAATTTGCCCATGCTTGACGCGAACCAGCCCATGTACGTGAGGATCGGCAGCGAGCAGGTCACCACCACGGCCACGATCGGCTTCCAGCCGACCCGCTTGACCAGCAGGTAAACCACCACGAGCGCGAGAATCGGCGCGCCGATCGAGCGGGTCAGCCAGGTCAATGCCAGCAGCAGGCCGACCACCACACCGACCTTCCACGACATCCGCCGGTGCCACAGCACCAGCGTGATCGCCGCCACGACGAGCAGCGTGAACATCGAATCGGACATCACCAGCTGCTCCAGCTGGATCTGGTAGGCGTCGAACAGCACCGGCGCCGCAGCCAGCGTGGCCCCCCACTTCGGCAGCCCGAACTTCCGGCGCAGCAGCGCGTAGATCAGCACGGCCGTGGCCAGGCCCATCAGGTGCTGGGTGAACACCACCAGCGTGAAGCTGTGGAACGGCTTGAGCGCCAGCAGCCAGAACCCGTAGCCGTCGGGCCTGATCGGGTGTGGCCTCGGGTGCAGCGCCACCGAGACGTACTCGTAGGAGTCGTTGAACCACATCGCGGGGCCGTAGCCGAGCATGGTGATCAGCCGCAGCACCGCGCCCAGCGCGAAAGCGGCGGCGAACAACCGGTGCCGACGTAGGAACAGCAGCACACGTGCCATCCGGCCAGGGGCGGAGTGGTCCACAGGGGCTATCTCCGCGGCGCTCACCATGCTGTAAAGAATGCCAGTCGTTTTTAGGACTTGACCCGGCACACTCCGGGCACAGGGCATGATGGTGTGCTCTGGGAGCAGTGACTGAAGGGTTGAGACGTGGAACTGACGGTGGTCATGCCCTGCCTCAACGAGGCGGAAACCGTGGAAGTCTGTGTGCGCAAGGCATTGGCGTGCATGGAGGAGCACGGCATCGAGGGCGAAGTCCTGATCGCCGACAACGGGAGCACGGACGGCTCACAGCAGCTCGCCCGTGACGCCGGGGCCCGCGTGGTCCATGTCGACGAGAAGGGCTACGGCAACGCGCTCATGGGCGGCATCCGTGCCGCGCGTGGCAAGTACGTCATCATGGGCGACGCCGACGACTCCTACGATTTCACCTCGTTGCTGCCGTTCGTCGAGCAGTTGCGTGACGGTGCCGACCTGGTGATGGGCAACCGCTTCAAGGGCGGCATCTCACCCGGCGCGATGCCGCCGCTGCACCGCTACCTGGGCAACCCGGTGCTGTCGTTCATCGGCCGGCTGTTCTTCCCGTCGGCCATCGGCGACTTCCACTGCGGGCTGCGCGGCTTCCGGCGCGACTCGATCCTGCGGCTGCAGCTGCAGACGGGCGGCATGGAGTTCGCCTCCGAGATGGTGGTCCGCTCCACGCTGTCGGGGCTCGACGTGCGCGAGGTGCCCACCACGCTCGCGCCCGACGGCCGCAGCCGCCCGCCTCACCTGCGCTCCTGGCGCGACGGCTGGCGCCATCTGCGCTTCCTGCTCCTCTACAGCCCCAAGTGGCTGTTCTTCTATCCGGGCCTGGTGCTGATGCTCGTGGGGCTGGTCGCCGGCACCGCGCTGACCTTCGGCCCGGTGGAGATCGGCGAGCTGGCCTTCGACGTCGACACCCTGGTCGGGGCCTCGGCGGCGGTGGTGATCGGCTTCCAGGCGGCGCTGTTCGCGCTGTTCACCAAGGTCTACGCGGCCGAGGAGGGGTTCCTGCCGGAGTCCTCACGTGTCCGCAAGCTGATCGACATCGTGTCGCTGGAGAAGGGCCTGATCGCCGGTGGCCTGCTGGCGCTGGCCGGTCTCGTCGGCCTGGTGATGTCGCTGGCGCACTGGCAGGTGCGCAGCTTCGGCGCGCTCGATCCGCGTGAGTCGCTGCGGCTGGTCGTCCCCTCGGCCACGGCCCTCATCATGAGCTTCCAGACCATCTTCGCCGCCCTGTTCGTCAGCATCCTCGGCATCCGCCGGACCCGCGAGAGCTCCATCGACGTCGCGGCCAAGGCCGCCGAAGAGGCCGCCGAGGCCGTCTCCCGCGAAGACTCGCCCACCTACTGAGCTTTCTCCATCGCCCTGCCCACCGGCGCCGAAGGTTGCCTAATTCGTTCGAGGCGGCTATCCGTGCGCCTTAGGCTTGGAGCTATGTCCCAGCACATCTTGACCGCCGTCGCGTGGCCGTACGCCAACGGCCCCCGTCACATCGGGCACGTCTCAGGGTTCGGCGTGCCGTCCGACATCTTCAGCCGCTACCAGCGGATGGCGGGCAACAAGGTGCTGATGGTGTCCGGCACCGACGAGCACGGCACGCCCATCCAGGTCCAGGCCGACAAGGAGGGCGTGAGCGCCAGGGAGCTGGCCGACCGCTACAACCGGGTGATCGTCGAAGACCTGACCGGGCTGGGCCTGTCCTACGACCTCTTCACCCGTACGAGCACCGCCAACCACTACGCCGTCACCCAGGCCGTCTTCAAGGGGCTCTACGACAACGGCTATATCTTCCCCAAGACCACCATGGGCGCCATCTCGCCCTCGACCGGGCGCACCCTGCCCGACCGCTACATCGAGGGCACCTGCCCCATCTGCGGCTACGACGGCGCCCGCGGCGACCAGTGCGACAACTGCGGCAACCAGCTCGACCCGATCGAGCTGATCAACCCCAAGAGCCGCATCAACGGCGAGACCCCGGTGTTCGCCGAGACCGAGCACTTCATGCTCGACCTGCCGGCCTTCGCCGAGGTGCTCGGCTCCTACCTGCAGTCCAAGCAGGGCGAGTGGCGGCCCAACGTGCTCAAGTTCGCCCTCAACCTGCTGGGCGACCTGCAGCCGCGGGCGATCAGCCGCGACCTCGACTGGGGCGTGCCGATCCCGCTCGACGGCTGGCGCGACCAGCCCAACAAGCGGCTCTACGTCTGGTTCGACGCCGTCATCGGCTACCTTTCGGCCTCGATCGAGTGGGCCAGACGCTCCGGTGACCCCGACGCGTGGCGGCAGTGGTGGCAGAATCCCGACGCCCGGGGCTACTACTTCATGGGCAAGGACAACATCGTCTTCCACGCCGAGATCTGGCCGGCGATGCTGTTCGGCTACAACGGCCAGGGCGCGCGAGACGGGCGGCCCGGGGCGCTGGGCAAGCTCGACGTGCCGTCCGAGGTGGTCTCCAGCGAGTTCCTGACGATGGAGGGCCGCAAGTTCTCCTCCTCCCGTCAGGTCGTCATCTACGTCCGCGACTTCCTGGCGCGCTATGACGCCGACGCGCTGCGCTACTACATCGCCGTGGCGGGCCCCGAAAACCAGGACACCGACTTCACCTGGCAGGAGTTCGTCAACCGCAACAACGGCGAGCTGGTCGCGGCCTGGGGCAACCTGGTCAACCGGTCGATCTCGATGGCGGCCAAGAACTTCGGCCAGATCCCCGAGGCCGGCGCGCTGACCGACGCCGACCGGCGGCTGCTGGAGCGTTCGCGGGCGGCGTTCGGCCCGGTGGGCGCCGAGCTGACCCGCTCGCGGTTCAAGAACGCCATCACCGAGGCCCTCGACGTGGTCCGCGACGCCAACCGCTACCTCGCCGAGCAGGAGCCGTGGAAGCTCAAGGACGACGCCGAGCGGCAGAAGTCCATCCTGCACGTCGCCCTCCAGGTGGTCGACGACGCCAAGACGCTGCTCACGCCGTTCCTGCCCAGCTCGTCCAACAAGGTCCACGCCATGCTGGGCGGCGAGGGCGTCTGGTCGGGCATGCCGGAGATCCACGAGGTCGACGAGGACGGCGGCGCCTCCTACCCGGTGATCACCGGCGACTACCACGGCGAGGCCAGCTGGGAGCACCGGCCGATCAAGCCGGGCACCCCGCTGGCGACGCCGGTGCCGCTGTTCAAGAAGCTCGACCCCAAGGTCGTCGACGAGGAGCTGGCCCGCCTGGCCGACTGACACCGTGCGCGGCTCGGGCGCGGGCGGCTCTGGGACAGGCACGGGCGGCTCGGGGACGGGCGGCTCGGGCGCGGCGACGGAACGCTAGTTTAGGCTCCGTGAGCAAGATTCCCGCAGCTCCCGAGCCGCTTTCGGCTCCGGTGTTCGACAGCCACTGCCACCTCGACATCATGGTGGGCAACCGGCAGGCCTCCTCGGGCGATCCGGTCGCCCAGGCCGCGCAGGCGGCCTCGTCCACCGTGCGCGGCATCCTCGACGACGCCCGGGCCGTCGGGGTCACCCGGCTCGTCACCATCGGCTACGACCTGCCGTCCTCCCGGTGGGGCGCCGAGGCGGCGGCCGAGCACGACGACGTCTACGCCGGGGTGGCCGTGCACCCCAACGAGGCGCACGCCGCCACCCCGGAGACCCTGGCCGAGATCGAGGCGCTGGCCGGGCTGCCCGAGGTGCGGGCGGTGGGGGAGACCGGGCTCGACTACTACCGTGACTGGGCGAGCCGTGACGACCAGCACGCGAGCTTCCGGGCGCACATCGAGATCGCCAAGCGCACCGGCAAGGCGCTGGTGATCCACGACCGTGACGCGCACGACGACGTGCTGAAGGTGCTCGCGGCGCAGGGGGCGCCGCGGGTGGTGGTGTTCCACAGCTTCTCCGGCGACGTCGAGCTGGCCAAGAAATGCGCCGACGCCGGATATTTCATGTCATTTTCTGGGCCTGTCACGTACAAGAACGCCGGATATCTGCGCGAGGCCGCCCAGGTCGCGCCGGTCGAGCTCATGCTGGTCGAGACCGACGCCCCCTACCTCCCGCCGGTGCCGCACCGGGGCAGGCCTAACGCCCCCTACCTCATCCCGCTCACACTGCGCTGCCTGGCCGAGGTCAAGGGAATGCGGCCCGACGAGCTGTGCGAGGCTATCAGCGCCAACGGGATCACGGTCTTCGGCGCCTGGTGACCGGCTCGCGCCCGGACCGTCCGGCCCGCGTCAGCCGGCCGGGACGGTCCGTCCTGCGTCAGCCGCCGAGGGACATCCCGAAGTCGGCGCCCTTCGCGGGCTGGAGCGGCCTCGGCTCCTCCGCGTTGCGCCCCGCCACCAGGACCTTCCCGTACGGCGCGGCGTCGGGCTGGCCGATGTAGATCTTGTTGCCGCTGAAGGCCAGCGAATAGCCGAAGAGCTCACCCATGGGGGCGATCCGCCTGTCCTCGCCGCCGTCCTTGAGCGAGATCACCCGCACCCCGCCACCGTACGGCGCGCCGATGGCCAGTCTGCCGTCAGGGGACGCTGCCAGCGAGAAGCCGAACGCCTGCCTGCCACCCTGCCGTACTGTCCTGGTCGGGGTGAGCTTGGTGTCGAGTAACTGCACGTAGCCGGGGCCCGGCGCGCTCACCGCGAGCCCCGAGCCTTCCACATAGGCCACCGCGTAGCCGTACCTGTCGTAGGAGGCTCCGGTCGGTGAGTCCAGCTTCGTGCTGACGAGCTCTCCCGCCAGCACGTCGTTGATCACGACGACCGAGCCCGAGTCGATCTTCCCGCTGCTGACCTGGCGCCCGGTGCCGTCGTCGTTCTCGTACGGCACGCCGACGATCAGGGAGTTGCCCGCGCCCATCGCCAGCGACCAGCCGAACTGGTCGCTCACCTCGCTGTTGCCGCGGACGGTCTCCGACTCCTGGCTGATCCGGCGCAGCCTTCCCTCGCCCTTGCGCACGTAGACGGCGCCCACGTCGGACAACCGCGCCTCGTCCTCGTAAGGGGCGCCGATCGCCACCAGGTCCCCCTTGGCGGCCACCGACCAGCCGAAGTGCGCGCCACGCTGAACCTCGGTCGAGACGAGCCGGACCGGAGGCGCGGCGCCGCCGCCGTAGACGAGGTAGGCCGCGCCCGAGTCCTCGGAGCCTTCCAGGTCGGTGAACGGGGCGCCGACGATCAGATCGGCGCAGGCGTCGGCGTTGACCCTGGCCAGCGTCACCGACCAGCCGAAACCGTCGCCCGGGTTCAGGCCGGGCACCGAGACGGCCACGACCTTCTCGCCGGAGATCACATGCACGGCACCCTTGTCGCCGTCGCCGAACGGGTCACCCACGACCACGTCCTCGACGCCGTCACCGTCGAAGTCGGCGGGGCCCGAGCAGGCGACCGCCGACGCGGCGCCGCCGGGGAGCAGCGCCACCGCGGCCAGCAGCAGAGCCAGGAACGTCGATCGGATCATCACAGCTTGACCTCGACTTGCTTGCCGTCTTTGAGGAGGGTCGCGGTGAGCTCGACGGGCCTGCGGTAGAGAGGCAAGTCGAAGACGAAGACGCGGTCGATGCGAGCTCCCGGCGCGATCGCCTCGGGCAACTGCACCGGAGGCGGATCGTGGCGGGCGCCCTTGTCGTCCAGCAGGGTCACGACCGGGCTGCCGATCAGGTGCAGCGCGCCACCCGGGTTGATCATGGACCAGCGGACCACGCAGAGCTGGCCCTGGGTCTGCTGGACGTCCTGGTACTGCTTCAGGCCGCACTGCGGGGCCGTCGCGACGATCAGCTGTGGGTCGTCGAACGCGTTGCCGAGGGCGTACCTCCGGCCCACGTCGGTGGACGGCTGCCCGGTTGGGGCGGCGGCCGGCGACTGGGCCGGGCGTGGGGCGTTGCGGCTGGAGGTGACGATCAGCGTGCCCGCCGTGACGGCGATGGCCAGCACCGCCGCGGCGGCCGCGATCAGCCAGCGGGTGCCGCGCGGGCGCTGCTCCTGGGCCTCCCGGGCCTCTTGGGTCTCTTGGGCCTCTTGGGCCTCTTGGGCTTCTTGTGGCGGAATCGTGAGCAGCGAGTCGGGGGACTGTCCCGCGGGCGGCTGGTCCTGCCGTGGTCGTACCTCCCAGCGGGCCAGCTCCTCCCGGGCCGCCTGCTCTTCCCGCCGGGCGGCGTCCTCCAGGGGCGGCTGGGTCGGTGCCTGCCGCACAGAGGGGGTTTGCCGGCGCGCGGTGTCCTGGCGGGTGGGCGCATCCTGCTGGTGGGCCTGGGCCTGGGCCTGAGTTTGGGGCCGGCCCTGGGCCTGGCGGGGCTGGTCTTGCTGAGGTGTGCCCGGCTGGCTGCGCTGCTGGTCAGGCCGGGACCCGGCGTCGCCCTGGTCCTGGCGGGGCGGGGCGTCCTGCGGTAAGGACTGCGCGGATGGCGAGGACTGCGGGATCTGCTCCCGCAAGGTCGCACCCTTGCCGCCAGTGGGAGGCTTGGCCATGGTGTCGCTGGGCGGCGGTGTGGCGAACGTGGCTGTGATGTCGGGTTCGTCCACCACATTCTGCGGGGGTTCCCATTCGTTGAGCAGCTCTGTCGCCACCAGCGTGGGCGGGTCGGCAGCCGCGGGCGCCGGAACGCTGCCTCCGACCAGCGCGATCAGCAGATCCTGGGCCGAGGGCCGGGGACCTGGCTCCATCGACGTGGCGAGCCGTACGAGCTCGTTGAGAGGCGCGGGCAGCGCGCCCAGATCGGGCGGGGTGTGCAGCACCCGCGTGGCCATCGTGATGGGGTCGCCACGGCCGAAGGGGTGGCGGCCGTTGCCCGCGTAGGCGATCAGGCAGCCCCAGGCGAAGATGTCGGCCGCCGGGCTGACCGCCTGGCCGCGTACCTGCTCGGGAGCCCACCAGCCCGGGCTGCCGAGCAGCTCTCCGGACATCGTGAACCCGGTCTCCCGGTCGAGCGCCCTGGCGATGCCGAAGTCGATCACGCGCGGGCCGGAGAGGGAGAGGATGACGTTGGCCGGCTTGAGGTCGCGATGGACCAGCCCGGCCACGTGGATGGCGGCCAGCGCGGCCGCGACCCCCAAGGCGACGCCATGCAGCGGCCCCGGATCCAAGGCGCCATATTTCGCGATCTGGTCGGACAACGGGGTGCCCGCGATGTATTCGGTCACCATGTACGGCCGGCCGTCGCCGGTGTTGCCGTTGTCGAGCACCTGAGCGGTGCAGAACGACGCCACCCGGCGCGCGTTCTCCACCTCGGCGTGAAACCTGGCCGCGAATCCCTCCTGGTTCGCGAATTCGGCCTTCACCACCTTGACCGCGACGAACCGCCCCGTAGGCGCACGAGCCAGGAACACCGTGCCCATGCCACCCTCGCCCAGCCGCCCGAGCAACCGGTAGGGGCCGATTTCCCGCAGATCCGTCGGGCGAAGCGGCGCGGCGCCCGTTGGCTCCATGAGGGTCGTCCCTTCCTTTTCCAACGCCATCCTCCCCTGTGGTGCCCCCGTCCGCCATCGCAGGTTCTTCGATGCGGGAGACTGGTTGGATGATGAGGCTGTTGGGCCCTGCAGAAATACGTATTTTGGCGGACAAGCTGGATCTGCGTCCGACAAAAAAGCTGGGCCAGAACTTCGTGATCGACGGGGGAACCGTCCGGCGCATCGTAAGGGTTGCAGACCTCACGACGGAAGACGTGGTGATCGAAGTGGGGCCGGGCCTCGGCTCGCTCACTCTCGCGCTCCTGCCGTCGGCCCGCCACGTGGTGGCCGTCGAGATCGACCCCGTCCTGGCCGCCCAACTCCCCATCACGGTGGGCGAACGCGGTCTCGGAGACAGACTCACCGTCGTGGGCGCCGACGCGATGAAGATCGTGCCCGCCGACCTCGGCGACCTCCAGCCCACGGCTCTGGTCGCCAACCTGCCGTACAACGTGGCGGTCCCGGTGCTGCTGCACCTGCTGGAGGTGTTGCCCTCGCTGCGCAAGGGCCTGGTCATGGTGCAGACCGAGGTGGCCGACCGGCTCGCGGCCGGTCCCGGCTCCAAGGTGTACGGAGTGCCGTCGGTGAAGGCCGCCTGGTACGCCGACGTACGCCGCGCGGGGCCCGTGGGGCGGACCGTGTTCTGGCCGGTGCCCAACGTGGACAGCGGCCTGGTCTCGCTGACACGCCGCGATCCGCCTGTCACCAGCGCGTCGAGGCAGGAGGTGTTCGCGGTCATCGACGCCGCGTTCGCCCAGCGCCGCAAGACCCTGCGGGCGGCGCTGGCCTCCTGGGCCGGAAGCCCGTCGCAGGCCGAGACGGCGTTGCGCGCGGCCGGGGTCGAACCCTCCGCTCGGGGCGAGCAACTGGACGTCGAGACGTTCGCCCGCATCGCCGAACACAAGCCGTAGCGGGGAAGGCGCAGGCCAGGGCGCGAGAGCGCACCGGGTGTGCGCCGGTTATCCACAGCCGCGGCGCGAACGTGCGCCGACTGTCCACAGAACCACGTTCGGGTCCACGGCCGGATGGGCCGGCGGATGATCCTGAGGCCTCCACTCCTCTTTCGGCACTGGAGGCCATCCATGAAAACGCGCTTCTTCGCGCGGAGTTGCTGCACGTGGCTCACGCTCGGCGGAGGGCTGTTGGCCGGGCTCACCGCGCTTGCGGGCCCGGCGGCGGCCGCCGCTTCGCATCCTCTCGGCCAGCGGGTGACCACCGCCTGTCTAGGCGTGATCACCCTGCCGGGCGCGTACGCCCGGCTGCTCGACGGCTCTCGCATGCCGAGACCTGACCGGTCGGCCCGGCGCCCTCGGTCTCACCCCCTCGCTCCGCCCAGGGCCGACGCCCTGCCGGTGTCCTTCGCCGTCCGCCTCGAAGGCGAAGCCTCGGCCGATCCGCCCTTCAAGGTTCTCTTGACCCTGCCCGCCGAAGCATGCGCTCGCCAGGGGCGAGTGGCTGAGGCGCTGGTCCGCGCGGGCATCTCCCCCATCGGTCCGGCCGCTCCGCCGGCGGTGACTGGAGCAGGGCCCACGATCAGGCCCGTCGTTCGTCAAGACGCACCATCGACCCGTCCCCGGTTCGTCTCCAGGCCGCCTGCGGAGACCTCTCCAAACGCGGCCACATCGGGGGTCGTCGGGCCTTGGCACATCGAGGCCGGGGACGTCAGGCCCTGGCACGCGGGGATCGACGAGTTCAAGCTTCGGGACGGTGACTTCGGCGGCGCCATCAAGCTCTGGGCCGAGAGGCTAGGCGGGCTCAAGCCCCGGGATGGGGAGCCTGGTGGGTGGGACCCGCAGGTCGGGGAGCGTGGCGGCATCAGGGGCCGAGATGGAGGGCTCGCGGCGACCAAGGCTCGAGATGGCGAGCCGGCAGTCGGCGGCCCACGTGTCGGCGGCCCACGTGTCGGCGGGGAGCAAACCCCCAAGACCCCTACCGGCACGTCAGGGAGCCCCGAGGCCGGCAGGGGCGGCAAGGCCGGAGAGAGCAGCCATGCCACACAGGCAGGGAGCACCGGCAAGCGCGCAGGGACGACGGTGACCTTCAAGGGCGGTGTCGCGGCGGTCGCGGCCGTCGGCCAGGTGGGCACCCCTTTCTCCTGGGGCGGCGGCTCTTCCACGGGCCCCACCAAGGGCATAGGCAGGGGAGCGTCCACGACCGGCTTCGACTGCAGCGGCCTGACCCTCTACGCCTGGTCGAAGGCGGGTGTGCGGCTCGCCCACTACACAGGCTCCCAGTTCCGTCAGGGCCGCCGGATCTCCCTCGGCGACCTGCGCGAGGGAGACCTGGTCTTCTTCGGCGGCGGCGCCGGCGACCCGACGCACGTTGGCCTCTACCTGGGCGACGGCGTCATGGTCCACTCCCCGAAGACCGGTGACGTGGTCAGGAAGACCCGCTTCCTTGACTCGTCCTACTACCGCCCGATCTATCGCGGTGCCGTACGCCCAGGCTGAGACCGCACCGGCAGGCGGGTCCGCCCCAGGCCGCTCACGGTCCGGCGAATCCTTGGCCTGATTCGGGTGCGTCGGCGAGCGCGACGGCCAGCGCTGGGTCCCGTCGGCGGCCTTTCGTGCCCGTCGATCAGGCTGGGAGGGTGTCAACTCCTGGCGCAGACCTCTGCCAGCGCTTTGACCAGCGGGGCCAGGAGGTCCTGGTCCTCGGGGCGGCTCGGCTCGTACTCCGTGATGCCCAGTCCGGCGACCTCGTACCGCTCCGCCACAGCCGTGACCATGGCCAGGAGTTCATCGGGGTGAAACCCGTCGGGCTCGGGGCAGCCGACGCTCGTGAAGATGCGAGGGTCGAGCACGTCCAGATCGATGTGGACGTACACCGCCTTGCGGCCCGAGTCGGCGTGATCTTGCCCCGGGCTCTGCCGACTCCCGAGGAGGGGGCCGGCGATCGCGGCGGTGAGTGCGGCGGGGTCCGCGGCACGGATGTGCCGGATGCCGCTGGCCTCGATGAAGGCGGCCTCGGCCGGATCAAGGGCGCGCACCCCGGCGAGCACGATCTGGTGAGGTCGCAAGGGCTGATCCGGGACGAGACCTATGGGTCCTTCGCCGGTGAGGGCGCGCAGCACCATGCCGTGGAAGGCCCCGGATGGCGAGCTCGTAGGAGTGTTGAGATCCCCGTGCGCGTCAAACCACACGACCATCAATCGGTCCCCGTGCCGTCGCAACGCCTCGGTGATCGGCTCCAGTTCGACCCCGCAGTCACCGCCGATGGTGACCACCAGTCCGTCGGCCTCCGACAGGGCCGAACGAACCCTGGAAGCGGTCGTGGGCAGAGAATCGTCCACGTCCACGCGGAGGCGGCGGGCGGTGGGCACCATTTCGGCCAGCAGTCTTGCCCCCTTGTGGAGCCGTTCGGCCGTAGGCGAACCAGATCCTCGCCACTGCGGCACCTCGATAATCGTCATATCGGACATAGCGGTCATGCTAGTCATGGGATCTCGTGAAAGATCATGCTCGGCATGCCGCTGGATTGCGGGTCCGGCCGTGACATCTCGTGTCGTGTCCGAGCGTGTCCGAGCGTGTCCGAGCGTGTCCAGAGTCGCCGGGGCGGACGCGGCACGCGATGTGCTCCCGCGTGGTGGTCAGCCGAGCCAGCGGCCGTCGCGCATGAGGTCGCGTCCCCGCAGTTCGTTCGCCTCACGCCAGGCCTGGATGCGCCGCGGCCGGATCAGGAAATACTGGTAGGGCTCGTCGAGCTCGCGCGGGTCGAACCCTGTCCTCGCCGCGAACGCGTCGCCCGTCTCGGGGGCGAGGTCGGCGATGTCCACCGGCTCGGCGGTGCCTTCCACGACGACGACGTCGCGGGTCGGCCCAAGGCTGAGTCGCACCCGGTGGTCCGCCAGCAGGTTGTGGCTCGTGACCGAGGCGCGCGGCGTCGAGATGAGGAACACGGTCCCGTCCCAGAGATACGAGAGCGGGATCAGGTGGACGCCGCCAGGGGAGCCCGACGTCGCGACCCAGAGATCGACCTCGCTCTCCAGTTTCGCGCGGGTGTCCCGCAGCCTCTCGTCAAGTCCACGCGCCGGCGCGCCTGTCATCGGATTTCCTTTGCTGAAGACCCCCGGCTTCAGCCTGGGGAAAGCGAGCCTGCCGCGGAGCAGCGCGAGGGTCGGCGATCGGTCGTCAAGGGTAGTGAGCAGTGAACAGTGACAATCAGGGCATGGTCGCCGGCGATGCGGCCTCCCAGGCGAACCCGTCGGGGTCGGTGAACGGCCCGGCATCGCCACCGATCATGAGCCGGTGCGATCCGGTGCCGTCGGGAGAGACGCCGGCGTCCTTGGCAAGGGCACGGCGCCTGTAAAGCGCCAGCTTGACGGGGCTCGACTCGCCGGCGAACTCGACGTACACGCGGCCGAAGCTCTTGGCCACGGCAAGGCCTCGGTCGGTGTAGAACCGCTTGCTCGCGGTCACGTCCGCGACTCCGAGCAGGAGCACGAGCTCGTCGATCTGCCGGGTGGCCGGGCCGGTGTCCTTCTTCGCCGAGGTCGCGACCTTCCAGATCGTCCCGTCCGGGGCCTGTACGACGCCGCCGTAGCCCCAGAGCGACTTGGTGACCGGCTTCAGCGACGTGGCGCCGGCGTCGAGGGCGGCGTCGATGAGGCCGTTGACGGTGGACGGCTGGGAGACCGTGAGCGAGAGCGTGAACCCACGGAAGCCGGTGGTCGGTGCCTCCGAGGCCCGCAGGCGAATTTGCGTGTCCCGCCCGAAGGCCGTGGCGTAGAAGTGGCCGGCGGTCGTGGGGTCGGCCACGTCGAGGGTGACGGATGCGATGGATGCCATGGTCATCACGCTATTTGCGGCTCGGCGACCGGCGCTTCTTGATTCCTGATCGGTCTCGTCACCTGTTTGGCCACACACGGCGGCATCCCCGCCGCGGCGCTCATCGCGCGGCGCCGGTAGACACTGGGCGGCATGCCGACCAGCTCGGTGAAGCGGGTGCTGAAGGTGCCCAGCGATGAGCAGCCGACCGCGAAGCAGACCTCGGTGACGTTGAGGTCGCCACGACGCAGCAGCGTCATCGCGCGCTCGATGCGCCGCGTCATCAGGTAGCTGTAGGGCGACTCGCCATAGGCCAGCCGGAACTCCCTGCTGAGGTGCCCGGCCGACATGTGAGCGCCGCGGGCGAGAGCCTCGACGTCCAGCGGCTGCGCGTAGTCCCGGTCGATCCGGTCGCGGACGCGGCGCAGCCGCGCGAGGTCACTCAGGTGCGCGGTGCGTGCGCGCCCCCATGCGGGGTGACACATGAGAAACTCCTCTCGATGCCCGGAAGGCTCGGACGGCTCAGCGAAGCTCCTGGATGCGGACCAGGTTGCCCGCGGGATCGCGGAAAGCGCAGTCGCGGATGCCGTACGGCTGCTCGGTCGGCTCCTGGACGACCTCGGCGTCGCCGGCCTGCACCCTCTCGAAAGTGCCGTCGAGGTCCCGGGTGGCCAGCAGGATCCAGCCGTAGGTGCCCTTGGCCATCATCTCGGCGATGGTGCGGCGCTCGTCCTCGGTGATCCCGGGGTCGGCGGCCGGCGGCGCCAGGAGGATGGACGTGTCGGGCTGGCCGGCGGGGCCGACCGTGATCCAGCGCATCTTGCCCTGGCCGACGTCGCTGCGGACCTCGAAGCCGAGGATGTCGCGGTAGAAGGCCAGGGACGCGTCCGGGTCGTCATGCGGCAGGAAGCTCGTGTGAATGGTGATGTCCATGACGATCAGGCTAGGTGCTGCTCCGTGACCTGCGCTTCTCGATTCCTGACCGATCCGGCCACCTGTTCGGCCATGCACGGGTCGCATCCCCGGCTGTCGCGCGTGCCGCGCTGGGAAGCCCGCGTGGCGGGGAAGCGGGTCCGTATAACATCGGATGTCCTTGAGCCGGCGGCGATGAAATGGCAGAAGATTGATGAGTTCGGTGACCGTACGGGTGCCCGCGAAGGTCAACGTGCAGCTGTCCGTGGGGCCCCTGCGCGAGGACGGCTACCACGACCTGGTCAACGTGTTCCACGCCGTGTCCATCTTCGACGAGGTGGTGGCGAACGAGTCCGAGTCGATCACCGTGTCAGTCGTGGGCGAGTGGGCCCACCAGGTGCCGGTCGATGACGGCAACCTGGCTGTTCAGGCCGCTCGGGCCCTGGCCAAGCACGCCGGCCGCGCCTATGGGGCGGACCTGGTGATCCACAAGGCGATCCCGGTGGCGGGCGGCATGGCCGGGGGCAGCGCCGACGCGGCGGGTGCGCTGGTGGCGTGCAACGAGCTGTGGGGTCTCGGCCTGCCGTTCGAGGATCTCCTGGAGATCGCCGGTGACCTGGGGAGCGACGTGCCGTTCGCGCTGCTGGGTGGCACGGCGGTGGGCACCGGCCGGGGTGAGCAGCTCAGCGAGCTGCCGACGGGTGGTGTCTTCCACTGGGCGTTCGCGGTGGCCGACGGCGGGCTGTCCACCCCTCGGGTCTACGCCGAGTGTGACGCCCTGCGCGCGGCGGCGGGGGCCGAGGCGCCGTGGCCGCAGGCGGACGAGGCACTGCTGGCGGCTCTCCGCACGGGTGACGCCCCCGCGCTGGGCACCCGTCTCGCCAACGACCTGCAGCCGGCCGCCCTCGCCCTCCGCCCCGAACTGGCCGGCACCTTGGCGGCCGGTCGCGATGCGGGCGCGCTCGGCGGCCTCGTCTCCGGCTCCGGCCCGACCTGTGCCTTCCTCGCGGCCGACGAGGAGCACGCTCGGCGTCTCGCCGACGCGTTGTCCGAGTCGCCCTCCTGCCGCACCGCTCTGACCGCTCACGGCCCCGTCTCCGGCCCCCGCCCGGCCTAGCACCTTCCGTTCTGCCGGACCATGCCAGGCGCTGGTCGCGACGTGAGTGGCCTCGGCAGGCCGGGGCGACCTCAACCAGCGAGGTGAGTGGCCTCGGCAGGCCGGGTGCCTCGACCAGCGAGGTGAGTGGCCTCGGCAGGCCGGGGGCCTCGACCAGCGAGGTTCAGCTCAACCGGGCGTGCGCGTAGGCGAGCATGGCGTCGCGCATGTACCCGGACAGGCCCTCGGCGATCCGCTCATAGTTCGCACCGAACCGCTCGTCGTCGACCTGCATCCGAGCCAGGTGCGTGTACTCCGCCGCGGTCGGCGACCAGAACCGGGTCAGGTGCCGGTAGTGAGCGTCGAGTTCGGCGAGAACCGTGGGGTCGTCGGTGGGGGTGCCGGCGGTCATGAACTCGGCCATCCGCATCATTCCCGCCGTCGCCTCCTGGCCCAGGCGGGCGATCTCCTCGGGAGGCAGGGTGTCCAGGAGCTCCTGTTGCCCGGACCGCTCCCAGTGCTCCGGCCACCGCTCGCGGGCCTCCGCGCCGTAGCGCACCCCGTCGAACCCCTCGAACAGGTTCTCCGGCCTACTGATTCTGGACATGCCGCCCTTCCCTTCGCTCTCCTGGAGTTCGGTGATGGTGCGGGTCACCATGCGGGCCACGGCGTCCAGCCGGTCGCGCTCCCGCAGCAGCCGCCGATGGTGCTCGCGCAACGCCTCCACCGGGTCGGTGTGCCGATCGATGATCTCCTTGATCTCGGCGAGACCGAGGTCGAGCTCACGCAGCACGAGGATCTGCTGCAACCGCAGCAGCTGGTCCTCCTCGTAGTGGCGATAGCCGTTCCCGCCGACCCAGGCGGGTGTCAGCAGCCCGATCTCGTCATAGTGGCGCAGAGTCCTCGACGTCACTCCCGACATCCGCGCCACCTGTGCGATCGACCATGCCATGGCCCGCTCACCCGTTCCCTGCCCATCACCGAGCCGGTTCTTCCGGCTCGTCCACGACGCTAGATGTTGACGCGACGGCAAGGTCAAGCACCGCTGCTCGACAGCGAGCCGGGAGGGCGCAGGGAGCCGATACCCTGGAAGCGCGATGAATCTGGTCAATCTCGAGTCTGTCTCCCATGCCTACGGGCCCAAGCCGCTGCTCCACGACGTCTCCCTCGGCGTCGAGGCCGGAGAGCGGATCGGTGTCGTGGGCCGCAACGGCGGTGGCAAGACCACCCTGATGTCGCTGATCGCAGGGGATGCGAAGCCCGACAGCGGGCGGGTGACGCACACGCGGGGCCTGAGGGTGGGGTTCCTGTCGCAGCGCGACGACCTCGACCCCGGCCGGACTGTCCGGGAGCTGGTGCTGGGAGGCAGGGCCGAGCACGAGTGGGCCGGCGACCAGGGCGTTCGCGAGCTTCTCGGCAGCCTGATCGGCGATCTCGACCTCGACGCGCGGGCGAGCGAGCTGTCGGGCGGGGAGCGCCGCCGTACGGCGCTGGCCCGGCTGCTGATCGACGAGCACGACCTGATCATGCTGGACGAGCCCACCAACCACCTCGACATCGAGGCCATCGCCTGGCTGGCGGCTCATCTGGCCGCCAGGAAGAGCGCGCTGGTGGTCGTGACGCACGACCGCTGGTTCCTTGACGCCGTGTCCACCCGCACCTGGGAGGTGGTCGACGGGCGGGTCGAGCGCTATGAGGGTGGATACGCGGCTTACGTGCTGGCGAAGGCGGAGCGGGCGCGCATCGCCCAGGCGTCCGAGGAGCGCCGCCAGAACCTCATGCGCAAGGAGATCGCCTGGCTGCGGCGCGGCCCGCCCGCGCGCACGTCCAAGCCGAAGTTCCGCATCGAGGCCGCTCAGGCGCTGATCGCCAACGAGCCGCCGCCCCGTGAGAGCGTCGAGCTGGTGAAGTTCGCCACGGCGCGGCTCGGCAAGACCGTCTACGACCTGGAGGACGTGACCCTCCACGCCGGTGGGCCCGGCAGCGGGCCTCTGGTGCTCGACCGGACCACCTGGCAGTTCGGGCCGGGCGATCGCATCGGGCTGATCGGCGTCAACGGCTCCGGCAAGTCGTCGGTGCTCCGGCTGCTCGCCGACACGGTCCAGCCCGACTCCGGGCGCGTGGTCAGGGGCAAGACCGTGCGGATGGCGCATCTGTCGCAGGAGCTGGCCGAGCTCGACCCCACCCGGCGGGTGCTGGAGACGATCGAGGACGTACGCAAGTACATCCAGGTCGGCAAGAAGGAGTGGACCGCCTCCCAACTGCTCGAACGCCTGGGCTTCAAGGGTGACGCGCAGTGGAAGGTGATCGGCGACCTGTCCGGCGGCGAGCGACGGCGGCTGCAACTGCTCCGGCTGCTCATGGACGACCCCAACGTGCTGCTGCTCGACGAGCCGACCAACGACCTCGACATCGAGACCCTCAACGAGCTCGAAGACCTGCTCGACGGCTGGCCGGGCACGCTGATCCTGGTCAGCCACGACCGCTACTTCCTGGAGCGGGTGACCGATCGCAGCGTCGCGCTCCTCGGCGACGGCAGGTTGTCGCTGCTGCCCGGCGGGGTCGACGAATACCTCCAGCGCCGGGCGGCGGGCGCCGCGCTCACGGCCCGGGTCGGTTCGGCCGTGCCCGCCGAGCGGGTGGCGGCCGAGGCGCCGGCCCAGCCCGCGGGGATGTCGGCCAAGGAGGAACGGGAGCTGCGCAAGGAGCTCAACCGCCTCGAACGCCAGCTCGACCGGCTCAGCGACAAGGAGGCCAAGCTGCACGCCGCGATGGCCGAGGCGGCGAGCGACTACGCCCGGCTCGGTTCGCTGGACGCCGAGCTGCGCGACCTCCTCAGCCAGAAGGACAGCATCGAGGCCGAGTGGCTGGAGGTCGCCGACAGCCTCGGCGACTGACCGCGCACCTCTTCAGGAGTCGAACGGTGTGAGGAGCGTGCGGAGGAGTGCGGCGAGGGTGCGCCGGTCGTCGGCGCCCAGGCCGGAGAGCAGCTCCCGCTCCCGCCGCAGCAGGTCGGAGAAGGCGGCGTCGACGCGCGCCTGCCCCGCCTCCGTCAGGGTGACCAGGACCCCGCGCCGATCCTCCGGGTCGGGCCGGCGGACGACGAGACCGGCCTGAGCGAGCCGGTCGATGCGGTTGGTCATGGTGCCCGACGTCACCAGGGTGGCGCGGAGCAGGCTACCCGGGCTCAGTTCGTACGGCTTGCCGGCCCGGCGCAGCGCGGTGAGCACGTCGAACTCCCAGGGCTCCAGGTCATGCTCGGCGAACGCGGCCCTCCTGGCCCGGTCGAGGTGCCTGGCCAGACGCGACACGCGGGAGAGCACCTGGAGCGGCTCGACGTCGAGGTCGGGGCGCTCTTCCCGCCAGGCCCGGACGAGCCGGTCGACCTCGTCCTGCGGATCCTCGGTCATGACCCAAGTGTACTGTCTTGACATCGAGATAACTATCTCGCTATCAATTATCTCTATGTCGAGAGATATCTGGGATCCAGCGACGTATGCCAGATTCGCCGGCGAACGGTCGCGGCCGTTCCACGATCTGATCGCCAGAGTGGAAGCGGACCGTCCCGATTATGTCGTGGACGCGGGCTGCGGCACCGGCGAACTCACCGTGGAGTTGGCCCGGCGCTGGCCGGAGGCGACCGTGGAGGGCTTCGACGCCTCGCCGGCCATGATCCGGAAGGCGAGGGAGCCGGCGGCGAGGCCCAGGTTCGAGGTCGCGAACGTGACCACCTGGCATCCGGACCGGCCGGTGGACGTGATCGTCGCCAACGCCGTGCTCCAGTGGGTGCCCACGTACCGTGACGTGATCGAGCGCTGGGTGGAGGCGCTGAGCCCCGGGGGCTGGCTGGCCTTCCAGGTGCCCGGCAACTTCGACGCCCCCAGCCACCGCGTCATCCGCGAGCTGTGCGCCTCGCCCACCTGGTCCGACCGGCTCGGCGATCTCGACCGCGACAGCCCCGTGGACAACCCGGTCGGCTACCTCGACCTCCTGTACGGCCTCGACTGCCGGCCCGACGCCTGGGAGACGACCTACACGCACGTGCTGCGAGGGGAGAACGCGGTGCTCGACTGGGTCTCGGGCACCGCCCTGCGGCCCGTCTTCGATCGGCTGGACCCGGCCGAGCGGGACAGGTTCGCCGCCGAGTTGGCCGGGCCGCTGCGCGAGGCCTATCCGAGCCGGGAGTACGGCACACCGTTCCCGTTCCGGCGGATCTTCGTGGTGGCGCGGAAGTGAGCATGGAGCCCGGTGTGTACGTCGCGGATCTCCTGGGCAATGGAATCGAGCTGCCGCCGCCGCGATGATTGTCCGGCTCCAGTGGCATGATTGTCCCCGAAACGGACCTTTTGCGAGGTGCTGTGGGCATCGAGATCGAGGACAAGTTCGACGTTCCGCCCGACTATGAGATTCCGGATCTGAGCGGGCTGGCCGAGGTCGTCGGCCCGAAGAGCCACCGGCTGGTGGCGCTCTACTACGACACCCCGGATCTCCGCCTGGCGGCGCGAGGCGTCACGCTCAGGCGCAGGCGCGGCGGCGACGACGCCGGCTGGCACCTGAAGCTGCCCAAGGCCAAGGGAGCCCGCCAGGAGATCGCCCGGCCGCTGACGCCGAGCACGAAGGTGGTGCCGCCGGAGCTCGCCGAGCTGGTACGCGCCTACACGCGGGGCGCGGAGCTGCGCGCGGTCGCCGAGCTCGACACCCGCAGGAGCGTCACCCTGCTGCGTGACGGCGACACCAGGCTGATCGAGGTCGCCGACGACCGGGTCAAGGGCACCGTGCTCGGCGAGGAGCGCAGGATCGCCCGATGGCGCGAGGTGGAGGCCGAGATCCTCGACGGCGACCGCGCCCTGCTGGCCAAGGTCGGCAAGCGCCTCAGGAAGGCGGGCGCCACCCCGTCCGGCGCGGCCAGCAAGCTCGCCAGGCTCCTCGACCGGCCCCCTTCGCCCGTGGCGGACACCGAGCCGGGCAGCGCGGGCCGGGTCGTCGTCGACTACCTCGCGAGCCAGGTCGCAGCCCTCCTCTCCCAGGACCCCCGCGTACGGCGGGCCGAAGAGGACGCCGTGCACCAGATGCGCGTCGCCTCCCGCAGGTTGCGCAGCGCGCTGAAGGCGTTCAAGACGATCGTGACCGACACCCGCGAGATCCAGGAGGAGCTCAGGTGGCTGGGCACGGTGCTCGGCGAGGCCCGGGACCTGGAGGTGATCAGGGCCAGGTTCGACGGTCTGCTGGACCGGTTGCCGCCCGAGCTGGTCGCCGGCCCGGTCCGGGGCAGGCTCGCCGACGACCTGCTCACCCGTGAGCGGGAGGCGTACGCGCGGATCAGGGACACCCTGAGCGGCCCGCGCTACTACGCCCTGCTGGACCGGCTCGACACGCTGGTGACCGAGCCGCGGCTGGCCAAGGCGGCGGCGAAGCCGGCCCGCAAGACGCTCACGAAGGTGGCGACCGCCGGCTGGGACCGGGTGACCAAGGCGTACGACATCGCCCAGGAGACCGAGGATCCGGCGCAGCGGGTGATCGCCCTGCACGACGTGCGCAAGGCGGCCAAACGAGCCCGTTACACGGCGGAGGCGCTCGAACCCACCCTCGGTGACCAGCTGGGCGAGCTGGCCGAGCTCGCCGAAGGCGTACAGGAGGTGCTGGGCGCGCAGCGGGACGGCGTGGTCGCGCAGCAGACGCTCGCCGAGGAGGCGGAACGCGCCCGCCAGGCGGGGGAGGACACCTTCACCTACGGGCTGCTGATCGGCCTCGAACGCGCCGCCGCCGAGCGGGCTGACACGCGGTTCCCCAAAGTGTGGGCGCGGACCGTCAAAGCTGTTAGGAAGGTGATATGAATGACATTCCCATCGTGCCCTTCGCACGCAGCGACCCGCTGAGCGTCCCCGCGGCCTACCGCGAGCTGCGGGAGCGGGAGGGCATCGCCAAGGTCCGCACCCCGATGGGCGACGAGGTCTGGCTGGTCAGCGGCTACGAGGATACGCGCGCCCTGTTCGCCGACGGCCGGCTGAACCGCTCCCACCCCGAGCCCGGGAGCGCGGCCCGCGTCTCCGCCTCCGCCCTGATCGGCGGCCCGCAGGGCGACGCCGCGACCGAGAAGGCCGAGCACGACCGGATGCGCAGGTTGTTCGTGCCGTCGTTCTCGGCCCGCCGCATGAAGGCCCTCAGAGAGCACGTCGGCACCCTGGTCGACGAGCGGCTGGCCCATCTGGCGAAGCTGACACCGCCCGCCGACCTGCACGCCGAGCTCTCCTTCCCGCTTCCCGTGCTGGTCATCTGCGAGCTGCTCGGCGTGCCCTTCGAGGACCGCGACTACTTCAGCGGCGTCTCGGCCCGGATGGGCGACGCCACGGACGAGGCCCTCGGCCTGGCCGCCCGCGAGGAGATGGGCGCCTACATGGCCGATCTCATCGAACGCAAGCGGCACACCCCGGGAGAGGACGTCCTGTCCGACCTGGCCGGTGAGCTGGACGACGACGGGAAGATCGCGCAGCTGGCCGGCGGGCTGCTGTTCGCCGGGCACGAGACGACGGTCAACCGCATCGACTACGGCGTGCTGCTCCTGGAGATGAACCCCGGCCAGCGCGCGCTGCTCAGCGCCGACCCGGGGCTGGCCGCCGCCGCCGTGGAGGAGATCCTCCGGCTGGCCGCGCCGAGCCTGCACGGCCTGCCGAGGTACGCGCACGACGACATCGAGCTGGGCGGGGTCACGATTCGCAAGGGCGAGGCGGTGCTGCTCATGACCGGTGCGGCGAACAGGGACGAGCGCGTCTTCGCCGAGCCCGACGCCTTCGACCTGCGCCGGCCGTTGAGCGATCCGCATCTCAGCTTCGGCTGGGGGCCCCGGTTCTGCATCGGGGCGAGCCTGGCCCGGGTCGAGCTGGAGGCCGTGTTCGGCAGGCTCTACCAGCGCTTCCCCGACCTGCGCGTGGCTGTGCCGGTGTCGGAGCTGCGGCGGTCGGAGGGGCGCATCACGGAGGGGTTCGCGGAGCTGCCCGTCACGTGGAGTGCCGCTCCACGCTGACCACCCGCTCGCCGATCCGGTGCACCACGGCGAACGCGCCCTTGCGCAGCCGCGTCTCCTCACCGGTCAGTGCGCGGATCAGGCCGGGCAGCACCTTGCGGTGGCTGCACACGGCCGCCGGCCAGCGCAGCGACCGCACCAGCGCGGGCGTCTTGCCCGGGTCCTGGCTCTCCTCGCCGAGCAACGGCTCCAGACCGATCTCCATGCCGTACGGCTCCAGCGTCTGGACGCAACGCAGGCTCGGCGAGCTGAGCAGCGTCTCGGGCCGGTAGGCCGGCAGCACGGTGGCCAGGGTCGCCGCCTGAGCCCGGCCGTCGGGGTCGAGCGGCCGGAGCGCGTCGTCGCCGCCCCACTCCTGCCGGGCGCCCGCGCTCGCGTGCCGGACGAGGACGAGGGGGACGGTGTCGAGCGGCGCGGCAGAAACGGCGCGCAGCAGACCCGCGTCCCACTCGTAGCTGAGCAGCGCGGCGGCCTCGTCGGCCGGCAGCCAGCGCAGCTCGTCCACCTCGTCGCCCGGCACGAAGTCGTCCCGCGCCAGCACGCGGCCCACCCAGTAGTCGACCCGTTTCGTCCGGCCCTGGCGCAGGTAGTGGGCAGGCGGCAAGGGGCGGCCGAGCGACACGCTCAGGCCCGTCTCCTCGCGCACCTCGCGCAGCGCGGCGGCGATCACGTGCTCGCCGGGCAGCAGTTTGCCCTTGGGGAAGGTCCAGTCGTCGTAGCGCGGCCGGTGGATGACGGCCACCTCCGGGCGGCTCTCGTCGCCCCGCCACACCACGGCTCCCGCGGCCCGCAGCGGATCAGTCGTCAACGGTCCTCCAGCGGTGGGTGCCGATGAGGTGACTCTGCAGGTCCTCGCCGGGGTGGCGGGCCCACGTGCCGTCGGCGTTCAGCCACCACGTGTTCGTGGTGTCGGCCATGGCCAGGTCCATCAGCCCGATCAGGTACGCCTTGTGCTGCTGGGCGGTCACCTTGACCAGGGCCTCCACGCGGCGGTCGAGGTTGCGGCGCATGAGGTCGGCACTGCCGATCCACACCTCCGGCCGCCTGCCCAGGCCGAACTCGTAGACGCGGGAGTGCTCCAGGAACCGCCCCAGGACCGACCTGACCCGGATGTTCTCCGACAGGCCGGGCACTCCGGGGCGCAGGATGCAGACGCCGCGTACCCACAGGTCCACCGGCACGCCGGCGCGGGAGGCGCGATAGAGCGCGTCGATGACCGGCTCGTCCACCAGCGAGTTGGTCTTGATCCTGATCCGGGCGGGGCGACCGGCCCGCTGGTGCGCGATCTCCCGCTCGATCCGGGCCAGCAGCCCGGCGCGCAGCGAGTGCGGCGCGACCAGCAGCCGGCGGTAGGCCGAGTGGTGGGAGTAGCCGGTCAGGTGGATGAACAGGTCGGTGACGTCCTCGCCGACCAGCGGATCGGCAGTGAGCAGGCCGAAGTCCTCGTACTGCCGGGCGGTCTTGGGGTTGTAGTTGCCGGTGCCGATGTGGCAGTAGCGGCGCAGCTCTCCGGAGGGCTCCTGGCGGACCACCAGGGCCAGCTTGCAGTGCGTCTTCAGGCCGACCACGCCATAGACCACGTGGCACCCGGCGCGCTCCAGCTTGCGGGCCCAGCTGATGTTCGCGTGCTCGTCGAAGCGGGCCTTGATCTCGACGACGACCACCACCTGCTTGCCCGCCTCGGCCGCGTCGATCAGGGCGTCGACGATCGGCGACTCGCCGCTGGTCCGGTAGAGGGTCTGCTTGATCGCCAGCACTCTGGGGTCGGCGGCGGCCGTCTCGATGAACTTCTGCACGCTGGTCGAGAACGAGTCGTAGGGGTGGTGGACGAGCACGTCGCGCTCGCGCAGCAGGCCGAACAGGTCCTCGTCGGCGCCCACCGCCTCGGCGGGCACGAAGGGCCGGTAGCCGAGCTCGCCGCGTTCGAGGTCCGCGATGGCGTGCAGGCCGGTCAGGTCGAGCGGGCCGGCGATGCGGTAGATCTCGTACGGCGCGACGCCCAGCTCCTCCACCAGGAGGTCCAGCACCTCGGGGGAGATCGTGTCCTCGACCTCCAGCCGGACCGGCGAGCCGAAGCGCCGCCTGAGCAGCTCCTTCTCCAGGGCCTGCATGAGGTTCTCGGTGACGTCCTCGTCGACGTCGAGGTCCTCGTTCCTGGTCACGCGGAAGACGTGATGCTGGACGATCTCCATGCCCTTGAAGAGCTGCCCGAGATGCGCCGCGATGACGTCCTCCAGCGGGACGAACCGGTCCTTCGACACGGGGACGAACCGGGGCAGCTGCGAGGGCACCTTCACCCGCGCGAACACCGTCTGGTCGTTGGCCGGGTTCCGCACGACGACCGCCAGATTGAGGCTGAGCCCGGAAATATACGGAAACGGGTGGGCAGGGTCGACGGCGAGCGGCGTCAGGACCGGCCGGACCCGCTCCCTGAACAGCTTGCGCAGCTCCGTGCGCTCCTCGCGGCCCAGGTCGTCCCATCTGACGATCGCGATGCCCTCGGCGGCGAGCTGGGGGGAGATCTGCTCGTGGAAGGCGGCCGCGTGCCGCCTGGCCAGCCCGTCGGCGATCGTCGCGATCCGCGTCAGCTCCTCGCGCGGTTTGAGCCCGCTCTTGGTCCGCAGCAGCAGACCGGTCGCCATGCGACGTTTCAGCCCCGCGACCCGGACCCGGAAGAACTCGTCCAGGTTGCTCGCGAAGATGGCCAGGAACCGCACCCGTTCCAGAAGTGGTACGGAGGGGTCCTCGGCCAGTTCGAGCACGCGCTCGTTGAACTGCAGCCAGCTCTCCTCGCGGTTGAGGAACCTCTCCTGAGGCAGGGCCGGCTCGCCGTTCCGATCGAGCATTTCGACGGACATATCCGGAATATGCCCCGTCAGATTGAACGGAACGTTAACTACGCCGCAACGGCTACTCCTGCTGGTCAGGCTGGCCGGGCCGGGCGGCGAGCCGAGCCTCCCGCTGACGCAGCTTGTCCTCGCGCTCGCGGGCCTTCTCGGTCTCCTTCCGGAGGCGTTCGCGCTCCTTCTCGGCCTCCTTCTGCAGGCGTTCGCGCTCCTTCTCCGCCTCCTTCAGCGCACGTTCGCGCTCCTTCTCGGCTTCCTTCAGCAGGCGTTCGCGCTCCTTCAGCTCACGAGCCCGGAGCTTCTCGGCCTCACGGAGGTCGCGCTGGCGAACCTTCTCCGCCTTCTCCAGCTCCCGCTCCCTGGCCTTCTCCAGCTCGCGTAGCTCCTTGTCGCTGGAACGGGGCTTGGCGGCGGCCGAATGTGTGCGGGTGGTGACGGTGATGGCCGGCTGCGGGTTGAGGTTGGTCAGGCCGTTCCACGCCAGGTTGACCAGGTGCGCGGCCACCTCCTCGCGCCCCGGCTTGCGCACGTCGAGCCACCACTGCCCGGTCAGCGCCACCATGCCGACCAGCATCTGGGCGTACATGGGCGCCAACTTGGGGTCGTAGCCGCGGCCGGCGAACTCGTCGGCGAGCACGTCCTCGACCTGACTGGCGATCTCGCTGATCAGGCTGGCGAACGTGCCCGTGCCCGACGCGGCGTGCGAGTCGCGCACCAGGATGCGGAAACCCTCGCTGCTCTCCTCGATGTAGCGCAGCAGCGCGAGCGCCGCCCGCTCCAGCTTGATCAGCGAGTGGCTGGCGGACAGCGCCTCGGTGATCATGCCGAGCAGCTTCTGCATCTCGCGGTCGACGACCACCGCGTAGACGCCCTCCTTGCCGCCGAAATGCTCGTACACCACCGGTTTCGACACCTGGGCGGTCGCCGCTATCTCCTCGATGGAGGTCCCGTCGAACCCCTTTTCGGCGAACAGCGTGCGGCTGATGTGAATCAGCTGCTCTCTTCGCTCTCTTCCGGACATGCGCCTACGAGATCGGGATTCGGTCACGGTTTCCATAATGGCGCTGCCGGGCGCGGGACCGGTCACCAAGGTGCCGTGGTCAGGCAACCCGCTTCGCCGCCAGCCGCTCCGGCGTGGGCCAGCGCACGTCGTGGGCCCAGCCGAGCTTCTCGAACATCCTGATGACGCCCGCGCTCAGGTCGATCTGCCCCTTCAGCACGCCGTGCCTGGCGCAGGTGGGGTCGGAGTGGTGCAGGTTGTGCCACGACTCGCCGAACGACGGGATGGCCAGCCACCACACGTTCCGCGACTTGTCGCGGACCTGGAACTCCTCCTCGCCGAACACGTGGCAGATCGAGTTGATCGACCACGTCACGTGGTGCAGCAGGCCGATGCGGACCAGGGTGCCCCAGAAGAACGCGGTCAGCGCGCCCTGCCACGACCAGGTGAGCAGCCCGCCGAGGATGCCGGGCAGCACGAGCGAGGTGACGGCCAGCGCCGGGAACGCCTTGTGCAGCCTGACGACGTCCGGGTCCTTGCACAGGTCGGGCGCGTACTTGTCGCGGTTGGTGCGCTCGGCGTCGAACATCCAGCCCATGTGCGCGTAGAGCAGGCCCTTGGACATCGACTTGAAGCCGGGGCCGAAGCGCCACGGGGAGTGCGGGTCGCCCTCCTTGTCGGAGAACTTGTGGTGCTTGCGGTGCGTGGCCACCCAGTCGAGCACGGACATCTCCAGTGAGAGGCTGCCCGCGATGCCCAGCGCGATCTTCAGCGGGCGCTTGGCCTTGAATGATCCGTGGGTGAAGTAGCGGTGCAGCCCGACGGTCACGCCGAGTCCGGTGACGACGTAGAAGACGAACGCGATCGCGATGTCCGTCCAGCCGAGCCCCCATCCCCAGGCGACCGGCACGGCTGCCGCGATGGCGATCAGGGGCAGTCCGACCACCAGGGCGAAGGTGACGAGCTCGGTCTTGGTGCGGACTTCTGGGTCGGCATCGGGTTTGGGTGTCGGCGTCGGACGCTCGGAGAGAACGGTCATGGGCTACCTCTCACGGCATGTATGGGGATGATTGTCCGGCTACGCAACCGTAACCTACGCCATCGTAAGTTAGGAAGACCTAAGCCACGAATATGAGATAGGTGACGCTCCGCCTTGCGATGAGAGTCGGATTCGTGGCTTGCCGGGGGTCCGGTTTTCTGCTAGTCGACTGCCCTACCCATCGAGGGCGGGGCCAATCGGAGGAGCCGATCGGCCGTGACATGACGGTGATCCGATGCGACGCGAATCCCGGCGCGCGCCGACGCGCGGGATCGGTATCGTAGATGTGTCGGACGCGGCCAGTGTCCGATTGATCCCGGATCGTCTAATCGGCAGGACAAGTGGTTTTGGTCCACTTTGTAGGGGTTCGAGTCCTCTTCCGGGAGCTCTGAGATTCTCCCCCGGCGCGAATGAGCCGGGCCCAGGCAGGTATCCTCACGGTGTCGGGAGGGTTGCCGTGCGGTGGTCGTACGAATGCCCTGATCTGTCCAGTCACAGGGAGCCTCAGTCCGTGAGTGTGCCGCGCCCGGCAGCCGTCATCGTCCTCGCCGCGGGCGAGGGCACCCGGATGAAGAGTCAGACCCCCAAGGTCCTGCACGAGGTGTGCGGCCTCGCGCTGGTCGACCACATGCTCGCCGCGGCCCGCGACCTCGGGCCCGAACGGCTCATCGTGGTCATCGGCCACGCCCGCGAACGCGTCGGCGCCCACCTGGCCGAGTCCAGCCCCGACGCGCGCGCCATCGTCCAGGCCGAGCAGCGCGGCACCGGCCATGCCGTGCGCACCGTGCTGGAGGAGGTCGGCGAGATCGACGGCACGGTCCTCGTCACCTACGGCGACGTGCCGCTGCTGCGCACCGAGACCCTCGCCGAGCTGCTCCAGCGGCACGAGGGCGACGGCAACGCGGTCACCGTGCTCACCGCCGAGGTGCCCGATCCGACCGGCTACGGGCGGATCATCCGTGACTCCTCGGGCGCCGTGCTGGAGATCGTCGAGGAGAAGGACGCCAGCGCCGAGCAGCGGGCCGTCAAGGAGATGAACTCCGGCATCTACGCCTTCGACGGGCGGCTGCTCGCCGACGCCGTCAAGCGGGTGTCGACCGACAACGCCCAGGGTGAGGAGTATCTCACCGACGTGCTGTCCATCCTGCGCGAGGACGGCCACCGGGTGGGCGCGCACGTCGCGGGCGACTACGCCGAGGTCGAGGGCGTCAACGACCGGGTCCAGCTGGCCTTCGTCCGTCAGGTGCTCAACCGGCGGCTGCTGGAGCGGCACATGCGCGCCGGGGTCACGGTCATCGACCCGTCCAGCACCTGGATCGACGTCAGCGTACGCATCGAGCCCGACGCGGTCGTCCACCCCGGCACCCAACTGCACGGCCACACGGTCATCGAGGCCGGCGCCGAGGTCGGGCCGGGCACCACGCTGACCGACACCCGGGTCGGCCCCGGCGCGGTCGTGCGCAACGCGGTCTGCGACGACGCCGTCATCGGGCCACGAGCCAGCGTCGGCCCCTACGCCTACCTGCGGCCCGGCACCGTGCTCGGTCAGGCGGCCAAGGCCGGTACGTTCGTCGAGATGAAGAACACCCAGGTCGGCGACCGTTCCAAGGTGCCGCACCTGTCCTACGCGGGCGACGCCACCATCGGTGACGACGCCAACATCGGCGCCGCCGTGATCTTCGTCAACTACGACGGGGTCGCCAAGCATCGCAGCATCGTGGGCGACGGCGCCTTCGTCGGCTGCGACACCATGCTCGTCGGCCCGGTGACGGTCGGCGACGGCGCCTACACGGCGGCGGGCTCGATCATCGACGGCGACGTGCCCCCCGGCGCGATCGGCGTGGCGCGCGCCCGGCAACGCAACATCGAGAAATGGGTCTTGCGCAGGCGCGCGGGCACGAAGTCGGCGGCGGCCGCCGAGCGGGCGCTGGCCGAGCAAGAACAGCAGGAGAGTGGCAAATGACCGGGCATGTTGAGGTCATCAACAGGCACCGCACCGAGGTCATGAGACCGACGAAGGAGAACTCATGACCAGCATCAAGCAGCCGGGCGAGAAGAATCTCATGCTCTTCTCCGGCCGCGCCCACCCCGAGCTGGCCGAGGAGGTCGCCGAGCACATCGGCGTCTCGCTCACCCCCACCAAGCTGATCGACTTCGCCAACGGCGAGATCTACGCCCGCTACCTCGAGTCGGTCCGCGGCTGCGACGCCTTCGTGATCCAGAGCCACACCGTCCCCATCAACAAGTGGATCATGGAACAGCTCATCATGGTCGACGCGCTCAAGCGGGCCTCCGCCAAGCGCATCACCGTGGTCATGCCGTTCTTCGGCTACGCCAGGCAGGACAAGAAGAGCCGCGGCCGCGAGCCCATCACGGCCAGGCTGATGGCCGACCTGTTCAAGACCGCCGGCGCCGACCGGTTGATGTCCATCGACCTGCACACCTCGCAGATCCAGGGCTTCTTCGACGGCCCCGTCGACCACCTGTTCGCGATGCCGGTGCTCGAGAGCTACCTCAAGAACCGGCTCGACCTGGCCAACACCACCGTCGTGTCGCCCGACACCGGGCGCGTGCGGCTGTCGGAGCGCTGGGCCGACACGCTCGGCACCCCGCTCGCCTTCATCCACAAGCGGCGCGACCTCGACGTCGCCAACTCGGTGAAGGTCAGCGAAGTGGTCGGCAAGGTACGCGGACGCACCTGCGTGCTGATCGACGACATGATCGACACCGCGGGCACGATCTGCAAGGCGGCCGACGCCCTCTACGAGCAGGGCGCCACCAACGTCATCACCGCGGCTACCCACGCGATCTTCTCCGACCCCGCGGTCGACCGGCTGAAGAACTCCCGCATCAGCGAGGTCGTGGTGACCAACACGCTGCCGCTGGCGCAGTCCGCCCGGTTCGACACACTGACCGTGCTGTCCATCGCGCCGTTGATCGCCCGGGCCATCACCGAGGTCTTCACCGACGGCTCGGTCACCAGCCTGTTCGAGGGCGACACGTGACCGGCGAAGGCCGCCGCCCGAGCCGGTAGACTGGCCAGGTTGCGCTCGTAACGCCTTCCGCTAGGGCGGGTGAGGGGGAGCGCCCAACATCCGATCTCGCATCCCTAGGAGATGTCGTGTCCGAAGTACGTATCGCCGCCGAGCCCCGCACGGAGTTCGGCAAGGGCGCCGCTCGCAAGATCCGCCGCGCCGACAAGGTGCCCGCCGTTCTCTACGGGCACGGCATCGAGCCCAAGCACCTGACCCTGCCCGGTCACGAGGTGCTCCTCGCACTCCGCACGGCCAACGTGCTGATCCGCCTCCAGGGTGACGGCGTCGACGAGCTCGCGCTGCCCAAGGGCGTCCAGCGCGACCCGATCAAGGGCTTCGTCGAGCACGTCGACCTGCTCCTGGTCAAGCGCGGCGAGAAGGTCACCGTCGAGATCCCGGTCACCACGGTCGGCGACGTCAACTCCGAGGGCCTGCTTGACCAGCAGCTCGTCTCGATCGCCGTCGAGGCCGAGGCGACCCACATCCCGACCGGTGTCGAGGTCGACGTCGAGGGCCTGGTGATCGGCACCGTCGTCACCGCCGGCGACCTCAAGCTGCCCAAGGGCACCACGCTGATCGCCGACTCCGAGGCCGTGGTCCTCCACGTCATCGCCAAGCCGGTCGAGGCGCCGGCCGAGGAAGAGGGTGTCGAGGGCGAGGCCGCCGAGGCCGCCGAGGTCGCGGGCGCCGAAGAGGCCGCCTCCGCCGAATAGCCACCGGGCGACGGGGCAGCCGATCCGATCGGCTGTCCCGTTTCTCTTGAAGGTCGCTCGAAGGTCGCTGAGGTCGCTTGAGGTCGCTGAGAGGAAACATGGACCGCTGGTTGATCGTCGGACTGGGCAACCCGGGTGCCGAATACGCGGGCAACCGGCACAACGCCGGCTTCATGACTCTCGACGAGCTGGCCGCCAGGGCCGGTGGACGGTTCAAGGTCCACAAGAGCCGGGCCGAGGTGCTGGAGACCCGCGCCGCGGTGCTGGCCAAGCCGCTGACCTACATGAACCTGTCCGGCGGCCCCGTCAAGGCGCTGTCCGACTTCTACAAGCTCGCCCCCGACCGGCTGATCGTGGTGCACGACGAGCTCGACGTCCCCTACGGCGCGCTGCGGGCCAAGCTCGGCGGCGGCGACAACGGCCACAACGGCCTCAAGTCGATCACCAAGTCCCTCGGCACCCGCGACTACCTGCGCGTCCGCTTCGGCATCGGCCGTCCGCCCGGCCGCATGGACCCCGCCGCCTATGTGCTGAAGGACTTCGGCACCGCCGAGCGCAAGGATCTGCCGTTCCTGGTCGACCGTGCGGCCGACGTGGTGGAGTCGCTGATGGAACGCGGGCTCGAAGTCACCCAGAACGAGTTTCATCGGGCCGATCTCAAGATTTCCGGCCCTCCTCGCTGATCATCGCATACAGCCGTTCGGCTGCCTCGGCGGTCGCATACCGCTACCATCTGGTGACTGTCTGCTATCCGATGGTCACGTGGAGGCGCGTTGAGCGACGGCGAAGGGCTGATGACCGTCGTCAGTTTCGATCCTGACGCGTCCTGGCGGGTCAGCCCACGCCTGCCTGGCTGGGTGCGCGCCTACCGTGCGCGGGCCGTGGTGATCGACTTCCTCGGGGGCGCCGCCGGGGCCAGCGCCGCCTTCTTCGGGCGGTTCGGTGAGATCACCCCCTACGTCACGCCGTACATCCTGGTGAGCGCGGCGATGCCGCTGGTGTGGGTGTGCGCGGTCGCGCTCAACCGGGCGTACGAGCCCCGCATGATCGGCATCGGCTCGGAGGAGTTCCGCCGCGTCCTGCAGTGCGGCGTCGCGCTGACCGCCGCGATGGCCATCGGCTCCTATCTGACGAAGACCGACATCGCCCGCGGCTACGTCGTGCTGGCCCTGCCGCTGGTGACACTCCTCACCCTGGTCTTCCGCTACGCGCTGCGCCGCTCGCTGCACCGGCGCAGGGCGCGCGGGGCCTGCATGCGCAAGGTCGTGGCGGTGGGCCACGCCGCCTCGATCGGCGAGCTCGTGGAGCTCTTCCGCAAGGAGCGTCACCACGGCATGGAGATCGTCGCGGCCTGCCTGCCGCGCGACGTGCCTGGCGACCTGGTCGCCGGCGTGCCGGTCGCCGGTGACTTCAGCGACGTGCCGATCGTCGTCGACCAGCTCGACGCCGACACCGTGGCCGTGCTCGCCTGCCCCGAGATGGACGGGGTGGCGCTGCGCCGGCTCGCGTGGCGGCTTGAGCGCACGCACACCGAGCTGGTCGTGGCCCCGGCCCTGATGGAGGTGGCGGGGCCGCGCACCACGATCAGGCCCGCCGCCGGGCTGCCCCTGCTCCATGTCGAGCACCCCGAGCTGGCCGGCGCCCGGCAACTGGTCAAGAACGTCTTCGACCGGCTGGTCGCCGCCGTGCTGCTGGTCGCGCTGGCCCCGCTGCTCCTCATGATCGTCGCCGCGGTGCGCGCCACCAGCCCGGGGCCCGCGCTGTTCCGGCAGACCAGGGTGGGCAAGGACGGCCGGCCGTTCACGATCGTGAAGTTCCGCACCATGCGACTCGGCGCCGAGCACCAGAAGTTCGCCCTGGTCAACGAAGGTGACGGCGTGCTGTTCAAGATCCGGGACGATCCGCGGGTGACGGCTTTCGGCGCGCTGCTGCGGCGCCACTCGCTCGACGAGCTGCCGCAGCTGATCAACGTGGTCTGCGGGCACATGTCCCTGGTCGGACCGCGCCCGCCGCTGCCCGAGGAGGTCGCCCGCTACGGCGACGACGTGCGCCGGCGACTGCTGGTGCGGCCGGGGCTCACCGGGCTCTGGCAGGTCAGCGGCAGATCCGACCTGTCCTGGGAGGAATCCGTACGTCTCGACCTGCGTTACGTTGAAAACTGGTCCCTCACGCTCGACCTCCAGATCCTGTGGAAGACTTGGTCGGCTGTCGCCCGCGGGCAAGGAGCATATTGATGATGATTCGCGACGATCACGCTCTCGCCGCCGACCTGGCGACCGAAGCGGGCGAGCTGTTGCTGGGCATCCGTGAGCGTGACGGCTTCGGCGACCCCTCCGCGCTGCGAGCCGAGGGCGACCGCGCCTCCCACGTCCTGCTGATGGAGTCACTCGCACGGCTGCGGCCGAGCGACAGTGTCCTGTCCGAGGAGGCCACCCGCGAGGAGCGGCTGGACCCGCGCAGGCTCGCCGCCTCCCGGGTGTGGATCGTCGACCCGCTCGACGGCACCCGCGAGTTCGCCGAGGAGGGCAGGGCCGACTGGGCCGTCCACGTGGCGCTCTGGGAGCAGGGGGGGCTGGCCGCCGGAGCGGTGGCGCTGCCCGCTCAGGGACGCGTCCTCACCACGGCCGAGCCGCCCAAGTCGCTCACGTTCGAGGGCGGCCGGTTCCGCATCGCGGTGAGCCGCACCCGGCCGCCCGAGTTCGTGCAACGGCTCGCCGCTCTCGTGGGCGCCGACCTGGTGCCGATCGGGTCGGCGGGCGCCAAGATCTCGGCCGTGCTGACCGGCGAGGTCGAGGCGTACGTGCACGCCGGAGGCCAGTACGAGTGGGATTCGGCCGCGCCCGTGGCCGTCGCGCAGGCGGCCGGGGCCCACGCCAGCCGGATCGACGGCTCGCCGCTGACCTACAACCAAGCAGACCCGTCCCTACCCGATATCCTGGTTTCCCTACCTGACTTGGCGTCAACCCTGCTCGCCGGGATTCGGGACCTGCACCGCTAGAACGCCGGAGGAAGCTCTCATGCTCCAGCGCGACTACACGACGTCGCAGCTCGACGTGCTCGAAGCCGAAGCCATTCACATCATGCGCGAAGTGGCCGCGGAGTTCGAGCGTCCGTGTCTGCTCTTCTCTGGCGGCAAGGACTCCATCGTCATGCTGCGCATCGCGGAGAAGGCCTTCTGGCCGGCGCCCATCCCCTTCCCGCTCATGCACGTCGACACCGGGCACAACTTCGACGAGGTCATCGAGTTCCGCGACCGGCGCGTCCAGGAGCTGGGCGCGCGGCTGATCGTGGCGAGCGTGCAGGCCTCGATCGACGCCGGGCGGGTGGTCGAGGACACCGGACGACGCGCCTCGCGCAACCGGCTGCAGACCACCACGCTGCTCGACGCGATCGAGGACCACGAGTTCGACGCCGTCTTCGGCGGCGCCCGGCGCGACGAGGAGAAGGCCCGGGCCAAGGAGCGGGTGTTCTCCTTCCGTGACGACTTCGGTCAGTGGGACCCCAAGAACCAGCGCCCCGAGCTGTGGAACCTCTACAACGCCCGGATCCGAAAGGGCGAGCACATCCGGGTGTTCCCGCTGTCCAACTGGACCGAGCTCGACGTGTGGGACTACATCCGGCGCGAGGGCATCGAGATCCCGTCAATCTACTTCGCCCACACCCGCAAGGTCTTCGAGCGCGACGGCATGCTGCTGCCCGACGCCGACGTCGTCCACCGCGGCGACGACGAGCCGCTCATCGAGGCGGTGGTGCGCTATCGCACGGTGGGCGACATGACCTGCACCGGCGCCGTGCAGTCCACGGCCGCCACGGTGGAGGAGATCATCGAGGAGATCGCGGCCACCCGGATCACCGAGCGCGGGGCCACCAGGGCCGACGACCGCGCGTCGGAGGCCGCCATGGAGGATCGCAAGCGGGAAGGTTACTTCTAAACCGATGGACATTCTGCGTTTCGCCACGGCGGGAAGCGTCGACGACGGCAAGTCCACGCTGATCGGGCGCCTGCTCTTCGACTCCAAGGCGATCTTCGAGGACCAGTTGGAGGCGGTCGAGCGCACCTCGCGCGACCGCGGCACCGAATACACCGACCTGTCGCTGCTCACCGACGGCCTGCGGGCCGAGCGTGAGCAGGGCATCACCATCGACGTGGCCTACCGCTACTTCGCCACCCCGCGCCGCAAGTTCATCATCGCCGACACGCCGGGACACATCCAGTACACCCGCAACATGGTCACCGGAGCCTCCACGGCCGACCTGGCGATCATCCTCATCGACGCGCGCAAGGGCGTCCTGGAGCAGTCGCGCCGCCACGCGTTCCTGACCTCGCTGCTCCGGGTCCCGCACCTGGTGCTCGCGGTCAACAAGATGGACCTGGTCGACTACTCCCAGGAGCGCTTCGAGGAGATCCGCGAGGAGTTCACCGCCTTCGCCTCCAAGCTCAACATCAGCGACCTGACGTTCATCCCGATCTCCGCGCTCAACGGCGACAACGTGGTGTCCCGCTCCGAGAGCATGCCGTGGTACAACGGCTCCTCTCTGCTCCACCACCTGGAGAACGTCCACATCGCCTCCGACCGCAACCTGGTCGACGTCCGCTTCCCGGTCCAGTACGTGATCCGCCCGCAGAAGGCGACCGATCACGCCTTCCACGACTACCGCGGCTACGCCGGCCAGGTCGCCGGCGGGGTGCTGAAGCCCGGCGACGAGGTCGTCCACCTCCCCTCGGGCCTGGCCACCAGGATCGCCTCGATCGACACCTTCGACGGGCCGGTGGAGGAGGCGTTCCCCCCGATGTCGGTCACCCTGCGCTTCGAGGACGACATCGACATCTCCCGGGGCGACATGATCGCCCGTCCCAACAACCAGCCGCAGGTGGCCCAGGAGCTGGAGGCGATGGTCTGCTGGATGGCCGACAGCGTCAAACTGGCCCCGCGTTCCAAGCTCACCATCAAGCACACCACCCGTACGGCCCGCGCCCTGGTGCGTGACCTCCACTACCGCCTCGACGTCAACACGCTCCACCGCGACGAGGAGGCCACCTCGCTGGGCCTCAATGAGATCGGCAGGGTGTCGCTCCGGGTCACCCAGCCGTTGTTCGTGGACGACTACGCGCGCAACCGGCTCACCGGTGGCTTCATCCTCGTCGACGAGGCCACGAACGGCACGGTCGGCGCCGGCATGATCACCGACGTCCGCTGACCCGATCACCCTGACGGCCCCCGCCTCGCCGGGGGGCGTCGGCGTTTCCCCATGTCGGCAGGTAGATCCTTAAACCGTTCACGAATCATGCGATTACTCTGAGCGCTAGAGTCTGCACGTTCCGTGTTCATCTTCCTGAGGCGTCATCTGTGATCGACCCTTCGACCGCCACCCGGGTGGTCTTCCTGGGCGGCCTCGGCCGCAGTGGCAGCACCTTGCTCGAACGGCTGCTCGGTGAGCTGCCCGGGGTGGCTCCCCTCGGCGAGGTGGTCCATCTGTGGGCCCGTGGTGTGCTGGCCGGCGAGCCGTGCGGCTGCGGCGAGCCGTTGCCCGACTGCCCGTTCTGGCGCAAGGTCGGCGAGCGGGCCTTCGGAGGGTGGACCGGCTCGCTGGCCGAGCGGATGCTGACCCTGCGGCAGCGGGTCGATCGCACCCATAGGGTGCTCCGCATCGGCCACCCCGACCTGGCCGAATACGTGCAGGCCTATCGCCGCGTCTACGACGCCGCGGCCGAGGTGGCCGACGCCCGCCTGGTGATCGACTCCAGCAAGCACGCCTCCCTGGCCCACTGCCTGACGGCGGACGGCTCCGCTCCGCACGTGATCCAGGTGGTGCGCGACCCGCGGGCCGTGGCCCACTCGTGGCGCAGGACGGTGGCGCGGCCCGAGGATGGCCGCCCGATGGCCCGCTGGGGCCCCGGCCGCACCGCGCTCCACTGGACGGCCCAGAACCTCGCCCTCGACCTGCTCGCCCGCCGCGGCCTCCAGGTGACCCGGGTTCGCTACGAGGACCTGCTCGCCGCCCCGCGCGCCACGCTGGCGTCCCTGGCGGAGCGCCTGGGCCTGCGGACCGAGCTGCCGTTCATCACCGACACGACCGCCCACCGCACCACGGCCCACCTCACCACCGCCCACACCGCCTCCGGCAACCCGATGCGCTTCACGGTGGGCCGGGTCGAGCTGGCCCTGGACGACACCTGGCGCTCCGCGCCCCGTCAGGGCCTGGTCACCGCGCTCACCTGGCCGCTCAGAGCCCGCTACGGCTATCGCGGGATCGCGGTGTGACTCCTCGATCAGGAAGTAAGACGATGCGACCATCTGTCGGCGTGGTGATCCCCACTCGGGGAGACCGGCCCCAGCAGCTCCGCGCCGCCGTCCTGGCGGCGGCGAGCCAGGACCACCCCGGCGAGACCTCCGTCGTCGTCGTGGCCGACGGCGTCGCTCCCGAAGCGGTCGCTGCCCAGCTGGCGGGGCTGGAAGCCGGGGCCTTCGCCGAGCACGTGACGGGGTTGGAGGCTGGGGCGTTCGCGGGGCGTGGGTCGGGGTTGGAGATCGGGTCGTTCGCGGGGCGTGGGTCGGGGTTGGAGGTCGGGTCGTTCGCCGGGCAGGAGTCCGGCCGGATCCGCGTCCTGGCCAACACCCTCACCCCCGGGCTGCCGGGCGCCCGCAACACCGGCATCGCAGCGTGCGACACCGAGCTGGTCGCGTTCTGCGACGACGACGACCTGTGGCTGCCGGGCAAGCTCGCCGCCCAGGTCGCCGTGCTGGAGAGCGGCGACGCCGAGTTCGCCAGCTGTGGCATTGAGGTCGAGTACGGCCGCCGCCGGGTGCCGCGACTGGCCGGGACGAGCACGGTCACCCGCGACGACCTGGTCCGCTCCCGCATGGTCATGGTGCACGCGTCCACGTTCCTGTTCCGGCGCGGTGCCCTCTGGGCGGACGAGAGCGCCCCCGGAGGCCAGAACGAAGACTGGGACCTCGCCCTGCGCGCCGCCAAACGGCGGCCAGTCGTCAACGTCGACCGGCCGCTCGTCCGGGTCCGCTGGGGATCGTCCCACTACGTCACTCGCTGGGCTGACCGCATCGCCGGGCTGGAGTGGATGCTCGCCCGGCACCCCGAGTTGGCCGCCGACCGGCGTGGCGCGGCCCGGGTCTACGGCCAGCTCGCCTTCCACCACGCCGCGCTCGGTCACCGGAGGCAGGCCGGGCGGTGGGCGGTGCGCGCCTTCACCGCCCGCGCCGGCGAGCCGCGCGTGCCGCTGGCGCTCGCCGTGGCGACCGGGCTCGTTTCCGCGCCCGCAGTGCTCGCCCTGCTGCACGACCGGGGGCACGGCATTTGACCAGCTCGCCACAGATCGCGCCGACGTCCGACGAGCCGCCGCCCGTGTCCGCCCAGTCGCCACTCGCCGCCGAAACGCCGCCGGCTCCGCCGGCCGCCTCGCCTGGTTCGTCAGCAACTCTGCCGGCAATGTCGTCAGCAGCGCCACCAGTAGGGCCAGCGGCAGTGCCGTCGACAGTGCCACCAACAGTGCCGTCGACAGTGCCACCAACAGTGCCGTCGACAGTGCCACCAACAGTGCCGTCGACAGGGTCACCAGCAGGGTCGGCAGCAGGACCGTCAGCAGTGCCACCAGCAGTGCCACCAGCAGTGCCACCAGCAGTGCCACCAGCAGTGCCACCAGCAGTGCCGTCGACAGTAGGGGCGGTGGGCCGGGCGGTGGGACGGGTGGCCGTCGCCGGCGTCATGGTCGATCCGCTGACCGAGTCGCAGGTGGTCGAGCGGGTCGCCGCCGCGCTGGAGGCCGGGCGCGGCGGCCGGATCGTCACGCCGAACGTGGACATCTGCCGGTCGGCCGCCCGCGACCCCGCCCTCAGAGAGCTGGTCAATTCCGCCGACCTGGTCGTGGCCGACGGCATGCCGCTCGTGTGGGCCGCACGACTGCTGGGCACCCCGCTGCCCGAGCGCGTCACCGGGGCCGATCTGATCTGGTCGCTCAGCAAGCTGGCCGCTCGCCGGGGCTGGCCGATCTACCTGCTGGGCGGGCCGCCCGGCGTCGCCGTCGCCGCGGCTCGGGAGCTCACCGGCTGCTATCCGCGGCTGCAGGTCTGCGGGGTCGAGTCGCCGCCCTACTCCTTCGACCAGACCGGCCCTGGCCGGGAGCGCGTGCTGCGCAGGGTCGTGGCGGCCAGGCCCGGACTGGTGTTCGTCGGGCTCGGCTTCCCCCGGCAGGATCTCCTGGTCGCGCGGTTGCGTGAGCGGCTGCCCGGGGCGTGGTTCGTGGGCTGCGGGTCGGCCATCGCGTTCGCCTCCGGAGCGGTGCCCAGAGCGCCCGGCTGGATGCGGCGTTCAGGGCTGGAGTGGTCGTTCCGGCTGTTGAGTGAGCCGGGGCGGCTGGCCCGCCGCTATCTGGTGGACGACCTGCCGTTCGCGCTGCGGCTGCTCGGCGGCTGTCTGGTCGAGCGGCTTCGCGGGGCCCGGCGGCGTCGGCTGTAGACCGCGAGTCACCGCGTTCATCGGGTGATGGTGGCGAGCATGAGACGCCGTGCGCGCGCCGGTGCGGTGGCGTCGGCGAGCAGCTGAATCTCCTGGTTGGCCGACATCGCGATCCCTGTCAGGGCTGTCACGAGATCGTCCGCGTCCAGCGTCGTGGTGATGTCGCCCGCTTCCTGCGCGATCACGATCTGCTCGCGCAGGAAGGCCCGCCATCGGGTGACCGTGGCGAGGAGGAAGCTCCGCAACTCGCCTGGCCGGCCGTCCAGCTCACAGGACGCGGCGGTAATGAAGCAACCGTTGGGAAACGGGCTGCTATCCAGATAGCCGCACCACAGATCGATCATCACGCGTAGGCGCGGCAGGCCCGACTCCACCTCCATGCTCGGCGCAACGACGGCGGCGATGAACATGTCGGCTGCCTTGGTCAGAACGGCGAACTGCAGTCCGGCGCGGGAGCCGAAGGGGCCGACGACGCCCGCCTTGCTCATGCCGAGAGCTTCGGCCAGGGTGCCGATGGTCAGCGCGGAGAGGCCGTCGGTGGAGGCCTTCGTCACGCCGGTGGCCACGATGCGTTCGCGGGTCAGCTGGGCCGCCTCGGCAGATCTCCTCATGGTTGACGAGCTTAGCAAACGATCGTACGCTAACCAGCCAACGAACGGTCGTACGCTAAAGGAGTCCGGAAGATGCGTGTTCGGTGGCTGGGCTGGGCCGGGGTGGAACTGGAGGCGCAGGGTCACAGCGTGGTGATCGACCTGCTCGGCCGCCCGGAGGGAGTGTTGGAGGGCACCCCGCTGTCGGCGCCTATGCCGACGGTCGTCCGGCCGCGTACAGAGGGGGACGTGATCGCCGGGCTGTGCACGCACCTGCATCGAGACCACACCGATGCCGCGGCACTGGCCGAAGCGCTCCGCCCCGATGGCCAGGTGTTGCATCCCGCGTCCTTCGGTGGCGACGACCACGAGAACCTGTGGACGCTCAAGGCCGACCGCGAACTCGACGAATGGAACCTGTCCCGGCGCCCGATGGGGCTGTGGGAGACCGTCACGATCGGCCCCTTCACGATCGCGGCCGTTCCAGCCGTCGACACTCTGGGTGATCCGCAGGTGTCCTGGGCCGTCGAAGCCGGCGGAAAGCGCGTGCTACACCTGGGCGACAGCATGTTCCATGGCTACTGGTGGCGCACCGCCCACCGGTTCGGGCCGTTCGACGCCGTGCTCACTCCCATCAACGGCCCGATCGTGTGCTTCCCGCACTGTCAGCCCCCGAGCCCCTATCCGGCCTCGCTCGACGCCGGCCAGGCGGCCGTGGCGGCGCGCCTGCTGGGAGCGAAAATCGCGGTGCCGATCCACTACGACGGATTCCAGATCGACGGCTTCTATGACACGCGGCCCGATGAGCTTTCCCGTTTTCTGGACGCGGCCTCGGCCGAGACCTATGAGGTCGCCGCCCTCAAGCAGGGCGAGGACATCACGGTCTAGACCTCTGGCCCGCAGCATCGGCGGCGATCAGGTGGTGAGCTCGCGTACCCGCGACACCTGGGCGGGGGTGAGGCCGCGGGCGGCTGTTTCCAGGGCGCGGCGCGAGTCCATCGGGCGGAAGGCGGTGCGTGACAGACCCGACCAGGCGAACCCTCGCTCGGCCGTCGCGGCGCCGGTGCACGCCCGGCCCACCCGGCGCTCGACAGCGGTCGACCAGGTCAGGCCCGCGTAGTCGTACAGGCGCCGGAAGCCGGGCACCGGGTCACGCGCCAGGTCCTCGTAGGCGGTCACCAGGACGCCCGGGGTGCGGGCCAGGATCCGGTGGGTCACCCGCCACAGCGCGGCGGCCTTGGCGACGCGGTCCTGGGAGCCGACGAGGGCGCGGAGCTCCAGCAGCTCGGGATGGTCACGGACGAGCAGGGGTTGTTCGAGCAGCTCGTGGAAGTAGACGGTCCAGCCCAGCCGCTGCCAGCTGGCCACGAACGACACCGGATCACGTTCCAGGGCGATCACCCGGCAGCCGAGCCGCGAGGCGAACCAGCCGGCCGACAGCACCGCGAACGGGTCGTCGAGCAGAGCCCGCCGCCCGGCCACTCGGCCCCAGGTGAAGGCGGTGCCGTACCTGAGCAGGCGGGCGAGATCGTACGGCGAGCGGTTGGCGCGGAGCTCGGACAGGAAGCGGTAGCGCAGCGCGGTCGTGTCGCGGAAGGCGGGCAGCCAGCCGGCCGAGTTGTCGTCGCAGATGTACTGGAACCGGTGCGTGACCTCGGCCCGCAGCACGCCGGGGCAGCGGCCGGGCGGGTGCTGGGGGTTGAGCGGCTCGTTGACGTAGACGAGCTCGCCGCCGGCGGCCAGCATCTTGCCCGTCCAGCTCGTGCCGCTCCGGGGCAGGCCCGTCACCAGGATCGGCGGTCGTCCGGTCATGCCGCCGACCAGGAGCGGATCCGCAGGGCGGCGAGGCTGTGGCGACCGAAGGGCCGCAGGCCGTAGCGGTGGTGGAGCTGCCAGAGCGGCAGCAGGTTCTTCGCCAGCATGCCGCCCGACCAGCCCAGCGCCGCGCCGAGCGCGCCGTGCGCGGGGATGAGCGCGATGTCGAGCGCGATCGTGATGGCGGTCGCCGCGACAAGGTTGAGCAGGCTGGCCGTGGTGTGCCCGGCGGCCGTGAGCACCACGTCGACCATCCCGCAGGCCGTCGCGACCATCATCGTGGCGGCAAGCACCAGGGCCACGGGGGCGGCGGAGCCGTACTCTGAGCCGAGCAGGCGCAGCAGCCACGGCGCCAGGGCGGCGTATCCGAGCCAGACCGGCCAGGTGAGCAGCACCAGCCAGACGGTCGTGGCCTGGTAGAGCTCCCGGGCACGCGCCAGCTCGCCGTCGGCCAGCGCGCGCACCAGGCGTGGTTGCACGGCCTGCGCCAGGCCCTGGTTGGCGAGCTGTCCGACCACCTTGAAGCGGGTGGCCGCGGTGTAGACGGCGGCCTGTGCCGGGCCGCCGAGCAGGGCGACGATCACGATGTCCAGCCGCTGGAACACCGCCTGGATCGCGCCCGCCACCGACCGGGGAGCCGTGTAGCGCCACAGCTCGCGGCCGGTGCCCGCCAGCTGCCGGGTGCGCGGCACCCGGCCGCGCAGGCAGCCCGCGGCCAGCAGCAGCACGGGAAGGTACGGCAGCGCCCAGGCGACGGGCAGCCAGCCGGGGGCCGCGACGACGGCCGCGACGGACACGAGCAGGAGCTGGCCGGCGGGCAGCAGCATGCCGTCGAGCAGCACGGTGGGGCGCATGGCGCCGAACCCCCGGGTGGCGGCCAGCAGGATGTCGGCGGCGACCATCGCGGGCAGCGCCAGGGCGAGGAGGCCGAGGTGAGGGAGGAGGGCGACGGTCGCGGTCACGGCCACGGCCACACTCGGGACCAGGGCCGCCCGGATATATCCGGAAATGCCCTGATAATCGGACGTCCTGGCTCGGGCGATGAAGTACACCAGACCGTTGCCCGCGTCGAGCTTGGCCACCCCGGCCGCCATCAGCGCCAGCGCCGTGGCGGTGAAGAAGGCGCCGGCCTGCTCGGCGCTGAACGCCCGGGTGACCACCACGACCAGCAGGAACTGGGCCAGCGCGCTGGTCGTGGCCCCGGTCACCCCGGCGGCGCCGCCCCTCGCCAGCCCCGTCAGCGCCGCCACGACGGGTCACCGCCCAGCCAGCGGACCAGGTGCGTGTCGTACACCTCGAAATGGTCGCTCAGCGCCTGCCGCACCGAGTCGGGCAGCGGCTTGGGCCGCGACCGCCCGTTGTGCCGCTCGAACTCCGGATAGCCCAGCCGCGGCATCCCCAGGAAGTCGAGCACCTCGTCGTAGACGTGCTCGGGCTCGGCGAAGAACCGGTGGCTGTCGAGGACCAGGATCCGCTCGCGCCCGAACAGCGGCTCCAGCCGGTCGAGCTGCTCGGCGTAGCGGCCGCGCGCCAGGTAGGCGTGGTGGCGGTGGGAGTGGTGGACGGAGTGGGGATGTGCCCGCAGGCTCTCCTCGGCTCCGGTCAGCCGCTGGGCCTCCAGCTCGACCGCGTACTCGAAGTGCGACTCGGTCTCGAACCCCCGGGCCAGCTCGTGCGCGTGGGCCGAGCAGGCCCGCTCGACCGGGTCGCGCACCAGCACGATCAGCTTCGCCCCGGGCAGGTCGGCGGCGATGCGCTCACCGGCCAGCGGATGGAACAGGTAGTAGGGCGACGACTCGAAGGCCAGTGGCCGGACACCGTACCGGCTGGTCAGCAGCTCGGCGCTCATCCGCAGCTGGAAGTGCGCCTGGTACCAGGACAGCGGACGGGAGTAGCCGACGTCGAAGTAGTGGACGCCCTTGTGCAGCACCGGCTTGAGCAGCAGCGGATGCTGCGCGAGCGCCCGGTAGAGCGAGGTGGTGCCGCACCGCTGCGCCCCTGCGATCAGGAACGACGGCAGGAGCCGCGAGGCCGACGTGATCCGTCCCGCCGCCCGGGAAATGGACAGCACCGACTGCTTCAGAGCCTTCAAGTGAGCAACTCCTGGTGGTCGAGGAGCGGGTTGAGCCAGACGTCGGGGGAGCCGAGCGGGGAGTGGCCGTCGGCGGCGTGCCGGTCGGCCAGCGCGATGAGGTAGTGCAGCGCGGTCAGCCGGGCCTGCGCGGCCGACAGCCCGAACGGCGCGAGCACGCCGACGGACTGCGCGAGGCAGGCGCGCGCGGCCGTCGCCGGGCTCATCCGGCGCAGCGCGCGCTGGAAGAGGTGGTGCAGGGCGTCGAACCCGCGGGGCACGCCGACCGCGTAGCGCTCCCAGTCCCAGACGAGCAACCGGCCGTCGGCGGAGGGGGAGATGTTCCACGGAGACAGGTCGCCGTGCCAGGCCGCGCCCGCCGGGCCCCCGGTCGCGGCGATCTCCCTGATCGCGTCGGTGAGCAACGCCGCGGGGACCCGGCCCCGTCTGACCGGCAGTGGAGACAGCGCCAGCACCTCCAGGTCGCGCCAGCGGCCGTGGTGCAGCACCGTCGGCACGACGACGGTCTTGAACGCCTGGTCGGCCATCCTCCGCAATGCGGCGGCCTCGTGTGCGACCAGCTCGCGGGCCCGCGCGGTGTCGCCGATCTTCACGTACGCCAGGCGCTCGCCGCCCGACCAGGCCTCCAGGATCGGTTTGCGGTTGGCCCGCCGGGCGGGGCGTACGTGGAGCACGGTCTCGATCGGGGCGCCCAGGACGTCGCTCAGGTGGGCGGCGATCGACCCGTCGGCGGCAAGTACGAGCTTGCGGCCGGGATGCCACCACCGGCGGGGCGCCAGGCGGCGCGGCAGCAGCCGGTGCGGCAGCACGCTGTAGGCCCGGGGCGAGCCGGAGCCGGGATGGAGCAGCCGCACGGTCTCGTCGAGATAGCGCAGACGGATCTTCGCGTCGTTCACGGACGGTTCCTCCACAGAAGGGCGAAGGAGATGAGGTAGAGGATGAGTGGCGTGACGAGCCCGTCGTAGATGAACATGTAGAGCAGCACGAGGGCCATCACCAGCACTCCCGCGAGCCCGACCGGGCTGCGGTCGCTCCAGTGACGGCGGATCGCGCCGACGAAGAACGCCACGTACAGGGCCGCTCCCGCGAAGCCCTGGGTGATCATCAGCAGCCAGAGCTGCCCGTCGCTGCCCAGCGGCGGGTGGCCGCAGCCGCCGCACCACGCCGTCTTGCCCGTGGTGATCGTGCGGTGGTTGCCCATCGCGTTGCGGGTGTTGCCGTAGCCGATCAGGGGGGAGTGGCCGGCGGCGCTGATCGTCGCCGACACGGTGAAGGCCCTGATGTCATTGGAGTGGGGGTTGTCCAGCCGCTGGGCGACCAGCGCGGCGAGCGGGCTGAACGCGAACACCAGCGCTCCCGTCACGGCCGCCGCGCACACCGCGAGCCTCGTCCGGCCGCCGACCCGGACGACCAGGTAGAGGGCGCCCAGCCCGAGCCCGATCCACAGCCCCCGGTTGAGGGAGTAGACGATCGGGATGGCCGCCAGGCCCATGAGCACGACCGCCACGGCCCTGCGCTGCCGGCCCCCGTGGACCCACCAGCCGACCACGAACCAGATCAGCAGCACCGACACGTTGCTGCCCCAGGCGTTGGCCCATTCGAACGGCGCCTCCGGGCGCGGGGAGGCGTAGCCGAGCACCTTCTGCGTCTGCGCGGCGGTGGGGTGGATCAAGTTCTGGACGAACGAGTTGCCGCCGATCCAGTCGGGCAGCGCCAGCTCCAGCGGAGAGGTGAACGAGAAGCTCGGGAAGAACACCCCGAGCAGCCCGCCCGCCACCGTCGTCACGAACAGCACCCCGAGCATCCGCACCAGCCGCAGCTGGGGCAGCTCCCGCTCGCTCAGGTTGCCCAGGTAGAGGACCATGACCAGCATCGACACGTAGAGCGCGAGTCGCATCAGGTAGCCGATGACGCGGCCCGCCCCGAACTCGCCGTAGGTGTCGGGCGGCATCTCCGACAGCATCAGCGCGCTCAGCCCGTAGCCGGCCAGCAGCAGCAGCCAGAGCCCGAACCCACGCGGCACCCTGATCGGTCTGCGCCGCCAGAGGATGACCGCCATCGGCACCGCCAGCACGATCACCGCGAGCCCGCCGAACCCCAGGCCCCACCACACGGGATAGCCCACGAGCAGCGCGGCGATGGGCCAGGCGGGCCCTTTCACGTCAGCGTGCCCGGTGGATGCGGCATCGCCTGCATGGGGGAGGTCTCTGGGTTGAGGCCGGGATCGAGCTCGGCGCCGGCCACGAGCTTGCCGAGGGAGGAGTGGGAGCGCGTGGTCACGGTCGGGGGGAACACGGGCTCGCGGTCGGCGGTGAGGACGCCGATGATCGGCACGTGCTGCCTGGCCAGCGGGCGGACCGCCGCCCTGACGTCCGCCGAGGTTGCGCGGCCGAGCCCGACGACCAGCACCGCGGCGTCGGCCCTGGCCAGGTCGCCCACGTCGGAGCCGTCGAGCACGGTCAGCAGCGTGGCGTCGGCGAGCGGCGCGGCCACGGCCGCGGCCGCGAATCCGATGGGCACCGCCCTGACCAGGAGCCGTTTGCCCTGGCAGCCGGCGATCACGGTGGAGGCCAGGTCGTGCAGCGCGCCGTGGTCGGGGCGGTGCGGCAGGTCGGCGATGACCGGCAGCCCGGTCAGCCGCTCGACGTCGGCGGCGGTGCGCAGCAGGGTGTCGAACCGGTCGCGCAGGGCGGCCCCCGCGGCGCCGAGAAGGAGCCCCAGCATCAGCCCGGTGCCGAGGTAGAGCGGCAGGCTGGGGGAGCTGGGGCGCTCGGGCGGGACGGCCTGGCTGAGGATCGAGCCCGGGGACACGGTGAGCGTCTTGAGGGCGTCGTACTTGGTGGTCAGGTTGTAGGCCTGCCGGTTGAGCACGCTCTGCCGGTGCTGGGCGAGGGTGTGCTCGGCGGTGCCGGCGGGCAGCGTGGGGAGCTCTCGGACCACGGTGTCGAGGTCGGTGTTGACCTGCTTGAGCTTGGCCAGCATGGCCTTCTGCTGGAGCGTGATGGCCGCCTGCGCGCTCTCGGCGCGAACCGCGAGGTAGGCGTCGGCATAGGCCTGCGACTGGGCCGCCGCGGTGGCCGGATCGGAGGCCGTCACGGAGATCGACAGCACCGCCGAGTTGGGCGGCACGGTCACCTCGACCGGCTCGGGCTCGGTGGTGCGCAGCAGCTCGGCCGCCTTGGCGGTCACCACGGCCGACTGCGCGACCTGTGCCTCGGTGTCGAGGTTGAGCGGCTCACGCTGCCGGGCGGTCACCTGGTTGCTCTGCTCCTGCGCGCCGACCGCCGTGACCAGGACCTGCGTGGTCGCGGTGTAGGCGGACGGCACGACGCACAGCAGGACCAGGCCCGCCAGGCCGCCGGCCAGGACGAAGCCCAGGAAGTGCTGCCAGCGCCTGCGCAGCAGGGCGAAGTGCTCGCCGAGACCGGTGCCGGAGCGGTGGGCCGGGAAGTCCGGCGACAGGCTCATGAGGCTCCCAGGGGTGTGCGCGATGTCATCGTGTGGCGACTCAGCGTCACATGTCGAGGCGCCCGCCCACTATAGGCCGGGCAGATATGGCCCAAGCTTATTACGGAAGATTTTCTCCGCTCTCGTCTGCGATTCGCCCTTCGAAAATACGAAATCGGGGGGAATTTCTGGTCGGATTGCAGCCGGTCTCATCAGCCAGAACACCCACACCGGCTGACGTCAAGAGAACGGCGTGGCATGGTTCAGCATTGACAGGGCGGGGGTCCTGGGAAAAGGGGGCGGAGGGTGCTGATGCTAAAAGACATTTCGTTTATGTCCAACAAAAAGGGCATGATTCTGCTGGTCGGGTCGGTAGGGCTGGTCGTGAGCCTCGTCATGGGGCTGACCGGGTGTTCGGGCCCGGCGGACACCCGTGAGGGGACGGCGTCCCCGGTCGACCCCAAGCCCAGGAAGGGCAAGGCCGCCTGTACGGTCACCGACAAGCTCATCCCGTCCTGCGGCGCCTGGTGGGGCATGGCGCCCGAGATCTTCACCGGCGTGCCCGTCGACCAGGCCATCCGCAGCGCCGAGCAGCGCATGGGCACCCACGCCGACGTGGTGCACGTCTATCACCGCACCAGCGAGCTGTTCCCCACCGACCGGGAGATCCGGCTGGCCCGCGACCCCGCCCGCCCGAGGCTGCTGCTGGTCAACTGGAAGCCGTCGTTCGACCACACCTGGGCGGAGATCGCCGGGGGAGCTCTCGACCACCGGATCGACCGGCTGGCCGCCTACATCCGGCGTACGTTCCCCGAGCGGTTCTTCCTCACCATCCACCACGAGCCCGAGAACGACGTCCGCGCCGGTCAGGGCTCGGGCATGCAGGCGGCCGACTACGCGGCCATGTACCGCCACGTCGTGCTCCGGCTGCGCGAGAAGGGCGTGAAGAACGCGGTCACGGTCATGACCTACATGGGCGCCCCCAACTGGGCGGCCAAGGCCTGGTTCGAGGAGCTCTACCCGGGCGACGACGTGGTCGACTGGGTGGCGATGGACCCCTACGCCGACAGTGACGTGCGCGACTTCGCCGGCCTGGTCAACAAGACCCGGCCCGACTTCCCGCGCTGGCCCGGCTTCTACCGGTGGATGCAGCTGCGCTTTCCCGGCAAGCCGGTCATGGTGGCCGAGTGGGGCGTGTTCGAGGACGCCGGCTCGCCCAAGGGCGCCTTCTACCACTCCGTACGCGCCCAGATTCGCAACTATCCGCAGATCAAGGCCCTGATCTACTTCGACTCACCCCAGGCGCCGCGCGGCAACACCAGCTTCGACACCGAGCCGATGACCGGCAGGGCGTTCACCACGCTGGCGCGCGACCCGCACTTCCGCTCGACCCGGGTGCCACTGCCCTGACCCCCGCCGGTCAGCGCGCCCAGCCGCCGGACCGCAGCGCGCCCAGCACCTGGGAGACCGCCGCCTCGATCGACAGGTGGGTGGTGTCGATGACCAGGTCGGCGTCGTCCGGCTCCTCGTAGGGGTCGGAGACGCCGGTGAACTCGGGGATGAGCCCGGCCCGGGCCTTGGCGTACAGGCCCTTGCGGTCGCGGCGCTCACACTCCTCCAGCGGGGTGGAGACGTGCACGAGCAGGAAATCGGCGCCGACCGACTCGACCATCTCGCGCACCTCCGCGCGGGTGGCCTCGTAGGGGGCGATGGGCGCGCAGATGGCCAGGCCGCCATGACGGGCCGCCTCGGCGGCGACGAAGCCGATGCGCCGGATGTTGAGGTCGCGGTCGGCCTTGGAGAACGTCAGGCCCTTGGACAGCAGGGCGCGCACCACGTCGCCGTCGAGGTAGGTGACCGTGCGGGTGCCGAGCTCCAGCAGCGCGTCACGCAGGCCGCGGGCGACCGTCGACTTGCCCGAGCCGGACAGCCCGGTGAAGAACACCACGAGACCGCGCCGGTGCGGGGGGCCGGGGATGCGCACCGGCTCGGGCCCGGCCAGGTGCTCGGTCGCGCCGTAGGCGGTGGCGACGTGCTCGCGCAGCTCCAGGTCGATCTCGGGCTCCTCGCGCGGCGCGAGCGGCACCGGGACGACGAGGGTGCCCTCGGGCAGGTGGTCCCTGGCCCGCAGCGCCGCCCTGACCACCGACGGGCCCTGCTCGCCGTACGAGAGGGGGAGCAGCACGATCGCCGCGTCGAGCTCCTTGGCGGTGGCGGTGATCTCGGTGAGGTCGTCGAGCGGCCCGCGCATCGTGACGACCAGTGTCGGGCGCCCGCCGAGGGCCTCGCGCACCTGGGACGGGGTGCGGCGCAGCCGGGCGAACGGGCCGTGCTCCGGCGCGCCGAGGCCGCGGACCGGACCGGCGGTCAGGCCATCGGGCTCGTGCTCGGTCACGGTGAGAACGGCGAGCGGCACGCCCTCGGGGTCGAGCAGCGTGACCTCGTCGCCGGGGGAGACGTCGGCGGGCAGACGCAGCGTGACCGGCGCCGGCCAGGGCGTGCCGTCGGCGAGGGTGCCGCGCTCGGCGACCGTGTGCAGGTCGTCGTGGCCCAGGAACCCGGTCAGGGGCTGGAACGCTCCGGACAGCAGCAGCTCGAGATCGGCCAGTTCGTGCGCGTCGGGGGTGTGCTCCACGTTCGAATCCCAAGTGCTCCGGTTAGATGACCGTCATAGTGTGTCACTAGATGAGACGTGCGAAGTGGTTCTGCGGCTTCCTGATGACCATGGTGATCTCGTCGTGTGACGAGGGATAACGGCCGCGGCTCAGCCTGTCGGCCAGCGTGACGGCGGTGCGGCCGAGCCGGCCCAGGGCGGGGCCGCTGGTCCTGGTCTCGTCGTCGGTGATCAGCAGGCCGCGGCTGAGGCAGAAGGCGTGAATGCCGTCGTACGAGGTCAGTGGCTCGTAGACGGCGGGCAGCGGGCCGGGTGTGCCGTCCGCCACCAGGTGGCGCCAGAGCGCGCGCCGCAGCCACCCCGGCGTGAGGCGGTCGCACAGGCCGTAGGCCGACTTGCGGTCGCGCATCCGCAGCAGCACCAGGCCGCCGGGCCGCAACGCCTGGAGCAGCCGGTCGAAGACCAGCTCCGCGTGGTGGATGCGTTCGAGCAGGAACGACAGCTGGATCACGTCCACCGATCGGGGCGGCACCGGCGCGGACCGCAGGTCGCCCAGCGACCAGGTGGCCAGGTCGGCTCGCTCCTCGACGACGCTCCTGATCGCCGGCAGATCCTCGTCGACCCCGGTGAGCCGGGTCTCGATCCGGTCGAGGGCCAGCGGCTCGTCGTGGGCGCATCCGGCGATCAGCAGGTCGAGCCGCCTGCCCAGCTGACCGGCCCACTGCTCGCGGATCCGCTGATCGAAGAGGCCGCCTTCCGGCGCGACCGACCGCACTTCAGACATGTCACTTAGAGTAGTCGGATCATCGCGAGTGGTGAGGGATTTCCCCTGCCGGCGTTCGTCGGCCTTCTGTGGCGGGGTATGCGGTCGTGCGGGGCGGGGTGGACAGTACCCTGGAGAACTGACACCCCCGCGACCTTCCCGGCCGGGGGTAATCGTGTTGCCGTCGTGGGGCTGTGGGCGTATCTGATGAGTCTTTCCGGGCTACTTGACCTTGTTGCCGCCGACCCGAAGCTGACCGCCGCGCTCGAAGAGGGCGGCGACGTCTCGCTGGTGGCGCCCTCGGCGTTGCGCCCGTTCGGCGTGGCCGCGCTGACCGGGCACGACCAGCGCACCGTGCTCGCGGTGACCGCGACCGGCCGTGAGGCCGAAGACCTGGCGTCCGCGCTGACCAGCCTCATCGAGCCGAGTTCCGTGGCGGTCTTCCCGGCCTGGGAGACGCTTCCGCACGAGCGGCTCTCGCCGCGCAGCGACACGGTGGGCCAGCGGCTGGCCGTGCTGCGCCGGCTCGCCCATCCGGTCAAGGGCGACTCGGCGGCCGGGCCGCTCAGCGTGGTCGTCGCTCCGGTGCGCGCGCTGCTGCAGCCGATCGTGAAGGGCCTCGGCGACCTGGAGCCGATCCGGCTGAGGGCGGGCGACGACGCCGACCTCGAGACCGTCGTGGACGACCTGGTGGGCAACGGCTACCACCGGGTGGACATGGTGGAGAAGCGGGGCGAGGTCGCGGTGCGCGGCGGGCTGCTCGACGTCTTCCCGCCCACCGAGGAGCACCCGCTCCGGCTGGAGTTCTGGGGCGACACCGTCGAGGAGATCCGCTGGTTCAAGGTGGCCGACCAGCGTTCGCTGGAGGCGGCCGAGGACGGCCTGTTCGCGCCGCCCTGCCGCGAGCTGCTGCTGACGCCCGAGGTGCGGGCGGCGGCGAGCGAGCTGGCCGGGCGCTACCCGGCGCTGGCCGAGGTGCTCGACCAGCTGGCCGAGGGGTCGCCGGTCGAGGGCATGGAGGCGTTCGCGCCCGTGCTGGCGGGCGAGATGGACCTGCTGCTCGACCACCTGCCGGCCAGGGCCGCGGTGTTCGTCTGCGATCCCGAGCGGATCAGGGGCCGGGCCGAGGAGCTGGTGCGTACGTCCCAGGAGTTCCTGGAGGCGTCGTGGATCAACGCGGCGGCGGGCGGCGAGGCGCCGATCGACCTCGGCGCGGCGGCCTTCCGCGGCCTCGACGAGATCCGCGACCACGCCGGCGCGCTGGGGCAGCCGTGGTGGACGATGGCGCCGTTCGGCACGGGGGTCGAGCTCGACGCCCATGACTCCGAGGCGTACCGGGGAGACACCAGGAGGGCGCTCGACGACGTCAAGGGCTGGCTCGCCGACGGCAAGGCCGTCGTGCTGCTGAGTGAGGGGCACGGCCCGGCGGAGCGCATGGTCGAGGTTCTCAAGAGCGTGGACGTTCCCGCCCGGCTTGAGAAATATCTGGACAAGGCGCCTGAGGCGCAGGTCGTCCACGTCACCACTGGTCTGATCGAGCACGGCTTCGTCACCCCCGACCTCGCCGTGCTCACCCATCTCGACCTCGTGGGCCAGAAGGCGTCCACCAAGGACATGCGCCGCCTGCCCTCCCGCCGCCGCAACATGGTCGACCCGCTGCAGCTCAAGGTCGGCGACCACGTGGTGCACGAGCAGCACGGCGTCGGCCGCTACGTCGAGATGGTCCAGCGCACCGTCCAGGGCGCCACGCGCGAGTACCTGGTCATCGAGTACGCCAAGGGCGACCGCCTCTACGTGCCCACCGACCAGCTCGACGAGGTCACCCGCTACGTGGGCGGCGAGGCCCCCACGCTCAACCGGATGGGCGGCGCCGACTGGGCCAAGGCCAAGTCCCGGGCCAAGAAGGCGGTCAAGGAGATCGCCGGCGAGCTGATCCGGCTCTACTCGGCCCGCATGGCCTCCCCGGGCCACGCCTTCGGCGCCGACTCGCCGTGGCAGCGCGAGATGGAGGACGCCTTCCCCTACGCCGAGACCGGCGACCAGCTGGAGGCCATCGACGAGGTCAAGCGCGACATGGAGCGCGGCGTCCCGATGGACCGGCTGATCTGCGGCGACGTCGGCTACGGCAAGACCGAGATCGCGGTGCGGGCCGCGTTCAAGGCCGTGCAGGACGGCAAGCAGGTGGCCGTGCTGGTGCCGACCACGCTGCTGGTGCAGCAGCACATGTCGACGTTCACCGAGCGCTTCTCCAGCTTCCCCGTGACGCTCAAGCCGGTCTCGCGCTTCCAGACCGACGCCGAGGTCAAGGGCACGCTCGAAGGGCTGCGCGCCGGCGCCGTGGACGTGGTCATCGGCACCCACCGGCTGCTCAGCCCCGAGGTGCGGTTCAAGGACCTGGGCCTGATCGTGATCGACGAGGAGCAGCGCTTCGGCGTCGAGCACAAGGAGGCCATGAAGCACCTGCGCACCCAGGTCGACGTGCTGGCCATGTCGGCCACGCCGATCCCGCGCACCCTGGAGATGGGCCTCACCGGCATCCGGGAGATGTCGACCATCCTCACGCCGCCGGAGGAGCGCCATCCGATCCTCACGTTCGTCGGGCCGTACGACGAGAAGCAGATCGGGGCCGCGATCCGGCGCGAGCTGATGCGCGACGGCCAGATCTTCTTCGTGCACAACCGGGTCGCCTCGATCAACCGGGTGGCCGCGCGGCTGCGGGAGCTGGTGCCGGAGGCGCGCATCGCGGTGGCCCACGGGCAGATGAACGAGCAGCAGCTAGAAAAGATCATGGTCGGGTTCTGGGAGCGGGAGTACGACCTGCTGGTCTGCACCACGATCGTGGAGTCGGGGCTCGACGTGCCCAACGCCAACACGCTGATCGTCGACCGGGCCGACAACTACGGACTGTCCCAGCTCCACCAGCTCAGGGGCCGGGTCGGGCGAGGCAGGGAGCGGGGCTACGCCTACTTCCTCTATCCGCCGGAGAAGCCCCTCACCGAGACCGCGCACGAGCGGCTGGCGACGATCGCGCAGCACACGGAGATGGGCGCCGGCATGTACGTCGCGATGAAGGACCTGGAGATCCGCGGCGCCGGCAACGTGCTGGGCGCCGAGCAGTCGGGCTTCATCGCGGGCGTCGGCTTCGACCTCTACGTCCGGCTCATGGCCGAGGCCGTACAGGAGCAGAAGGCCAAGCTGTCCGGCGAGGAGGCGCCCGCGGAGCAGCTCGACGTCAAGGTGGAGCTGCCGATCAACGCGCACATCCCGCACGACTACGTCACCTCCGAGCGGCTGCGGCTGGAGGCGTACAAGCGGATCGCCGCCATCTCGGCCCCCGTGCACATCGACGAGGTGCGCGACGAGCTCACCGACCGCTACGGCAAGCCGCCGGTCGAGGTGGACAACCTCCTGGAGGTGGCGAGGTTCCGCATCGAGGCCCGCCGGGCCGGGCTCACCGACGTCACCCTGCAGGGCCCGAACATCAAGTTCGGCCCGGTCAGGCTCAAGGAGTCGCAGCAGGTACGCCTCGACCGGCTCTACAAGAAGGCCATCTACAAGCAGGCCGCCGAGACGCTGCTCGTGCCGGTGCCCAAGACCAAGCCGCTGGGCGGGCAGCCGCTGCGCGACCTCGAGTTGCTCAAATGGTGCGGCGACCTGGTCGAGGCGATGTTCCTGGAACCAGCACGGGTAAGCTAGCGGCGGTTTTTGTCGGAAAGGGATGCATGTGAAGTCGATTCGAGTGGCTGTGGCCGCTGCCGCGCTGGCTGTCGTGATGACCGCCTGCTCCTCTCCCATGGAGGCCGGCTCCGCGGCCGTCGTCGGGAACGAGCGCATCTCGGCCAGCGACCTGACCAGAAACGTCCAGGAGTACGAAGCCGCGCTGCGCAAGGCCGGTGTCCAGCCCGACCAGATCGGGCTGCCGGGCAGCGTGCCCGAGGTCGTGCTCTACCAGCTGGCCAACGTCAAGCAGGCCGAGCAGCTCGTGCGCAAGGCCGGGGTGCGGGTCAGCGAGGGCGAGGTCGACCAGGCCATCGACGCCGCCCAGCAGCAGGGCGCCACCCTCGACCAGAACATGCTCTCCCGCGGCATGGCGCCGAGCCTGGGCCGCGACTACATGCGCATCTCGGTCGGCATCCAGAAGCTGCTCCAGCAGTACGGCGGCGGCACCGACGAGGCGGCCCAGCAGCGCGGCAACGAACGGCTGCAGAAGGAGGCCGCGACCATCTCGATCTCCTTCAACCCGCGCTACGGGAAGATCAACCAGCAGCGCACGGAGGAGAACCAGGCCCTGTTCATCGACGCGGGCCGCTTCGGCAAGGCCGTCGAGCCCGCCCAGCCGCAGCAGCAGCCGCAGGGCTAGCCGTGCCGCTGATCGTCGTCACCACCTCGCCGCGGATCGCGCCGGGCCTGCTGAGTCACCAGGCCTGGCAGGCGCTGCGCTCCGGCCGGGTGCTGACCGGCTCGGAGGACCATCCGCAGCTGCCCTACCTGGCCGAGGCGGGTGTCGAGGTGACGGTCGTCACGCCCGACCCTCCGCGGCTGGCGGCGGAGGCGGTCACCGAGACCGTCGTGTGGCTGGCCGACGACGACGAGCGGTTCATGCGCGATCTCGGGCACGCGGCGATCGCGCTGGACGAGCCGCCGGTGATCGAGGTGGTGCCGGGCTCCTACGACCTGCCGGGCGCCCGGGTGCTCGACCTGGTCGCGGTGATGGACCGGCTGCGCGCGGAGTGCCCGTGGGATCGCAAGCAGACCCACGAGTCGCTGGTCCCGTACCTGCTCGAAGAGGCGTACGAGGTGCTGGAGACGATCGAACAGGGCGACTATCCGGCGCTCCGCGAGGAGCTGGGCGATCTGCTGCTGCAGGTGGTGTTCCACGCGCGGGTGGCGGCCGGCTTCGACATGGACGACGTGGCCGCCGGGATCGTCGAGAAGCTGGTGCGGCGCCATCCCCACGTGTTCGGCTCGGTGCGGGCCGACAGCGCCGACGAGGTCAACGACAACTGGGAGGCCATCAAGGCCGCCGAGCGGGCCGCGAAGGGCGAGGAGACCTCGCTGCTGGACGGCGTGCCGCTCGGCCAGCCCGCCCTGTCGCTGGCGGCCCAGCTCGTCCGCCGCGCCGAGCGCGCGGGCGCGCCCGAGAGCCTGGCCGCCGCGGTCGGCCAGGGGGTGGGCCGCGAGCTGTTCGACCTCGTCCGCCGTGCCCAGGAGGCCGGTGTCGACGCCGAGGCGGCGCTGCGGGCCGCCGCCCGCTCCTACCGCGACCGGGTCCGCGCCTGGGAGTCCCGCGAGTCCTGACCGGGGAGCGCCTCCTCGGGGAGACCGCGCGTCCTGAGGGCGGGCGCGCCGACGAGGTGAGGCCGTACCGATAGGCTCTGAACGCATATTGCCTTTCGATTTAGGAGCGCATCCCGTGGCTACCATCGAGGTCGTTTACGCACGCGAGATCCTCGACTCCCGGGGCAACCCCACGGTCGAGGTCGAGGTGGTGCTCGACGACGGCAGCAGCGGCCGCGCGGCGGTGCCCAGTGGCGCGTCGACCGGTCAGTTCGAGGCGGTCGAGCTGCGCGACGGCGGCGAGCGCTATGCCGGCAAGGGTGTCGAGAAGGCCGTGCTGGCCGTCACCGACGAGATCTTCGACGAGGTCAACGGCGTCGAGGCCGAGGACCAGCGGATCATCGACCAGATCATGATCGACCTGGACGGGACGCCCAACAAGTCAAAGCTGGGCGCCAACGCCATCCTGGGCGTCTCGCTGGCCGTCGCCAAGGCCGCCGCCGACAGCGCCGACCTGCCGTTGTTCCGCTACCTCGGCGGGCCCAACGCCCACCTGCTGCCCGTGCCGATGATGAACATCCTCAACGGCGGCGCCCACGCCGACACCAACGTGGACATCCAGGAGTTCATGATCGCGCCGATCGGGGCCGAGACGTTCCGTGAGGCCGTGCGCATGGGCACCGAGGTCTACCACGCGCTCAAGGGCGTGCTGAAGGAGAAGGGCTACGCGACCGGGCTGGGCGACGAGGGCGGGTTCGCGCCCAACCTGCCGTCCAACCGCGACGCGCTCGACCTCATCCTGGTCGCGATCGAGCGGGCCGGCTACACGCCGGGCGAGGACGTCGCGCTGGCGCTCGACGTGGCCGCCTCCGAGTTCCATAAGGACGGCGTCTACACGATCGACGGCAAGGGCCTGTCGGCCCAGGAGCTCATCGCCTTCTACGCCGACCTGGTCGACAACTACCCGCTCGTCTCCATCGAGGACCCGCTCGACGAGGAGGACTGGGCCGGCTGGAAGGCCATCACCGAGGCGCTCGGCGACCGGGTCCAGCTCGTCGGCGACGACCTGTTCGTGACCAACCCCGAGCGGCTGGCCCGCGGCATCGAGCACGACACGGCCAACGCGCTGCTGGTCAAGGTCAACCAGATCGGCACCCTGACCGAGACGCTCGACGCGGTCGACCTGGCCCACCGCAGCGGCTACCGCTGCATGATGAGCCACCGCTCGGGCGAGACCGAGGACACGACGATCGCCGACCTGGCCGTGGCCGTCAACTGCGGCCAGATCAAGACCGGCGCGCCCGCCCGCTCCGACCGGGTGGCCAAGTACAACCAACTGCTGCGCATCGAGGAGACCCTCGACGAGGCCGCACGCTACGCGGGTCGCGCGGCCTTCCCGCGGTTCCGGCGCTAGTTTCGGGTACGGCTCGCGGTGGCGGTCCGCCGCGGGCCGCTACCAAGGGGGGTGCGGCATTGGCGAAGAGACCACAGTTGACCGGACGGGCCGCGATCCTCGCGGTCGTGGTGTGCGCGATCGCGATGAGCCTGGCCTACCCTGTGCGCGAGTACATCGCCCAGCGGCGTGGCATCGCGGAGCTGAGGGCGGAGAAGGAACGGGTCGAGGCCGAGCGGCGGACACTGGACGCCCAGGCACGTCAGATCCAGGATCCCAACTGGATCAAGCGCACCGCCAAGGAGCGGCTCCACTACTGCGGCTCCGGCGAGAAGTGCTTCGTGGTGACGGACCCCGGGCTGGGTAAGGGGCAGGCCGTGGCGAAGCAGCCGGCCCCGGTGCCGCCGTGGTACCAAACGCTGTGGACGTCCGTCAAAGCCGCCGATTCGGGCACCGGTCTGCGGGCGGGCACAGGAGAGAAGGAGAGTGTTGAACAGTAGCGAGGCCCCGGCCGAGAGCGACGTCGAGGTGGTGCGCCGGCAGCTCGGGCGTCCGCCCCGAGGGATGCGCGGGGTCGCTCACAGATGCCCGTGCGGCAATCCCGACGTGGTCGAGACCGCGCCGCGGCTGCCCGACGGGTCGCCGTTTCCCACCCTCTACTACCTGACCTGCCCCCGGGCGGCCTCGGCGATCGGCACGCTGGAGGGCTCCGGCCTGATGCGCGAGATGCAGGCCAGACTGGCCACCGACCCCGAGCTGGCGGCCGCCTACCAGGCGGCCCACGACGGCTACGTCGCCAGGCGCGACCAGGTGGCCGAGGAGGAGGGCGTAGAGCCGTTGCCGCGCGGCATGCAGAGCACCGGGGGGATGCCGCTGCGGGTCAAGTGCCTGCACGCGCTCGTCGCGCACGAGCTGGCCGTGCCCGGCGCCAACCCGTTCGGCCGGGAGGCGCTCGACGCCCTCCCTGACTGGTGGAGTGACGGACCATGCGTGTAGCCGCTGTCGACTGTGGCACCAACTCGGTGCGCCTGCTGATCGCCGATGTCTCCGATGACACGCTCGTCGAGGTCGAGCGGCTGATGGAGATCGTCCGGCTGGGTCAGGGGGTCGACGAGACGGGCCGGTTGGCGCCCGAGGCGCTGGAGCGGACGTTCGGCGCGATGCGCGGCTACCGCAAGCTCATCGACCAGCACGGCGTGCGGCACACCAGGGTCGTGGCCACCAGCGCGACCCGCGACGCGGCCAACCGGCAGGAGTTCGTCGACGGTGTGCGCGAGATCTTCGGGGTCGAGCCCGAGGTGGTCACCGGCGGTGAGGAGGCCGAGCTCTCGTTCACGGGCGCGACCAGGGGGCTGCTCAGCCTGTCGCCCGAGACCGGGCTGCCGGAGGGCCCGCTGCCGCCCTACCTGGTGGTCGACATCGGTGGCGGCTCGACCGAGTTCGTGGTCGGTTCGCGACACGTCGACGGCGCGGTCTCGGTCGACATCGGGTGCGTGCGACTGACCGAGCGGCACCTGCGCGAGGCGGGCGACCCGCCGTCGGCGACCGCGCTTGAGGCGGTGGTGGCCGACATCGAGGCGGCGCTCGACCGCGTGGCGGAGGCGGTGCCGGTCCAGGAGGCCCACACGCTGGTGGGGCTGGCCGGCTCGGTGACGACGGTCGCGGGCATCGCGCTCGACCTGCCCGCCTACGACCCGGAGCGGATCCACCACTCGCGCATCGCCGCGGGTCAGGTGCACGACGTCACCCGCCGGCTGCTGGCGATGACCCATGACGAGCGGGCCCGCATACCCGTGATGCATCCGGGACGGGTGGACGTCATCGGGACGGGTGCGCTGATTCTTGATCAGATTGTGAGACGTTTCGGGTTTACGCAGGTTGTCGTGAGTGAGCACGACATTCTTGATGGAATCGCCTGGTCAATCACTTAAAATCCGGTCAAATTGGGGCATTTCGGGATTCATGCCGTAGTTGAGCACGCGATCACTTTTGTGCTTAGGTAAAGGAGCATTACGGGGGCTTTGCCATATTGCCGGACACGGATGATGTCGGCGTGGCGACCGTTCCCGAGCGCATCTTTTCCCTCACGGAATGGAGCACTCTCCCATGATGTCCTCTCCCTTAGCACGGAAAGCGGTGGCGTTCGGCGCCTCCACTGTCGTGCTGGCCGGCATGGTGGCGGCACTGGCCGCCGGTCCCGCCCAGGCCGGCCCGAAGGTGGGACAGGCCGGCCCGGCCGCCGCCCAGGCCGGCCCGAAGAAGCCGCAGCCGAAGGTCTCGGTCTCCACCCCCAAGGCTACGCAGCGCGACTATGCGGGGGCCTGTCCCATCAAGGTCAACGTCTCCGCCAAGATCAGCGTCAAGGCGACCGGCAAGACCACGCTGGCCTACCGCTGGCTGCACGGTGACGGGTCCAAGAGCAAGGTCAAGACCGTCCGGGTCAAGGGCCACGGCACCAAGACCGTCACGGTCAAGCAGTCGGCCACGTTCAAGGACGACGTCAAGAAGGGCTGGGAGGCCGTACAGGTTCTCAGCCCCCGCAAGGTGACCTCCAAGAAGGGCTACTTCTCGGTCACCTGCGCCAAGGTCGTCGAGCTGAAGGAGGTCACCAAGGTCTCCGTCCGCGCGTGGGCGAGCCCGAGTTCCTACGTCGGCTCCTGCACTCCGGGCACCAAGATCGACTTCACCGGCCTGATCAGGGTCAGCGACCCGTCCTGGGTCCGCTACCGCTGGATCCTCAACGGCAAGGTCGTCGACTACGGCAAGACCAAGGTGTGGCGCTCCAAGAAGGTCGGCTTCGGCATCTCCCCGCGCAGCAGCGAGCACGGCTACGCGGTGCTCCAGGTGCTCGGCCCTGACCGCGCCTACTCCAACAAGGCCCACTACAAGGTCCTGTGCAAGACCGAGGCTCCGGCCACCCGCGTCGCCGTCACCGACCTGGTCACCGCGACCAACCACGACGGCTGCAAGGTCGGCGCGCACGCCGTCGTCCGGTCGACCGGCCCCGGCCGCGTCGAGTACGTGTGGTCGCTGAACGGCCAGCGCGTCCTCAGGGGCGACACCGTGTTCAACCACGGTGGCAAGCGCACCGTCACGCTGCCGGAGAAGGTCCTGACCGGCGCCGCGACCAAGGGCGGCAAGATCACGCTGACGGTCTTCGGGCCGCGCAACAGCGACTCGATCACGCAGTCCTACGCCGCCTGCGAGGCCCCGAAGCCGACCGTGTCGGTCTCGGCGGTCACGGTGGCGGGTCAGCGCAACGAGATGTGCGCTGACAAGCGGGGTCCCGGCGTCGACTTCAAGGCGACCCTCACCAGCACCGGCCCGACCACCGTCAAGTACTACTGGGTGGTCAACGGCAAGCGCGACCACAACACGCTCGAGCGCCAGGTCAACGGCAGCCTCGACGTGCAGTGGGGCGTGGGCGGCACCCATGGTGCCTCGGTGACCTCGGGCTCGATCGAGCTCGTCGTCATCAGCCCCAACGCGACCTCGTCGGGCGCTGCGCAGTTCACGGCGACGTGCCCGGCGCCGTCCACCCCGGCGCCGGCGACCACGCCGTCCGCCTGATCGGTCTCTCCGACCGGTTGACCTGACCGGGCGGCGCCCCTGTGGCGCCGCCCGGCTTTTCATGTGCCGCGACCGCTCCGCCCTGGTCCGAGGAAGTCCGGCCGATCGGGCACCATCGATGTCATGAGCTTCGTACCTCCCGGCACCGGCTGGCCGGACGATCCGGCGACCGCCGACACCCCGGTCGCCCATGACCCCGCCGACGTCCGCCGCCTCGCCGCCACCAGCCCCACCCTCGCGGAGCTCACCGCCCGGATGTCCGTCTGCCGCGCCTGCGCCCGCCTGGTGGAGTGGCGCGAGGAGACCGCCCGGGTGAAGCGGCGGGCGTTCGCGGACGAGACCTACTGGGGCCGGCCGATCGCGGGCTGGGGCGACGACCACCCGCGCATCCTGATCGTCGGGCTCGCGCCGGCCGCGCACGGGGGCAACCGGACCGGGCGGATCTTCACCGGTGACCGCAGTGGCGACTGGCTGTTCGCCTCACTGCATCGCTGCGGCCTGGCCGTACAGGAGACCAGTGAGCACGCGGGCGACGGCCAGAAGCTCATCGGCGCGCGGATGCTGGCGTCCGTGCGGTGCGCGCCGCCCGCCAACAAGCCCACGCCGGACGAGCGTGACACCTGCCGGCCGTGGATGGCGCGCGAGCTGGCCATGGTGGCGTCGAGCGTGCGGGCCGTCGTCGCGCTCGGCGGGTTCGCCTGGCAGGCCATGTGGCCGGCGCTGAAGGAGGCCGGCTACGGCCTGCCGCACAGCAGGCCGCCGTTCGGGCACGGGGTGGAGGTCCCGGCGACGTACGGCGAGGCGCCCGTGACCCTGATGGGCTGCTATCACCCCAGCCAGCAGAACACGTTCACCGGCCGGGTGACGGCGCCGATGCTCGACGACATCTTCACCAGGGCCGCCACTCTGGCGCTGTGACGCGCATGACAGGTCACGGATTGGTAATAGGCCGGTCTCATGACGTAGGCTATTTGTGAAAGCTTTCACAAGCATTCCCATGAGGGTGGGCCCGAAGGATGACCAAGCACATTCTGATCGTCGGCGGCGGCTACGTCGGCCTGTACACCGCGCTGAGACTGCAGCGCAGACTCCACCGTGAGCTGCGCGACGGACAGGTGCGCATCACCATCATCGACCCCCAGTCCTACATGACCTACCAGCCGTTCCTGCCGGAGGCGGCGGCCGGCAACCTCTCGCCCCGGCACGTGGTCGCGCCGCTGCGGCGGGTGCTGCCCAAGGTCCGGATCCTCAACGGCGCCGTCACCCGGGTCGACCACGCCGAGCGCACCGTCACCTTCCAGCCCGCCGAGGGCGAGGCGCGGCGGATCGGCTACGACCTCATCGTGATGGCGGCCGGCTCGATCTCGCGCACCCTGCCGATCCCCGGTCTCACCGACATCGGCATCGGGCTCAAGACCGTGGGCGAGGCCATCGCGCTGCGCAACCGGGTGCTGCACCTGCTTGATGTGGCCGAGTCCACCGACGATCCCGAGGTGCGGCGCCGCGCGCTCACGTTCGTCGTGGTCGGCGCGGGCTTCGCGGGCGTCGAGGTGCTGGCCGAGCTGGAGGACATGGCCCGCGACTCGACGCGCTACTACCGCAACATCAAGCCGTCCGACATCCGCTGGGTGCTCGTCGAGGCCACCAGGCGGGTGCTGCCCGAGGTCGGCCCCGAGATGGGCAAGTGGACGCTGGAGCAGCTGCGCGAGCGGGGGATCGAGGTCAAGCTCGACACCCGCCTGGAGTCGTGCGTCGGCGGCCACGTGGTGCTCTCCGACGGCTCGGCGTTCGACGCCGAGACCCTCGTGTGGACCGCCGGGGTCAAGCCGAGCACGGTCGTGAACGCCAGCGACCTGCCGCTCGACGAGCGCGGCCGGATCAAGACGACCACCATGCTGACCGTCGCGGGCACCCCTGACGCCTTCGCCGCCGGCGACGCGGCGGGCGTGCCCGACGTCACCAATCCGGGTCAGTACTGCGCGCCGAACGCCCAGCACGCGGTGCGCCAGGCCAAGGTGCTCGCCGACAACATCGTCCGCCGGCTACGCGGCGAGCAACTCGTCGAATACCGCCACAAGTATGTCGGATCGGTCGCCGGTCTCGGCCTGCACCAGGGTGTCGCGAACGTCTACGGGGTCAAGCTTCGCGGATTCCCTGCGTGGTTCATGCACCGGACCTACCATCTGTCGCGGGTGCCGACGCTGAACCGCAAGGTCCGTGTCGTCGTCGACTGGACCCTCGCACTCTTCTTCAAGCGGGAGACCATCTCGCTGGGTGAGATGGAACACCCGCGCGACGGGTTCAGGGCAGCCGTGGCGACGACCCATCGCTAGTCCTGCAACGGCAGCGCCCCGGCGTCCTCGCGCCGGGGCGTTCTCGGCGCCCGCGAGATCTCGGACGAGAGGGGATCCTCGGGTGGGGCTCTCTGCGGTGACCGTGCTCGGCGTCGACCGGCCCGGCGTCATCGCCGCGGTCACCGGCTCGCTCGCCGACTGCGGAGCGAACATTCAGGACTCGACGATGACCCTGCTCGGCGGCCACGTGGCGATGATGCTGCTGGTCTCGGGCGACCTCAGCCCGGAGCAACTCGTCAAGCAACTGGACACCCTCGACCTGGTGGTGACCGCCTCGGCCGTCGACGCCCGCCGCCACTTCGGCTGCAAGGCCGGGGGGCTCGGCTACGTGCTGACCCTCCACGGCCCCGACCGGCCGGGCATCATCTCCGCCGTCAGCGGCGTGCTCGCCTCGGTCGGCGGCAACATCACCGGCATGAGCACCCGGCTCACCGGACGCCTCTACGTGCTCATCGCCGACGTCGACATCCCCGAGCCGGTCGACGTGGCCGCGCTCATGTGCGACCTGGCCACCGTGGGCTCGGGTCTCGACCTCGAGATCACCTTCCGCCCCGTCGAACCGGACCTGCTGTGAAGAGGGCCGCCGGCCAGGCGCGCCACGTGCTCGACGCCCCGCACCCGATCCTGTCCACGCCCGCCGAGCAGGTCGATCCCGCCGACCCGAACGTCGTCGCCGCCGCGGCCGACCTGCTCGCCACCCTGCGCGTCGAGCCGAGCCTGACCGGCCTGGCCGCGCCCCAGATCGGGCTGAGCTGGCGGCTGATCGCCTTCGACGCGCGCCGCCACCCCCGCAGCCGGTCGGGGGCGGGCGAGCTCGTCGTGGTCAACCCGCTGCTTGCCCAGGCCGCCGGTTGGCGCGGCGGGCGCGAGGGCTGCGCCTCCATCACCGGTCTCACCGCGGAGGTACGCCGCGCGACCCGCATCACCGTGCACGGACGGCTACCGGGCACGGGCGATCCGGTCACCATCGATGCCGATTCTTTCGAAGCTCGGTGTATTCAGCACCAACTGGACCATCTAGACGGTTTACTCTTCCTTGACAGAGTCCCCAGGGCTCTGGCACTTCACCGCAAACTTCACAGTTGTGACAGCTGATGCGAAGTTGTGCTCCTCGGGAGCATGGTCCCTTTCGTATGATTGCGGCGCCCCCGTAGCCCAATGGCAGAGGCAAACCCCTTAAAAGGGTTGACGTGCGGGTTCGAATCCCGCCGGGGGCACCGGCCTCTACCCCTGGCGAACCGATCTTTCACCCGTCACCCTCGACCTGGGAACTTCACCGGCGAGACGTTCGTTCTCTCGCTGCTGAAGTCTCGAAACCACATAGATCTGAGCGCGAGTCGACCTTGGCGACGCCGGGTCTCGTAGGCTCGGCGCAGGAGGCATCGATGGAGAGTAGAAACCCCGTTTTCAACAGGTCCCGGCAGCGGCCCGGGGCATGGGCGCCCCCCGCCCCGACCCCCGACCAGTTGCAGCACATGTACGACTCCCCGTCGTACGCACCCCCGGCGGGGCCCGCCTACCGCACGATGACGATCGACGACGTCGTGGTCCGCGGGTTCATGACCCTGGGCACGCTCGTCGCTACCGCCGCCGTGGCGTGGTACTTCCAGGTCCCGATGGCCGTGGCCGTCGGCGCGGCGATCGTCGCCCTGGTGCTGGGGCTGATCGCCTCGTTCAAGCAGAGCACCAGCCCGGCCCTCATCCTGGCCTACGCCGCGTTCGAGGGCGTCTTCCTGGGCGCGCTCAGCAGCCTCTTCGAGTCGTTCTTCAACGGCATCGTGCTGCAGGCGATCCTCGGCACCGCGTTCGCCTTCGGCGGCGTGCTGACCGTCTACGCGCTGCGCATCGTGCGCGTCACACCCAAGCTCACCAAGTTCGTCATCGCGGCGGCCATCGCGGCGATCGGCCTGATGGTGGTCAACCTGCTCGTCGGCTTCTTCGTCGACGGCGGCATCGGCATCCGCACCGACTCACCGCTCGGCTGGATCTTCAGCATCGCGATGATCCTGCTCGGCTGCTTCTTCCTGCTGCTCGACTTCGACGCCGTCGAGCAGGGCGTCAAGCAGGGCGCCCCTGAGAAGTTCGCCTGGCAGTGCGCGTTCGGCCTGACGCTGAGCCTGGTCTGGATCTACCTCGAGGTGCTGCGCTTCATCAGCTACTTCAGCGGCAACGACTGAGACTCGACGGTGCAGAGGGGCCTCGCCGATCCGGCGGGGCCCCTCTGCTGTCTCAAGCATGAACTTCATGTAACGAATTGGTGCCGACTTGGGGGTTGCCTTTCCGGTGGCGGTGTTGCAGTGTCGAGCAAAGGACCTTAATCCGTGGAGGTGCCCATGTCCTTGAACCACTCACCGGAGACGCAGATCAAGCTCATCGCAAGGGTCCCGACGATAACGGGACGCCAGCTCCCCGAGTGGTTCCAAGCCATCGACAACGGTCCGTCGTTCCTCAGATGTGATGAGCGGGCCAACTGGCTCGCCGACGAGCACGGGCTGACCCACGGCTACGCCGCCGCGATCGTCCACGAACACGAGCGGCACCGCCGCAATCGCATGGGCTTCATCTAGAGGCTCCCACATGCGCGCCCGCGCCTGAGGCGCGGGCGCGTCATCATGGGGGGATGGATCTAGACAAGGCACGAGAGTTCCTCCGGCACAACCACCGCGCAGTGCTGCAGACCAGACGTGGCGACGGCGGCGCGCAGTTGTCGCCGGTGACGGTCGGCGTCGACGCCGACGGCCACGTGGTCATCAGCACCCGGGAGACGGCGGTCAAAACACGGAATGTCCGCCGTGATCCCCACGTGTCGATCTGCGCCTTCACCGACGCGTTCTTCGGTGAGTGGGTCCAGGTCGACGGCCAGGCCGAGGTCATCTCGCTGCCGGAGGCCATGGACCATCTGGTCACCTACTATCGCGACATCGCGGGCGAGCACCCCGACTGGGACGACTACCGGGCCGCGATGATCCGCGAACGCCGCGTCATCCTTCGGGTCAGGCTGACCCGCGCCGGCCCCGACGTCCAGGGCTAGCCCGTCCAGGGTTGGCCGTTCAAGGGTGGGCGGCAGGTCGCCCCGGCCGTCCGAAGGCCGGGGCGAGACCGGCCGCTAGCCCAGCCGCTCCAGGATCATGGCCATGCCCTGGCCGCCGCCGACGCACATGGTCTCGAGCCCGATGGACTTGTCGTGGTGCTGGAGGCTGTTGATCAGCGTGGAGGTGATGCGGGCCCCGGTCATGCCGAACGGGTGCCCCACCGCGATCGCGCCGCCGTTGACGTTGACGCGGTCGAGGTCGATGCCCAGCTCCCGGTAGGAGGGGATGACCTGGGCCGCGAACGCCTCGTTGATCTCGACCAGGTCGATGTCCTCGATCGACATCCCGGCGCGGGCGAGCGCCTGCTTCGACGCCTCGACCGGGCCCAGGCCCATGATCTCGGGCGACAGGCCGGTGACCCCGGTGGACACGATCCGGGCCAGCGGCGTGATGCCGAGCTCGGCCGCCTTCACGTCGCTCATCACGATGACCGCCGCCGCGCCGTCGTTGAGCGGGCAGCAGTTGCCGGCCGTGACCGTGCCGTCGGGCCGGAAGACCGGCTTGAGCGTCGACACGGCCTCGTAGGTGGTGCCGGCGCGCGGCCCGTCGTCCTTGCTGACCACGGTGCCGTCGGGCAGCGTGGCCGGGGTGATGTCCTTCTGCCAGAAGCCGTCGGCCAGGGCCTTCTCGGCGAGGTTCTGGGAGCGTACGCCGAACTCGTCCTGCTCCTGGCGGGTGATGCCCTTGAGCTGGGCGAGGTTCTCGGCGGTCTGGCCCATGGCGATGTAGATGTCGGGCAGCGCGCCGTCGTCGCGCGGGTCGTGCCAGGTGTGCCCGCCCTCGGCGAAGGACTTGCTCCTGGCCACGGCGTCCTCGAAGAGAGGATTCTGCGTGTCGGGCAGCGAGTCGGAGTTGCCCTTGACGAAGCGCGAGACGGTCTCGACCCCGGCCGAGACGAAGACGTCACCCTCGCCCGCCTTGATCGCGTGGAAGGCCATCCTCGTGGTCTGCAGCGACGAGGAACAGTAGCGGGTGACCGTGGTGCCGGGCACGTTGTCCAGGCCCAGCATCACCGACACCACCCGGCCCATGTTGTAGCCCTGCTCACCGCCGGGCAGACCGCATCCCAGCATGATGTCGTCGATCGTGGTCGGGTCGAGCTGGGGCACCTTGTCCAGCGCGGCCCTGATCATCTGCAGGGTCAGGTTGTCGGGACGGATGTCCTTCAACGAACCCTTGAACGCACGGCCTATGGGAGAGCGTGCGGTCGCGACGATGACTGCCTCGGGCATGTGGCCCCTCCTTTGTCAGCACTCTTCTAGAACTATATTTCAGTATTGCCGACATGCCCGCCGCCCCCTTCCCGGTAATTTCCGGCCGATTTGCACGAACCTGTGAGATCGGAGCTTCTAGCCGTACATGCCCGGTGCCGTGACGGTGCTGTCGTTGAGGGCGTGCATCGCGCCCTTCTCGTCGCGCCACAGCCGCCAGCCGTCCTGGCTGCCTGTGTACCAGGCGGGCGGCGCCGACGAGCTCGGGACACGCTTGCCCGTCGCGAGGTCGTAGTCGCAGACGGCCGCGACCGAGTAGAAGCCGGGAGCCTGGCCGCGCAGCGGGAGGGGCTTGGGGTCGGTGACGCAGAACGACCAGCCGCGCTCCTCCTCGACCGGCACCTGGCGGCCCGTGGCCAGGTCGAAGGCCGTGCCCTTGGTGTCGTGCTGCAGGAAGCCCAGCTTCTGCATGCGGTCGGGGAAGGCCAGCCACCAGCCGGATCCCGGCACCTCCGAGGCGGTGATCTGGCCGACCACGCGCCCGGTGGCGGAGTCGAGCCTGGCGAACCCGCCGTAGGCGCCGTGCTGGTCGACCGGCCGGACCACCGGCGCCAGCCCTGGGCTGCCGCTCGGGTAGACGCGCACCACCGACGGGCGCATCCAGTTGACGGTGCCGTCGGCGATCTTGATAGAGAAGAGCCCGAACGCGGACGCCTTCTTGGTGCGCGGGTTGGTGTAGGGGGCGACGTAGCCGACCAGGTCGTCGCCGGTCGAACCGAAGGCCCAGCCGCCGGACAGGTCGATGCCGGGCCCGAGCGCCTGCTCGATCGGCTGCTGCCACTGCAGCTTGCCGGTCTTGAGCTCGTACGACTCGATCATGGGGCTGGACGAGAGCCGGAGCAGCAGCACGCGCTCGGCGTCGGACCACTCGACCTCGGCGATGCCGGGCAGTTTCCACATCAGCTTGCCGGTGGCCGGGTCGAGCACGACCACCCGCGCGGACGACAGCGCGGTCTGCTCCGGCAGGCAGACGTAGGGGCCGCAGCGCTGGGGGCCGAAGGTGGAGTGGACGGGCCTGGTCCACTGCTGCCTGCCGGTGCGGGCGTCGCGGGCGATGAGCGTGGCGTTCCACTGGCTCGTCCTGGCCGGGTCGAGCGCCACGACGACGGCCTGGTCCTTGCCGGTCGGCACGATGGCCGGGGCCGAGACGCCCATGCCCGGCAGCCGGCCCGCCATCGTGGCGGGATGGGCCCACAGCTTCTTGCCGTTGGCGAGGTCGAGCGCGGCGGTCTCCAGGGTGCCGTCGGGCTTCATGGACGTGGCCGTGACGACCCCGCCCGCGCTGGTCATCCGGCTGACGGCGTTGACCTCGGTGTTGTGCCAGGTGGGGAAGGCGGCCGTGGCGGCGTCGCTGTCGGAACAGCCGGCCAGGGCCAGGATCCCGGCGAGGGCCACGGCGGGTTTCGCGAGGGGCCGGAGCACGATCAATCCACTCCAAAGGGGACGGGGAGTGACGGCTCTGACGCGAAAGGTGACCGAGATCAGGTGTCGTTGAGCATCTCGCCGTCTCGCCTGCGGAACAACGTCGCCCATCTGCCGTGGGGACCCGTCGCCCGCCCTGCGACCCGGGTCGGGGACACCTCGGTGCCGGACTCCTCCGCGGCAGTGGCCGCCGCTAGGTAAATCGGTTGCAGTCCTTCGCCCAGCGCGGGTCGCGGCTCAGGCCACAATCCCAACGCAGCGCATACAGAAGGTAGCACCGCGTAAGCGGCCTGTGCGTAACCTCGGTCAGATGGATGGAAACGATCCGGTCCGAACATCTCGCCCGGATTTGTTGCGAATTCGGGACCCAGGAGGTCGGCGAACGCCACCGTACGCCCGCCCGCGTCGACCACCGCGACCGTCTGCGCGGCCGCCAGCTGGCGGCTCCAGCGCCTGGTCACCCAGCGCAGCGGCTGGGCGATGGGGCGCACCGTGCCGAGGTCGGGGCAGGTGCCCACCACCACCTCCGCGCCGGCCTCGCGCAGCCGCCGCACCGTCTTGGTGAGGTGGCGTACGGCCGTCGCCGGCGGTGTCTTCGTGACCACGTCGTTGGCGCCGACGAAGACGACGGCCACGTCGGGCCTGAGCCGCACCGCCTTGTCCACCTGCTCGGTCAGCTCCGCCGACGAGGCGCCCGACTTGCCGAACACGCCGAGCCGCACCGGTCGTTCGGCGATGGCGGCCAGGCCGTTGGCGATCAGCACGGCCGGGGTCTTGCCCGGCTCGCTCACGCCCAGGCCTATCGACGTCGAATCGCCCAGCATGACCAGGGTGAGCGGGACGCCGGGGAACTCACCGTAGAGGCCGTCGGAGGCCGGCCCCTCCAGCCCGTGCGGGCGGCCGATCACCTTGCGGGCCAGCATGCTCTCGGCGATCAGCAGGCCGTAGGCCGTGGCTCCGAGCGCGGTCAGGCCGCCGCCGCCGAGCGCGGCCGCTGTCGCGATCCTGCGTGCGGCTCGCGCCACACCCGCCGACCAGACCACGTGCCCTCCTCATCGGAACTCGACGGTAGCGTTTGCTTGAAACTAGCCGAGTGCCCGCCACCCATACGCGACCTCGGCATCCGGCAAGCTGATCAAGCTTCGGCAAAGAAGGTGAACACCTCGGTGCGCGTTTATGATTCCCTGGTCGAACTGATGGGCAACACACCCCTCGTCCGGCTGCACAAGGTCACTTCCGGCCTGCCCGCCCAGGTGCTCGCCAAGGTCGAGTACTTCAACCCCGGCGGCTCGGTGAAGGACCGCATCGCCGTACGCATGATCGAGGCGGCGGAGGCGTCCGGAGAGCTGCGCCCGGGCGGCGTGATCGTCGAGCCGACGTCCGGCAACACCGGCGTGGGCCTGGCCATCGTGGCCCAGCAGAAGGGCTACCGGTGCCTGTTCGTGGTGCCGGACAAGGTGGCCCAGGACAAGATCGCCGTGCTGCGGGCCTACGGGGCCGAGGTCGTGGTCTGCCCGACCGCGGTCGCTCCCGACCATCCCGAGTCCTACTACTCGGTCTCCGACCGGCTGGCCCGGGAGATTCCCAACGCCTGGAAGCCCGACCAGTACTCCAACGTCAACAACCCCGACTCCCACTACCACTCGACCGGCCCCGAGCTGTGGGAGCAGACCGAGGGCCGCATCACCCACTTCGTCACGGGCATCGGCACCGGGGGCACGATCAGTGGCACCGGCCGCTACCTCAAGGAGGTCTCCGGCGGCCGGGTGAAGGTCATCGGCGCCGACCCCGAGGGCTCCGTCTACTCCGGCGGCTCCGGCCGGCCCTACCTGGTCGAGGGGGTCGGCGAGGACATCTGGCCCGCCACCTACGACACCGGGATCTGCGACCGGATCATCGCCGTCTCCGACAAGGACTCCTTCAACATGACCCGCCGGCTGGCCCGCGAGGAGGGCCTGCTGGTCGGCGGCTCGTGCGGGATGGCCGTGGTCGCCGCGCTCCAGGTGGCCGCCGAGGCCGGGCCCGACGACGTGGTGGTCGTGCTGCTGCCCGACGGCGGCCGGGGCTACCTGTCGAAGATCTTCAACGACGACTGGATGGCCGACTACGGCTTCCTGACCACCTCGTCCGACGAGGGCCAGGTGGCCGACGTGCTGGCTCGCAAGGGGCCTGGGCTGCCGGAGTTCGTGCACGCGCACCCGCACGAGACGGTCGGCACGGCCATCTCGATCATGCGCGAATACTCGGTCTCGCAGTTGCCCGTGATGAAGGAGGAGCCGCCGGTCATGGCCGCCGAGGTGGTCGGCTCGATCGTCGAGCGCGACCTGCTGGAGGCGCTCTACCGCGGCAAGCTGTCGTCCGACGACCCGATCGGCGAGCACATGTCCTCACCGCTGCCCACGATCGGCGGGGGCGAGCCCGTGGCCCGCGCGGTCGAGGCGCTGGAGAAGGCGGACGCCGCGGTGGTGCTGGAAGAGGGCAAGCCCGTCGGGCTCATCACCCGGCAGGACCTGCTTGCCTTCCTGGCCAACCACTAGGAGCTCCGGACCGCGGCGCCGCGCTGAGCCCGGCGCCGCGGTCACGACAGCGGAAACTCCGCGACGACCTCCCAGCCGCCCTCGGGCACCGGTCCCGCGTGCAGCCTGCCGCCCAGCGCCTCGACCCGCTCGGCCATCCCGACCAGCCCGAAGCCGCCGCCGAGGCTCGCCGTCCTGGCATCGGACGCCGAGCCGAAGTCACGCACCCGCAGCCCCGCCACCTGGTCGGACAGATGCAGACGGGCCTCGATCCAGGCCGCTCCCGACGCGTGCCTGCGCACGTTGGTGAGCGCCTCACGCAGCACCCGGTGGAGCGTCGTCATCACCTCGGGCGGCAGGGTGGCGTCGTCGATGCCCGGCCCGATCTCTAACGCGACGCGGGGACCGTTCGCCGAGAACCGCTCGGTCAGCAGGCGCAGGTCGGCCAGCGAGGTGCCCGGCGTGCGGGCCGCCTCGTCGTCGTCTCGCAGCACGGTGACCAGGCGCCGCATCGAGGTGAGCGCCTCGCCGCCGGCGCCGGCGATCGCGTCCAGGGCGGGCAGCACGGCCTCGGGTCTCAGCTCGGCGACCGTACGGGCGGCCTGCGCCTGGACCACGATGCCGGTGATGTGGTGGGCCACCAGGTCGTGGAGCTCCCTGGCCAGCTCCAGACGCTCGCTGCGTCGTACGGACTGGATGGCCTCGGTACGGCGCTCCTGCTGGAAGCGGAGGTAGCCGCCGACGCCGGCGGTCAGCGACCAGCCCGCGAACAGCAGGAACGAGAAGGCCAGCCCGTTGTGCTGGAGATCGCGCCCCGAGCCCTCCGCCAGGAGCACCACCAGCACGCCCATGGACAGCGCCGCGGCCCGCCAGACCGGCTCGACGTGGCGCAGCACGCCGAGGGTGAGCACGAGCAGCGCGCCGCTCTCCGCGCAGCCGGGCGCGCCGCCGAAGCCGGTGACGCCCATGGTCAGGGAGACGCAGGCGGACAGGGCCAGCAGGACGGCGAGACTCGCCAGGCGATGGCGCCGCCGCAGCATCACGGCCACGACGCCGGCCGCTCCGGTGGCCGGGACGAGCCACTGGAGCCCGCCGAGGCCGGTCGCCATGGCCAGGTCGATCAGCAGCATCAGGCCCAGCCAGCCGAGCATGGCGAGCTCGCTCAACCGGCGGATCCAGTAGACGATGCGTTTGGAGTCCCCCACCTCACGCAGCCTAGACCGGAGGTCGTAGCGGCCGTATCGGCCGTTCGGCCGACCGGGCGCACGAGGACCGGCCCTTCAGCGGAGGCGCGGCCGGGCGGTCGGCGGCGATGCTGGGTTCCGGAGAAGGGGGATGGAGACATGATGGTCGTCGGGTTCGCGTTGCTGGGTGTCGGGCTGGTCATCGGAGTGTTGCTCGCTCTGGCCGATCCGGTGCTGCTCTCGCGCGTCAACGGGGAGTACGCGGAGGGCGGCAGCGGTCGCCACCTCGATCGGTCCGCGGTGGTGCGGCTGGCCGAGCGCGGCGGGCACGGCAGGGACGAGCGCGCCGCCGCCTGAGGCCGCTCGCCCGGGCCGCTTCCGTTACGGTGGCCATATGACCAACGGTTTCGAAACTCTGGCGATCCACGCAGGTCAGGAGCCCGACCCGCTGACCGGCGCGGTCGTGCCACCGATCTATGCGACGTCCACCTACAAGCAGGATGGCGTGGGCGGCCTGCGTTCCGGATACGAATACAGCCGCTCGGCCAACCCCACCAGGACCGCGCTCGAAGAGGCGCTGGCCGCGGTGGAGGGCGGAGCGCGCGGGCTGGCGTTCGCGTCCGGCCTGGCGGCCGAGGACACCTTGCTGCGCGCCCTGTGCAAGCCGCAGGATCACGTGATCATTCCGAACGACGCCTACGGCGGCACCTACCGCCTGTTCGCCAAGGTGCACGCGCGCTGGGACCTGCACTTCGACCCGGTGCCACTCGGCGACCTCGACGCCGTGGCCGCCGCGATGACGCAGAAGACCAAGATCGTGTGGGTGGAGACACCCACCAATCCGCTGCTCGGCATCGCCGACCTCACCGCCCTGGCCCGGCTGGCGCACGAGAACGGCGCCCTGCTGGTCGTGGACAACACGTTCGCCTCGCCGTACCTTCAGCAGCCGCTGGCGCTGGGCGCCGACATCGTGGTGCACTCCACGACCAAGTACATCGGCGGCCACTCCGATGTGGTCGGCGGTGCGCTGGTGGCGGCGGACCCGGCGCTCGGCGACGAGCTGGCCTACCACCAGAACGCGATGGGCGCCGTGGCCGGGCCGTTCGACGCGTGGCTCACGCTGCGCGGGCTCAAGACGCTCGGCGTGCGGATGGACCGCCACTGCGACAACGCCGAGCGGGTCGTCGACCTGCTGCTCGCCCACCCGCGCGTGACGCAGGTGCTCTACCCGGGCCTCGGCGAGCACCCCGGGCACGAGGTGGCCGCCAAGCAGATGAAGAGGTTCGGCGGCATGGTGTCGTTCCGCGTGGCGGGCGGCGAGGCCGAGGCGGTCGCGGTGTGCGACCGGGCCAAGCTCTTCACGCTCGGCGAGTCGCTCGGCGGTGTCGAGTCGCTCATCGAGCATCCGGGCAGGATGACGCACGCCTCCGCGGCCGGGTCACCGCTTGAGGTGCCCGCGGACCTCGTGCGGCTGTCGGTCGGCATCGAGACGGTCGGCGACCTGCTCGCCGACCTCTCACAGGCGCTGGGTTAGGTTGGCACCACCATCAGGAACAGGATGACCAGCCAGATCACCGCCAGCAGTCCGCTGATGGCGGCGATCCGGCCGTTCTGCACCTGAGCGTCGTCGGCCGGGGTCTCGCTCGCGAGGGCCCGGACGGCGGTGCGCAGGTCGCGGTCGATGATCACGACCAGCACGATGGCCACGATGAACAGCGTCATCGACGCCGTCATGTACCACTTGCCGAGCACACCGCCGCCCATGACCACGCCGAGCGCGATGCCGAAGATCAGTACGCCGAGCGAGCCGATGGCGTAGACCCGCGTGGTGCGCTGGATGTTTCGCAGGACGGGCACGTTCTTGGTGCGGATGGCTCGCGGTGCGGCCATCGTCACCGCGGTGAGCGGGCCGATGGCGAAGATGGCGAAACCGATGTGCAGCCACAGAAGCAGGGACATGCGGGAGAGACTAGTCCCCGACGATCTCGGCCGGGGAGTCGACACACTCCTTCTGCTTCGAGGCGCGGCGCATGACGAGCTCCATGGCGGCGATGGCAATGATCATCAACGCGATCAAAAGAATCATGGCAATCATGAGGCACCCCTCCTTCCCCGTGTCAGACGGAAATATCGTCCGTTATGACTAGAGGCTGCGGCAACGGAATAAGTTCAGCGCGGGTAGGGTTGGAAATCGCTGTTTTTCTCTTACCCTCCGGTTACAAAGGAGTTCCTTCCGTGGCCATCAGGCATGTCGAGCCCTACACCGACGAGTGGCTGCAGCAGCCCGCCTGCTACGTGCGCCGCGTCGTCGGCCGGCTCGGAGCCGAGGTGACCGACTGGTGGGAGGGGCCCTGCGATCCGCGTGACGCCACCATCCGGTTGGCCGACGGCAGCGCGCTGGTGTGGGACGAGGAGAGCGGCTGGCGCCTCGGCCGCTTCGTCTCCGGCGGGCGCGACCGGCACACCGAGCTGTCCGGGGTCCGCTATCTGGGCGGCGGCCTGCTGCCCCGGCCGGAGCGGGTGCCCGCGGCCCTGGCCGACGCCCGCGCGGGCGTCGGCGCGAGCAGCGCCTGGCGTCCCTGCTACCGCTCGCACCGCAACTGCCGCGACGGGTTCGACGTCGCCCTCGACTTCTACGCCGGGCTCATCGACGCCTGACCCTCGAACACCTGACCCTCGAACACCTGGGCCTCGAACGCCTGGGCCTTGAACGCCTGACCTTCGAACGCCTGAGCCCCAGACGCGTGGCCCGGACCGCCAGAGCCTCTAGCGGGCGCGGCGCAGTCGCAGGAAGTCGCTGACCACGTATTCGCCCAGCCGGTCGGCGCTGGGCGAGAAGACCCGGCCGCCGTTGCGGCGCGCGAGCTCGTCCACGAACTCCTGCAGCCGCTCGTCGGCCGCCAGCATGAAGACGTTGATCGTCGCCCGCCGCCGCGTCATCTTGTCGACCTCCGCCAGCGTGAGCTCCAGCGTCTCGCTCGACGGGGGCCACTCGAACGCCGAACGGCCGTTGCGCATCAGATGGGCCGTGGGCTCGCCGTCGGTCACCACCAGCACCACGGGCTCGAAGTCGGGATGACGGTCGAGGTGACGCCCGGCGATCAGCAGGGCGTGGTGCAGGTTGGTGCCCTGGACCATGTCCCAGTCGAGCCCGGCCAGCTCGTCGGGCTGCAGCACCCGCGCGTAGTTGGAGAAGCCGATGATCTGTACGGCGTCCTGCGGGAACTTGGCGGCCACCAGCGCCTGCAGGGCCAGCGCCGTCTGCTTGGCGGCGGCCCAGGTGCCACGCAGGGCCATCGAGTAGGACAGGTCGACCAGCAGGCAGACGGCGGCCGCGCTGCGCCGCTCGGTCTCGGCCACCTCGAAGTCGTCCACCGACAGCCGCACCCCACCGGCCGTGCCACCGGGCCGGTGGCGGAGGCCGCCGTTGCGGACCCCGTTGACCAGCGTGCGCACCACGTCGATGGGCTGCTCGTCGCCGAACCGCCACGGCCGTGACGACCCGGTCAGCTCGCCGGCCGAGCCCGCGTCGCGCTGGTCGTGATCGCCCCGGCGGCCGGCGTCGAGCGAGGAGAACACCCGGCGCAGCGCCGTCTCACCGAGCCGCCGCACGGCCTTGGGGGTGAGCTCCAGCTTGCCGCGGCGGCGCAGGAGGTAGCCCTGCTCCTCCAGCTCGCGCTCGATCCGCCGCAGCGCCTCCAGATCGTCGACGGCCGAGCGGCCGAGGGCGCGGCGGACCGCGGCCTCGTCGATGTCGTCGAGCCGGGCGCCCGGGTAGTCCTGGCGCAGTGCCGCCTCCAGCTGGGTGAGGTCGGCCAGCTCCTCCAGCGCGGTGACGGAGTCGCCCATGCCCAGCGGCTCCTCGCCGGTCAGCCGCTCGGGGGAGTTCCAGGCCAGGTCGGGGCGGCGGGCCTGGAGGGCGTCGCCGAGCCTGCGCATCTGCTCGGCCAGCCCCTCCTGGTCGAGGGCCTGGTTGATCAGGTTGGCGAGCTCCTCGCGCTGGCGTGGCGTCAGCGAGGCGAGCATCCGCTGGGTGGCCGCGGCACGCCGGGCCAGCAGGTCGACGAGCTCGTCGAGGGTACGCGGCCGCTCGGGGAACAGGTCACCATATTTCGCCATAAAGGCGTCGAAGTCGGCCTGGGTGTGCTCGCCTCGGGCGTCCCTGTCCAGCATGTCGTTCAGATCCGACATCATGTGCCGGATCCGTTCCATCGCGGCCGGATCCGGATGGGCCAGCGCGTCGCGCAGCCCCTTGAACTGACTGTCGAGCACCTCGCGCCGCAGCAGGTCGCGCAGCTCCTCGAAGGTCTGCCGGGCGGCGGCCGAACGCCACTCGTAGGAGCTCAGCTGCTGGATCGCGCTCGCGGTGTCGTCGGGCAGCCCGTCGAGCTCCGACTCGCGCAGCCGGGCGTCGTCGGAGGGGTCGGGGAAGAGCTCGGCACGCTCCTGGCCGATGGCCTTGTCGAGCAGCGCCCGCGCCTTCTCCAGGGTGCCGTCGAGCCGGCCGCGCTCGCGCAGCTCGCGGCGGCGGCGGCGTACCTCTCTGAGCATGTCGTCGAGGCCCTTGCGGTCCTGCGTGCCCGGCAGCCCGCGCTTGAGCAGGTCGCGCAGCGCGTGCACGGGCGTCGAGCCGGACAGGATGGCGTCGCCCATCTCGTCGAGCGCCGCACGCACGTCGTACGGCGCGGCAAGGGGGTCAGGGCCGTCGAAATACTCGCCATAGCGGTAGGCCATCACGAATCCACGCTAACCCGGGAATCCCGGCCACGCGCCCCCCAGGCGGCGCTCACGTGCGGTAGACGGTGACGCCGTCGAGGTCGTCCTTGGACAGGCGGCGCATGAGGTAGAGGCCCTCCAGCGCGAACTCCAGGGCGGCCGCGGCGTGACCGGGTGACTCCTCGCCCGCGCCCATGCCCAGGTTGGACATGATCTTGGAAAGGCCGTCCACCGGACCGATGCGGTGCAGCAGCTCGCCGGCCGCGACCAGCTCGCCCGACTCCACCTGGTTGCCCTCGGAGAACTTGTCGGTCAGCGGCGACAGCTCCACCCCGCCCAGCCGGCTCCGGAACGTCTCGGCCGTGGCCCGGCGGAGCAGGTGGGCCAGGATCTCGGTCTCCCTGCCCTCCTCGCTGACCTCGAACTCCACCTTGCCGCGCAGGCTGTGGACGACGTTGGCCAGGTCGCACACCCGCGTGACGGCCCGCTCCTCGCCGGTGATCGCCGCCCTGCGCACGGCCGAGGCCGAGGCGGTCTCGGCCGCCGCGATCGAGAACCGCGCCGAGACGCCCGACCGCGCGTCGACGGAGGTGGACTCGCGGACCAGCCGGGTGAACCGGGCGATCACCTCGACCAGATGCTCGGGGACGTCGGCCCCGATGTCCGGCACCGACTCCTGGCGGATCAGCTTGAGCTCGTCGTCGACGGTCAGCGGGTAGTGGGTGCGGACCTCCGCGCCGAAGCGGTCCTTCAGCGGCGTGATGATGCGGCCGCGGTTGGTGTAGTCCTCGGGGTTGGCGCTGGCGATGAGCAGCAGGTCGAGCGGCAGCCGCAGGTTGTAGCCGCGCACCTGGACGTCGCGCTCCTCCAGCACGTTGAGCAGCGACACCTGGATGCGCTCGGCCAGGTCGGGCAGCTCGTTGACGGAGAACACGCCGCGGTTGGTGCGCGGCACCAGCCCGTAGTGGACCGTCTCCGGGTCGCCGAGCCGGCGGCCTTCGGCGATCTTGATCGGGTCGACGTCGCCGATCAGGTCGCCGACGGAGGTGTCGGGCGTGGCGAGCTTCTCGCCGTAGCGCTCGTCGCGGTGCTTCCACGCCACGGGCAGCTCGTCGCCCAGCTCCCGTGCCAGCGTGACACAGCGCGTGCAGACGGGCGCGTAGGGGTGGTCGTTGATCTCACACCCCTCGACCACCGGGGTCCACTCGTCGAGCAGACCGGTGACCGTACGGATGAGCCGGGTCTTGCCTTGACCACGCTCACCGAGCAGGACCAGGTCGTGCCCGGCCAGAAGGGCCCGCTCCAGATGGGGCAGGACGGTGTCGTCGAAGCCCACGATGCCGGGAAAACGGGGCTCACCCGCTCGCAACTTGGCCAGCAGGTTTTCGCGGACCTCTGCTTTCACGGTGCGATGAACGTGACCGCTCTCTCGCAACTCGCGGAGGTTTAGAGGCTGATGCACGGGATCGAGACTACGTCCCCCAGAACGAAAGCGGCAGGGACTTTCGCATCTGGCGGAGATCTCGGACCTTGACAATTGAGTCACGGCACATGTGCGTGCTTGTTCCTTTAGTGGGGAGAATCGGGCCGAGGGAACTAAGACGTGTCGAGGGAGGCGGGAAGCGTGGCCCTGATGACGAGCCGCTTCGCAGACGGCCTCGCCGTGGGCGCCGACCTGGCGGAGGTGGCCGAACGGGCTGTCGGCCAGGCCCTGTCGAGGCTCGGTGACCAGGCGGACCTTGTCTGTTTCTTCATCTGCGGCGACGACCCCGACGACGTGGCCAGGGCGGGTGAGCGGGCGATGAGGCTCGCGCCCGACGCGCACGTGATCGGCTGCAGCGCCACGGGAGTGATCGGCGACGGGCAAGGGGTCGAGCTGGCGCCCTCGGTGAGCGCGTGGGCGGCCACCCTCGGAGAGGCCCGGCTGACCACGTTCGCCCTGGAGACGCTGACGACCGAGGACAAGTTCGTCGTGGTGGGCCTGCCGGAGCGCAGCCCCGACGACCATGTGGCGATCCTGCTGACCGACCCCTACTCGTTTCCGACCGACGCGTTCGTCGAGCGCTCGGTCGACGTGCTGGGCGACCTGCCGTTGATCGGCGGCATGGCCAACGGCCTGCAGGGCCGGGGCTCGGTCCGCCTCTTCGCCGACGGCGAGGTCTACACCGAGGGCGCCATCGGCGTGCTGCTGAGCGGCGACATCCGGGTCAGCACGGTGGTCAGCCAGGGATGCCGGCCCATCGGGCCCACCATGGTCGTCACCGGCGCCGAGGAGAACCTCCTGCTGGAGCTGGCCGGGCAGCCCGCCCTGGCCCGGCTGGAGGACATCGTCAGCGACCTCGACGAGGACGACCGCGAGCTGGTCGCCTCCGGGCTGCAGATCGGCCTGGCGATGGACGAGTACGCCGATCGCCACGAACGCGGCGACTTCCTGATCAGAGGGGTCATCGGCATCGACCCCGAGCGGGAGGCGGTGGCCATCGGCGACGTCGTCGAGGTCGGCAGGACCGTCCGCTTCCAGGTGCGCGACGCGGCCACCGCCGACGAGGACCTCTACGACATGCTCGACGCCCACCGCGAGGAGCTGGGCCGGGTCGACGGTGCGCTGCTGTTCTCGTGCAACGGCCGGGGCTCGGCGATGTTCGGCACCGCCGACCATGATCCGGTGGCGCTGCGCGACACGCTCGGCCCGGTCGGCATGGCCGGCTTCTTCGCCGCCGGTGAGGTGGGCCCGGTCTCCGGCCACAACCACGTCCACGGGTTCACCGCGTCGGTGCTGGTCTTCTCCTCGGGCGCGGCGGGCGGCGAGTGATCCTCGCGATCGACGTCGGCGGCACCAAGCTGGCCGTCGGCCTGGTCGGGCCCGACGGGGCGGTGGCCGCCTCGGCACGCGTGGCGACCCCGCAGGACACCGACGCCGAGACGCTGTGGGAGACACTGGCCGCTCTCGTCGAGCCCTTCTCCGGGGCGGTCGACGGGGTGGGGGTGGGCTGCGGCGGGCCGATGGTCTGGCCGCGCGGCGAGGTCTCCCCGCTCAACATCCCGGCCTGGCGGGCCTTCCCGCTGCGGGCCCGGCTGGCCGGACGGTTCCCCGGCCTGCCCGTACGCGTCCACAACGACGCCGTCTGCCTGGCCGTGGCCGAGCACTGGCGGGGCGCCGGCCGGGGCAGCCGCGACATGCTGGGCATGGTCGTGTCCACCGGGGTGGGCGGCGGGCTGATCCTGGGCGGCCGGTTGATCGACGGCGGCACGGGCAACGCCGGGCACATCGGTCACGTGGTGGTCGAGCCGGACGGCGGGCCGCCCTGTGGCTGCGGCGGCCGGGGCTGCCTGGAGGCGGTCGCCCGGGGGCCCGGGCTGACCGCGTGGGCGGTGGCGCAGGGCTGGCGTCCCGGCCGGGGTGTGCCGGAGGGCGACGACGAGGCGTACCGAGAGGATCGGGTGGTGACCGGGCGGGCGCTCGCGGCCGACGCGCTGGCCGGCGACGAGGTGGCCCTGGCGGCGATGCGCCGGGCCGGACGCGCGCTGGGCGTCGCGATCGCGTCGGCCACCCACCTGTGCGACCTTGAGCTGGTCACCGTCGGTGGTGGGCTGTCCCAGGCGGGGAAGCCGTTGTTCGGGCCGCTGGAGGAGGCGCTGCGCGAGCACGCTCCGATGGATTTCGCCCGGCGGGTCCGGGTCGTGCCCGCGGCGCTCGGCCAGGAGGCCGGGCTGGTGGGGGCGGCGGCGCTGATCCTGGCGGGGGAGACCTACTGGGCCACCCCCCATTCGGCGGCCACCCGCTCCGACAACGCCGCGTGCCGTGGGTTGTAGACACGGAAGAACTCTCTGCCGCACTCGAGATCGTCGAGGGCCGAGGCGATCTCCTCGTGCAGGAAGGGCTCCGCCTGCTCCGGGGTGAGGCTCGCGTTGTCGCGCAGCATCGTGGAGAAACGGTCGCGTTCGAGCGTCGCGATCGTGCTGGGGACCGCCGAGCCGACCGGGTAGCCCCGGCCGGTCAGGCAGGCGGCGTAGCCGCGGGCCAGCTCGACCAGGCGCGGATCGGTGTCGAGCTCGCGTTGCCGGGCGCGTTGGACCGCCCTCGTGTACTGCCGCCGGAAGTGCGGGACGTCGGTGACGTCACGGCCCAGGACCTGCTTGACGGCCTGGACGTAGCAGGCGGAATGCGGCTCGGACAGCGTCGAGACGAAGCCGTCGTCGAGCCAGGTGTCGGAGCCGTCGGCGCTCGGCACCTCCGGGTAGAGCACCGTGGCGAAGACGCCGTGGCCGTAGCGGTCGCGGTAGGCGCGCAGCGCGGTGTAGTCGCCCTGGCGGCGCCTGAGCTGCTCGGCCGTCGGTGTGGGCATGTCGGGCGCCCACGGGATCTGCTGGATGCCCCGGGCCTTCAGGCAGGCGGCCGCCACGTGCTCCTGCTGCCACCGCTTGCTCGTGCCGCTGGGCAGCGCCTCGGAGGTGGCGCAGCCCGTCAGGAGGATGGCGACCGCCAGCACCACGAGGATCTTGGGCATGGGGGTCACATTAGAGGGTCAGGTGGGCCAGGCGGGCTTGTGGGGCTGGAAGAGCCAGACGTCGAACAGCGACCGCAGATCCTTGCCGGACAGCTGCTGGGCCAGCGCGATGAACTCCGGGGTGGTGGCGTTGCCGTACTTGTGCTGCTCGGTCCAGGTCTTCAGCAGTTTGAAGAACGTCCGGTCGCCGATCTCCTCGCGCAGGGCGTGCAGCGTCATGCCGCCCCGGGTGTAGACCGACTCGTTGAACAGGTTGCGGGGCCGGGCCTCGCCGGGAGGGTAGCTCCAGATCCGGTCGCCGGCCGGCCGGGCGAGGTTGCGCCGGAAGGTGGCCTCGGTGGTGCTCTTGCCCGTGTGGTCCCACCAGAGCCACTCGGCGTAGGTGGCGAAGCCCTCGTTGAGCCACAGGTCCTTCCAGCGCTTGATGCTGACGCTGTTGCCGAACCACTGGTGGGCCAGCTCGTGGGCGATGATGCCGTCGTCGGGGTGGAACCCGCCGTAGAGCGGCTTGGTCTGGTTCTCGAGCGCGTAGCCGGCCGCGAAGTTGTCGATCACGCCGCCGGTCGAGGAGAACGGATAGGGGCCGAAGATCTTGGCCCAGTGGTCGGTGATCCGGCTGGAGTTGGTGTAGAGGCTGTCGAGCGAGCCGCGGTAGGCCGGGTCGACGGCGGTCACGTTGGGGATGCCGCCGGGAGTCCTGCCCTGGCGCAGCTCGAAGTCGCCGAGCGTCGCGGTGGCGAGGTAGGTGGTCATGGGGTGGCCCTCGCGCCACCGGAACGTGGTGCGGCCCGCGGAGGTCGTCGGCTTGCCGGTCAGCTCGCCGTTGGCCAGCGCGGTCAGCCCCTTGGGCACCGTGATCTGGAAGTCGAAGGTGGCCTTGTCGGCCGGGTGGTCGTTGGCCGGGAACCAGGTCTTGGCGCCATTGGGCTCACAGGCCACGAACGCGCCGTCGGACGTCGGGATGAAGCCGAACGTGCCCAGGTTGGCCGCGTCCTTGAGCGGCTGCGGCCGCCCGGAGTAGGAGACCTGGACCTTGAACGCCGCGCCCGGGGCCAGCGGCTTGGCGGGCGCCACGGTGAGCTCGTCGCCCTGGCGCGTGAACGTCGCCGCGGCCCCGTCGACCGAGACCTTGCGCACCTTCAGCCCGGAAAGGTCGAGATTGAACCGCGACAGCCACTGGGCCGCCCTGGCGTCGATCGTCGCCACCCCGTCGAGGAGCCTGGTGGCGGGTGTGTAGCCGATCGCCAGGTTGTAGTGGGCCACGTCGTAGCCGCCATTGCCGTCCAGCGGGAAGGCGGCGTCGCCGATGCCGGCCGCCCCCGCCCCCGGAGGTGGGGACGGGGTGGGATGCGCGGCGGCCCCGTTGCCGGGCGAGCAGGCCAGCACGCTCAGCAACGCGATCACCGGCATGCCCGCGTAGCGGTTGAACCCCATGGCCCCGACTCCCCTCCGTAGCGTGGTCAGCAGTTTACGCTGCGTAGGGGAGGGGTGAGGGTCGTCCGGCGATCAGAGATTGCCTCTGCGCTCCTGCTCGCGCTCGATGGCCTCGAACAACGCCTTGAAGTTGCCCTTGCCGAACCCGAGTGAGCCGTGCCGCTCGATGAGCTCGAAGAACACGGTCGGCCTGTCCTGCACCGGCTTGGTGAAGATCTGCAGCAGGTAGCCGTCCTCGTCCCGGTCGACCAGGATGCCGCGCTTCTTCAGCTCCTCGATCGGCGCGCGTACCTCGCCGATGCGGGCCCGTAGCTCGGGATCGTCGTAGTACGAGTCGGGCGTGTCCAGGAACCGCACCCCCGCCTCGCGCATGAGGTCGACCGTGGTCAGGATGTCGTTGGTGGCCAGCGCGATGTGCTGCACGCCGGGTCCGCCGTAGAACTCGAGATACTCGTCGATCTGCGACTTCTTGCGGCTGACGGCCGGCTCGTTGAGCGGGAACTTGACCTTGCGGGTGCCGTCGGCCACGACCTTGGACATCAGCGCCGAGTATTCGGTGGCGATGTCGTCGCCGACGAACTCGGCCATGTTCGTGAAGCCCATGACCTTCTGGTAGAACTCCACCCACTCGTCCATCTTGCCCAGCTCGACGTTGCCCACGCAGTGGTCGACGGCCTGGAACAGCCGGCCGTTCCTGGTGGCCGGCGGGGCGACGAGCGGCTCGGCCGGTTGGTAGCCGGGCAGGTAGGCGCCGCTGTAGTTGGACCTGTCGACGAGCGTGTGCCGCGTCTCGCCGTAGGTGGCGATCGCCGCCAGCACCACCTTGCCGTGCTCGTCCTCCAGCGTGTACGGCTCCGCGAGCCCGCGAGCCCCCTGCGCCACGGCGTGCCGGTAGGCGCCCTCCACGTCGGGCACCTCGATGGCCAGGTCGATCACGCCGTCGCCGTGCTCGGCCACGTGCCGGGCCAGTTCGGTGCCGGGCCGGACCGAGGCCCTGAACTCGAACCTGGCGCGGCCCGAGGTGAGCACGTAGCCGACCTCGTCGCGGCTGCCGGTCTCCGGGCCGCGGTAGGCCACCAGCCGCATGCCGAACGCGGTGGAGTAGTAGTGGGCCGTCTGCTTGGCGTTGCCCACGGCGAAGACGACGGCGTCCATGCCGTTGACCGGAAAGACATCACTCATACCGCTCACTCTCGTAATACCTGGACGAGTTGTGCAAGAGTTACTTCAAATGGTGCACAATCTGTCCAGTATCAGCCCGTCGAACCCGGAGAATCTGTACACCATGACGATTGACGACCTGGACGCCCGCCTGATCGCGCTGCTGGCCGCCGAGCCTCGGCTGGGTGTGCTCGAGTGCTCGCGCCGGCTCGGCGTGGCCCGCGGCACCGTCCAGGCCAGGCTCGACCGGCTGGTCGCCAGGGAGGTGATCACCGGGTTCGGGCCCGACGTCTCGCCGGTGGCGCTCGGCTACGACGTGACGGCGTTCATCACGCTGGAGATCAGGCAGGTGGCCGGGCACGAGCCGGTGTCCGACGGGCTGGCGCGCATCCCCGAGGTGCTGGAGGCCCACACGATCACGGGAGGGGGCGATCTGCTCTGCCGGGTGGTCGCGCGGACCAACGCCGACCTGCAACGGGTCATCGACCGGATCGTGGACGTCAAGGGCGTGCTCAGGACGTCGTCGGTCATCGCGCTCGACACGCCGGTTCCATACCGAGTGCTGCCGTTGGTCGCCGATGTCCCCCGGCACGGCTCTCGTTCGACGTAGCATCGTCGGAAAGGCCGAGGCACCGATATCAGTCGTTTACCCTTGACATTCGCCCAGCTGACGGGGGTTTGGCGCGGTGCGGAGTGGTGGTGGAAAAGGCATGCGGAAGCGGCGCGTCCTTCGGCGGCTGCTGATTGCTTGTGGGCTGGCGATCGTGGGGGCACTCGCCCTGTTCGGCATCGCGTGGGCGATGACCCCGATCCCCGACAGCACTCAGGAGCAGGCCACGGCCCAGGGGTCGATCATCTACTACCGCGACGGCAAGACGGTGCTCGCCAGGCAGGGCGTCGACCGCCGCAACGTCGAGCTGGCCAAGGTGCCCGAGCACGTGCGCGACGCGGTGATCGCCGCCGAGAACCGCTCCTTCTACCAGGACAGCGGCGTCTCGGTGAAGGGCACCAGCCGGGCCCTGTGGTCCACGCTCACCGGGCAGCAGCTCCAGGGCGGCTCGACGATCACCCAGCAGCTGGTCCGCAATTACTACAGCGGGCTCAGCCAGGAGCGGTCCGTCACCCGCAAGTTCAAAGAGATCATGATCTCGATCAAGGTCGACCAGTCCAAGTCCAAGGACTGGGTGCTGGAGCAGTACCTCAACACCATCTACTTCGGCCGTGGCGCCAACGGCATCCAGGCGGCCGCCCAGGCCTACTTCGGCAAGGACGTCGGCAAGCTGACCGTGGCCGAGGGCGCCTATCTGGCCACGGTCATCCAGCAGCCGAGCCGCTTCGCCGACCCCGAGGGCGACGACCTGGCCGCCGCGCAGGGCCGCTGGCGGGCGGTGGTCGCGGCCATGGGCGAGACCGGCGCGCTCGACGCCGAACAGGTCGCGGCGCAGCGGTTCCCCGACCTGAAGGCGCCGAAGAAGCCGTTCGTGCTCAAGGGCCAGGCCCAGTACATGCTCGACCAGGTGACCGCCGAGCTCAACCGGCGCGGCTACTCCGACGAGGACATCAACGGCGGCGGCCTCCGGGTCGTCACCACCTTCGACCGGAAGCTGATGGACGCGGCCGAACGCGCGGTCAGGGAGGCGGTGCCCGAGTCCACGCCCAAGAAGGTGCGCACCGGGCTCGCCGCCGTCGATCCGGCCACCGGCGAGGTCGTCGCCTTCTACGGCGGCGACCCCCGGCGCTCCGACTACGACAACGCCTTCTCCGCCAAGGTGCCGGCCGGGTCCACCTTCAAGCCCTACACGCTGGCCACGGCGCTCGACAACGGGTTCGGCCTGTCCACGCGGGTCAACGGCAACTCCCCGATGCGCGTCGCCTCCGATCCCGACCACCCGATCCCCAACGACAGCGGGCGCTCCTATGGCCAGATCAACCTGGTCACCGCCACGCAGAACTCCGTCAACACCGCGTTCGTCGACCTCGGCCAGAAGGTCGGCCTGGACAAGGTGGCCGCCACCGTCAAGTCGGCGGGCATCCCGGCGGACCAGCTCCAGCAGCATCAGGCGGCCGCCGCGTTCCCGCTCGGCGTGGCCTCGGTGAGCGCGGTGCAGAACGCCTCCGGCTTCTCCGCCTTCGCCAACGGCGGCATCCACATGGAGGCGCACGTCGTCAAGTCGGTGAAGAACGCCGACGGTGTCAAGAACGTGATCAAGCCGGTCGCCACCAAGGTGGTCGGCGAGCAGGCCGCGGCCGACACCACGTACGCGATGCAGCAGGTGGTGAAGTACGGCACCGGCACCGCGGCCAGGCTCTACGACCGGCCGGTGGCCGGCAAGACGGGCACCACGGACGATTCAGTGTCGGTCTGGTTCAACGGCTTCACCCCGCAGCTGGCCGTCGCGGTCGACATGTTCCGTGACGACAACAAGACCGTCACGATCCCGGGCTACGGCGTGCAGTTCGGCGGCCAGCTGCCGGCCCAGATCTGGCGGGCGTTCATGACCGAGGCGATGGCCGGCAAGCCGGTCGTGGACTTCCCCGAACCCTCCGAACTGGGCTACGGCTACTCCACACCGGACTGGGAGCGGAGCGTCCCCGACGAGCGGGAGACCCAGGAGCCGGACGACTGGGGCAGCCCCGAACCCGAGTTCACCGAGCCGCCCGCCAACGACCCGACCGTCACGCAGGAGCCCGAGGAGAACGGCGTGCCGGACGAGTCCGGGCCGCCGCCCACGGAGCAGCCTGAGGGCCCGCCCTCGTTCGGCCCCGACCAGGGCCTCGGCAGATCACCGGATGAATGAGCCCGCTTTCCCGCCCCTCATCAGGTCAGGGGCCGCGTCGACCACGGCCGATGCCGGATCGGCTGTGGGGATGATCACGTCAGCGCTCGGCGAGCTGCGCGCGTAGCGCCTCGGGGGTGGTCACGGGCAGCCGGCAGGTGAAACCCCTGCACACGTAGGCCGCCGGGGCGCCGTCGATCGGGCCGCGCCCGTCCAGCAGGGCCGGACGCGACTCGTCGTCGGTGCCCGGACCGGGCGCCACGACCAGCCCGGGGACGTCGGCCAGCAGCGCCTCGCGGTGCAGGGCGCGGGTGCGCGGGTCGCCGGGCGGGCCCACCACCGCCACCTCGACCGGCCCGTCGAGCGCCGCCCGCGCCACGGCCAGCCCCCAACCGGCGAACCGCGCGTGCTTCCCGGCCAGCACCGACACCGTGCCCAGCGCCGCATGGGCCGCGTCACGATGCCGCATGGAGCCGCTCAGCGCCGCATAGGACAGCAGCGCCCCGGCGGCGGCGTACTGGCCCGAGGGCGTGGCGTTGTCGGTGGGGTCCTGCGGCCGCTGGAACAGCCGCTCGGCGTCGTCCGCCGTGTCGTAGAACCCGCCCGCGGTGTCGGCGAACCGGTCGAGCACGACGTCGAGCAGCGCGCCGGCCAGCCGGAACCAGCGCGTGTCGCCGGTCACGCCGTAGAGCGCGACCAGCCCCTCGGCCACGTTGGCGTAGTCGTCGAGCACTCCGGCGTTGGCGCCCGCGCGGCCGTCGCGCGAGGTGCGCAGCAGCCGGCCGTCCGCCAGGTGCACGTCCTCGATCAGCGCGGCGGCCGACGAGGCCGCCTCGACCAGGTCGGGCCGGTCGAACACCAGGCCGGTCTCGGCCAGGGCGGCGATGGCCAGGCCGTTCCAGGAGGCCACCACCTTGTCGTCGCGCGCCGGGCGGACGCGCCGGGCCCTGGCGGCGAGCAACCGGGCGCGGACGGAGCCGCACCGGCCGACGTCGTCCGGGTCACGAGGCAGCTGCAGCACCGACGTGCCGTGCTCGAACGTGCCGGTGACCTCGAACACCTGCTCCGCCCAGGCCGCGTCGGCGGGCCCCAGCACCTCGCGGAGCTCCTCGGGGCTCCAGACGTAGAACCTGCCCTCCTCGCCCTCGCTGTCGGCGTCGAGCGCCGACGCGAAGCCGCCCTCGGCGGTGCCCAGCTCGCGCAGCATCCACTCGGCGGTCTCCAGCGCGACCCTGCGGGCCAGCGGGTCGCCGGTCGCCTTCCACCAGTGCGTGTAGACACGCAGCAGCAGGGCGTTGTCGTAGAGCATCTTCTCGAAGTGCGGCACCACCCACGCGGCGTCGACGCTGTAGCGCGCGAAGCCGCCGCCGAGCTGGTCGTACAGTCCGCCGCGGGCCATCGCCTCCAGGGTCGCGCCGCTCATCTCCCGCTCGCCGGACCGCAGCAGAAACTCCAGCGCCATCGACGGCGGGAACTTGGGCGCGCCGCCGAACCCGCCGCGCTCCGGATCGAACGACTCACGCAGATTTCGTACGGCCCGCTCCAGCGTCTCCGCGGTGGGCAGCGGCCCCGTCGGCAGCGCGGTGGACCTGTTGAGCGCCTCGACGATCTTCGAGCCCTGCGCCAGCACGGCCTCCCGGTCGTGGCTCCACGCGTCGTGCACCCCGGCGAGCAGCCGCTGGAACTGGGGGCGCGGGAAGTAGGTGCCGCAGTAGAACGGGTGCCCCTCGGGCGTGGCGAACACCGTCATCGGCCACCCGCCCTGCTGGGTCATGGCCTGGGTGGCGTTCATGTAGACGGCGTCGACGTCGGGCCGCTCCTCACGGTCGACCTTCACGTTGACGAAGTGCTCGTTCATCAGCCGCGCGGTCTCGGGATCCTCGAAGCTCTCGTGTGCCATCACGTGACACCAGTGGCACGCCGAGTAGCCAACGCTGATCAGCAACGGCACGTCCCGCGACCGGGCCTCGGCGAACGCCTCCCCGCCCCATGGGTGCCAGTCGACAGGGTTGTCCGCGTGCTGCTGCAGGTAGGGGCTCGTCGCGTCCTTCAACCGGTTCATCAGGACCTCCTGTCTTCACCCTAGACCGCCCGGCCGGTGTCCTCCGGAGCGGACGATGGCCGCGTCGCGAGCCTGGCGGGTGTGGGGACGGGCGCGGAGGCGTAGGTTACGGAGAGTGGACCTGGACTTCGTCTGCACGCACGCGGGCCGGCGCGCCTCCGCCCTCACCAGAAGAGACGTGGCGCGGGCCCTGCTCGACGTGCCGTCCGGGATGGCGCTGGTGGGGCTGCCCGAGCTGCGGCGCGCGATGATGGCGGCGGGCAATCCGCTGTCCGTGGTGTTCTGGGAGTCGGCCAGGACGATCCTCAACGCGATCGAGTCGGGCGTCGCCACGGTCGGCGACGTGCAGCGCTGGATCGAGTCGACCGGCAGCGAGCCGATCCTCATGACGCCCGGCTACTTCATCTGGCCCGAGGAGGACGAGCGCGGCCCGGTGTCGACCGAGATGTACGCCAAGCTGGTCCACTACCTGGAGGCTCGCGTCCAGGCCGGCGAGGTCGACCCCGACGCGCTGGTCCGCGGCGACCAGGCGGCCCGGCGGGCGTACGAGGAGATGCAGGAGGAGTGGCTGAGCAGGCCGCTGCCCGACGGCCGGGTGCCCGGGTTCGCGGTCAACGACGAGCAGGACGAGGAGCTGTTCGCCGCCTGGGGCGAGGAGGAGGCGCTGGCCCTGGAGGAGCTGCGGCGGATCATGGGCGAGCTGCCCGAGCCGCCCGAGCCGCCCGCCGCGGAGCTGGACCGGGCGGGCGCGCGCCTGCGGGCGCTGCTGAGCCTGCCCGGCTATCCGGCCAACGTGCTGCGGGCCTGCGCGGGGTTCGAGGAGAGCCCGATGCCCGACGACGACCGCGCGCTCTGGCTCGCCGTGGTCGCCGGCATCGCCGCGCCGATCTCCGATCTGTCGGAGGAGGACGACACGCTGGAAGAGTGGACCGACCTCGAAGGCGAGCCGCGGCACGAGGACACCGTGCTGGCCCACATCTGCGCCATCCAGCACGCCGACTGGCTGGCCGCGGTGGCGGCGCTGGCCAGGCTCGGGCCGGGAGTGCTCGCCTCGCCCGAGCGGATCGCCCGGCTCATCGCCGAGTCGGAGGACATCGACGTCGACGAGCAGGACGTCGCGCTGGACATCGACGACGTGGCCGCGACCGAGAGCCTGTTCGCGCCGGTGGTGACGCTCTGGGGCTATCTCGGTGTCGTCGACCCGGACGACGTGCTGACCCCGCTCGGCTGGTGGGGGCTGCCGAAGGCGCTGGAGCGCGCCTGGTCACCCCGTGACTGAGGCGTCGAGCAGGTCTTTGTACTCGGGGTTGCGCTCGATGAGCCGCGTGACGTAGGGGCACTGCGGCACGACGGTGAGGCCGGTGTCGCGGCTCACGTCGAGGGCGTGCTTGATCAGCCTGCTCGCCAGGCCCTGTCCTTCGTACTCGGACCGCACCTCGGTGTGGGTGAAAACGATCTTGGTGGGCAGGAGGAGATAATCGGCGAACCCGGCGACCTTGCCGTCCACGAGAACCTCGAAGCGGCTTTCGGCTGCGTTGTCGACTACTTCGATCGGCATCTATTCGGCTTTCGTGTCGTCCTTGTCGGCCCCGCTGGGAACCTTGATCTTCGACATCTGCTTGTTCATCGACTTGATCAGGAAGTACAGGGCCACCCCGATGAGGGCGACGACGGTGAAGCCGAGCAGGCCCGGACTGACATCACCAGCTGCTAGAACTGTCACCCCTTCAGTCTGCCACCAAGGGGTCGTGGTCGGGTCAGTGGCAGGCGGCCGAGACCTCCTCGGCGTGGATGCCGGCGAACAGGTCGTCCTCGGGCAGCCCGGTGTCGACCAGCGAGCGCGCCAGATGGTAGTCCTCGGTCGGCCAGATCTCCTGCTGCAGCTCGCGCGGGCAGACGAACCAGAAGCCGTCGGGGTCGACCTGGGTGGCGTGGGCCAGCAGCGCCTGGTCGCGGATCTCGAAGTAGTCGCCGCACGGCACCCGGGTGGTCACCGGCCACTTGGCCGGGCGGTCCTCCCAGCGGGAGATCCAGTCGGAGTAGGGGGAGCCCATGCCGCGCGTGGTCATCGCCTCGTGCAGCGCCTCGAACCGCTCCTTGGTGAAGCCCATCTGGTAGTAGAGCTTCAGCGGCTGCCACGGGTCGCCGGCGCCGGGGTAGCGGTCGGGGTCGCCGGCGGCCTCGAACGCCTCCACCGACACCCTGTTGGTCATGATGTGGTCGGGATGGGGGTAGCCGCCGTCGTCGTCGTACGTCATGACGACGTGCGGCCTGAACTCACGCACCGCGGCCACGAGCGGCGCCGAGGCGACCTCCAGCGGCTGCACCGCGAAGCAGCCCTCGGGCAGCTCCTCGTCGTCGTTCTCCGGAAGCCCGGAGTCCATGAAGCCCATGAACCTCTGCCGGACGCCCAGGATCTCGCGCGCGCGGTCCATCTCGGCCCGGCGGACCTCGCCGATGTTCGCCACGATCTCGGGGCGGTCCATCTTGGGGTTGAGCACGGACCCGCGCTCTCCGCCCGTCAGTGTGCAGACCAGCACCTCCACGCCCTCGCGGACGTAGCGCGCCATCGTCGCGGCGCCCTTGCTCGACTCGTCGTCGGGGTGCGCGTGGACGGCCATCAGCCTCAGCGGTGCGCTCACGGGCTCGATGTCTCCTCTGTCAGGACCTATCACTAGCCCGGACAGGCTAGTTTCTGCTGGGCGGTCGCGAGGGCGTGACCCCCGCGGGCGACAATTGTCTCGGATAACGCTGAGGGAGTGCAGGGAGATTCCGCCATGGTCACCAGAGATGTCGAGAACGGGCCCGTTCTCGGCACACCCGACGACTTCCCGGACCGTCCCAAGCGAGGTGGTCGTCTCGTCGTGCACGTCGTGATCGGCGTGCTGGTGGCCATCATCGCAGGTGGATGGGGCTACGTGATGTGGTCGATGACCGGCAGCAGCACCGGTGCGGGCTCGCAGGTCGTGACGTTCACCGTGGACGGCCCCACTCAGGCCGAGATCACCTTCGACGTCAGCAAGCCGACCGAGCGTGCCGCGGTCTGCCGGATCAGGGCGCTGGACGTCAACCACGCCGAAGTGGGCAGCAAGGAAGTAAAAATTCCGGCTGGTGAGGGTATCAAACGTCTTACGGAGCGGGTCAGCACCAGCGTGCAGGCGACTTCCGTCCACATCCAGTACTGCAATCTCGTATGATGAGACGTTTGGGGAAGCGTTCGCGCGGCTGACTTGTTAGCCTTTCGCAATTAAACCGCACGCTACCTCAAGTGATCCAGGGCCCCCTAGGCAGCAAGGAGAACCCGTGGCCGACTCTCGCGATGAGAACGTCACATGGCTGACGCAAGAGGCGTACGACCGCCTGAAGGCGGAGTACGAGTATCTTTCGGGCCCCGGGCGCGTCGACATCGCCAAGAAGATCGAGGCCGCCCGCGAGGAAGGTGACCTGAAGGAGAACGGCGGCTATCACGCGGCCAAGGACGAGCAGGGCAAGATGGAGGCCCGCATCTTCCATCTCCGGCAGATCATCGACAACGCCCAGGTGGGAGAGGCGCCCAAGGCCGAAGGCGTCGTCGGGCCCGGCATGACCGTGACGATCCGGTTCGTCGGTGACGACGACGAGGTGACCTTCCTGCTCGCCTCCCGTGAGGAGAGCGGAGCACCGATCGACGTATACTCGCCCAAGTCTCCCCTCGGGGCGGCGATCAACGGCAAGAAGATCGGTGAGAAGGCGACCTACAGCATGCCCAACGGCCGTCAGAACACAGTCGAGATCCTCGAGGCTGTGCCGTACATCGGCAATTGACACCCGATGACACCAACCGCCGGGTCCACGCTGGCCCGGCGGATTTTTCGCATGGCTCCGGCATCCGCGGCGACCTGAGTTTTCTCGTCCGCTCCCGCAAACGGCGTGACCACCGGCGGCTGGTTCCGTTCATCGTGGTCACGCTGGTCGCGGTGCTGACCGCCGACCTGCTGTTACTCGTGCAGCCCGGCCGGCCGGTGGCGACCGAGGCCGTGCGCGCCCGGCCGGACTCCCGGCAGACGCCGGTCGCCGAGGTCAAGACCAGGCAGCCGGTCAAGCCGCTGGGCACGCTGCGCAAGCCCCACCTGTTCGTGGTGACCCGCAAACCGTTCACCACGCGGACGCTGAAGCGGGTGGCGCGGCTGCGCGGTGTGCGGGCTCTGGAGCTGGCCGACGCCGCCTCGATCATGCTCGACGGCAAGCGCGTCCAGACGCTCGCGGTCGACCCCTCGACCTTCCGGGCCTACACCCCCAAGGTGACGGCCTCCTCCGACCCCCTGTGGAACAACGTGGCCGCGGGCGACGTCGCGGTCTCGTTCGTGCTCGGCAGCGACGGAGGTCTCGCGCTGCACAGCCGGGTGTCCGGCCCCGCCGGGCCGCTGCGCATCGGCGCCTACGCCACGACCGGCTTCGGCGCGGTCGACGCGGTGGTCTCCCGTGACACGGGCCGCTCACTCGGCCTGCCGAAGGACAACGCGCTGATCGTCAGCGCCCCCAGGACCGACTCAGCCAAGCTGCGCAGGAGCCTGCTGAAGCTGCTGCCCAAGGGCTCTCAGGTGGCCATGGTCAACCCGGTGCTGCCCCCGGCCCAGACCCAGCCGCGCGCCTGGGCCGCGGGTTCGTTCATGTCGGGCGAGCAACTGACGGTGGCGCTGCGGGCGGCGGTCTCCAAGCTCGGCCGGCCCTACGTGTGGGGCGCCGAGGGGCCCGACACGTTCGACTGCTCGGGGCTGGTGCAGTGGGCCTACAAGCAGGCCGGCGTGCGGATGCCCCGGGTGACGCACCAGCAGTGGGTGACGGGGCCGCAGGTGCCGCTCTCGCAGGCGCAGCCGGGCGACCTGCTCTTCTGGCGCAACGACCCGACCAACCCCGCGTACATCTCGCACGTGGCGATCTTCTGGGGCGGCGGCAAGATGCTGCACGCGCCGCGCACCGGTGACGTGGTGAAGCTGGTGCCGGTCAACACCCGCAACCTGGCCGGCGTGGTGCGGGTGAGCCCTGCCGTGGCGTCCGGGGTCAGGTAACCGTAAGAGTTCCGTACCTGTGCGGGTGCCGTACGTGCTTTTCCGGCGCAACCATGTAATTCTGATTACATGGAGAGCGACGAGATCACCGCGCAGATCCGAGGCTGGTTCACCGGGCGCCTGCCCGAGGGCTGGTTCACCGGCCCGCCGGAGATCGTCAGGGACCGCGAGGAGATCGCGGTGTTCGGCACGCTGCCCGAGCCGCCCGGCGACCTGCCCGAGGCCGAGCGGGCCGCTCTCGTCGACGGGCTGATCCGGAGGTTCCGGGAGGAGACCCGCGAGCGGCGGATCGAGATCGCCAAGGAGGCCGAGCGCGCATTCCGGCAGAAGGTGTCGTGGGGCGTCGTCTGCGGCGACCAGACCGTGATGTTCACCACACTGTCGGTGCCGGTGATGACCCGGCTGCGCCAGACCGAACGGCAGGTCCTCGACACGCTCGTGGCCGCCGGGGTGGCCCGCAGCCGCAGTGACGCGCTCGCCTGGTGCGTGCGGCTGGTCGGCAAGAACACCGACACCTGGCTGGCCGAATTGCGCGACGCGCTGCAGCACGTCGACCGAGTTCGCTCCGCCGGGCCGGACGTCCGATCCTGAGGGCACGCAGCGCGAATCGTCCGGGCACTGGTTTATACCTCTCGGCGAATTGGTTTAGACCAAATAGATTGGCCTAAACCACTGCTCTGACGAATTCTTTTAAAACGCTTCCGCCTGGGTAGGCTCCCCCAATCGTCAAGGCCGCTGCCTGCGACGGAGCTCGCGAACAGGTCTATGCCAATTGGCTTTCGCGCGGTCTCGTCGTTAATGATGGCGGGGCCCTGAGAAGTGTGGAGGAGCCGGAGCCGTGTCCCTTTCCGTGGAAGTACCAGCCCCGACCAGCAATGGCGAATTGGTCGCGTGGGTGAGCGAGGTAGCCGCCCTGACCCAACCCGACCGGATCGAATGGTGCGACGGCTCGGAGGAGGAGTGGACGCGCCTGACCAACCTGCTCGTCGAGCAGGGCACCATGACGCGTCTGGCGAAGCGGCCCAACAGCTTCTACGCCAAGTCCGACCCGAGCGACGTGGCCCGGGTCGAGGACCGTACCTTCATCTGCTCCGAGCGCGAGGAGGACGCGGGCCCGACCAACAACTGGATCCCGCCCGCGGAGATGCGCGACACGTTCGGCAAGCTCTTCAAGGGCTGCATGCGCGGTCGCACGATGTACGTCGTGCCGTTCTCCATGGGCCCGCTGGGCGGTGAGATCTCGCAGCTCGGTGTGGAGATCACCGACTCCGCCTACGTCGCGGTGTCCATGCGGATCATGACCCGGATGGGGGAGCGGGCGCTGCGCCTGATCGAGGAGCGCGGAGCGGCGCGAAAGGCCGAAGAGAGCGAGGGACGAGCCAACGAAGGCCGCAGCAAGCGCGACCATGAGCAGAGCGACTTCGTGCGCTGTGTGCACAGCGTCGGCGCGCCGCTCGAGGACGGGCAGGACGACGTCCCGTGGCCGTGCAGCTCCACCAAGTACATCAGCCACTTCCCCGAGACCCGCGAGATCTGGTCCTACGGGTCCGGCTACGGCGGCAACGCGCTGCTGGGCAAGAAGTGCTACGCGCTGCGCATCGCCAGCACCATGGCCCGTGACGAGGGCTGGCTGGCCGAGCACATGCTCATCCTCAAGCTCACGCCGCCGTCGGGGGAGACGCGCTACATCGCCGCCGCCTTCCCCAGCGCGTGCGGCAAGACCAACCTCGCCATGCTCCAGCCGACCATCCCCGGCTGGAAGGTCGAGACCGTGGGCGACGACATCGCCTGGATGAGGTTCGGCGACGACGGCCGGCTCTACGCCATCAACCCGGAGGCGGGCTTCTTCGGCGTCGCGCCGGGCACCGGCCAGACCACCAACGCCAACGCGGTCAAGACGCTCTGGGGCAACAGCATCTTCACCAACGTCGCGCTCACCGACGACGGCGACGTGTGGTGGGAGGGCCTCACCGACGAGGTCCCCGCGCACCTCACCGACTGGAAGGGGCGTTCCTGGACGCCCGACAGCGATGAGCCCGCGGCCCATCCGAACGCCCGGTTCACCACGCCGGCGTCGCAGTGCCCGACGATCGCACCCGAATGGCAGGACCCCAAGGGCGTGCCCATCTCGGCGATCCTGTTCGGCGGTCGCCGCGCCACCGCGGTGCCGCTCGTGACCGAGTCGCTGAGCTGGGAGCACGGCGTCTTCCTCGGAGCCAACGTCGCCTCCGAGAAGACCGCCGCCGCCGAGGGCAAGGTGGGCGAGCTGCGTCACGACCCGTTCGCGATGCTGCCGTTCTGCGGCTACAACATGGGCGACTACTTCGCCCACTGGCTGAAGATCGGCCGTCGCGAGGGTGCCCGGCTGCCGCGCATCTACTACGTCAACTGGTTCCGCAAGAGCGCCGACGGCCGCTACATCTGGCCGGGCTTCGGCGAGAACAGCCGCGTGCTCAAGTGGATCGTGGAGCGCCTCAACGGCGAGGCCAAGGCCGTGCCCACGCCGATCGGCCTGCTGCCCGAGGCGCTCGACACCGAGGGTCTCGACCTGCCCGAGGAGGACCTGCGCACGCTGCTCTCCGTCGACCGGGAGGTGTGGCGCGAGGAGGCGGCGCTGATCCCGGACCACTTCGAGACGTTCGGCTCCCACCTGCCCAAGGAGCTGTGGAACGAGTACAACGCCCTGCTCGACCGCCTGTCCTGATCCTGTCCGGTACGGCTCGACGCGACGAGCCGTACCGGTTGATCCCGTTCTGGCCGGACCAAGGTACGGTGTGCTCGTGCTTTAACCAAGCGCTTGGACGGGAGGCGGGATGCGGATCGTCGACCTGGGCGGCGGTGCACTCGGGCCGGGGGACGAGGCGCCGCACGAGCCGGGCCCCGAACTCCTGTGGAACGAGTCCTACTACTTCGACTTCGTCTCCGAGGACGGCGAGCTGGGCGGTTACGTCCGGCTCGGCCTCTACCCCAACTGGAACCGCGCCTGGTACTGGGCCTGTCTGGTCGGTACGGACGGCCGGCGGCACATGGTCGTCGACCACGACGCCAAGCTCCCGACCGGCGCCGACCTGGACGTCAGCGGCGACGGCCACACCGCCACCCAGCGGACCGTCGAGCCCATGGAGGCGGTCCGTCTCACGCTCGCCGCCGACGACCTACGGCTCGACCTGGAGTGGCGGACCGCCGGCGGTGTCTACGGCTACGCGCTCACGTCGCGCTACGAGATCCCGTGCCGGGTGAGCGGCACCGTCGACGGCCGACCCTTCGCCGGCCACGGGCAGCGCGACCACTCCTGGGGCGTGCGCGACTGGTGGTCGGTCTCCTGGCTGTGGAGCAGCGGCCGGCTGGAGGACGGGACGTACCTGCACGGCATGCAGGCCAATGTCGGGGTCGCGCTGCCCTGGCCGGCGTTCACCGTGCCGCCCGGGGGACAGGTCGAGCACGTCGAGGGTTTCTCCGCGGCCACCGAGTTCGCGGGCGACCGGCCGAGCACCGCCCGGCTGGCCTTCCCCGGCCTGGGCACGACCGTCGAGCCGCTGGCCGACGCCCCTGTGGAGCTGACCTCACCGGACGGGGCCCTGGCCCGGTTCTCCAGGTCGATGTGCCGGTTCGTGACCGACGACGGGCGGGTGGGCCACGGCTGGACCGAGTGGCACCAGCCCCCGGGCTGGCGCGAGCACGGCTGGGGTCCCTTGCTCTGACGTGGCCGGACATCCTAGGTTCGGTGCATGATCGTGGACGCGCACCAGCACTTCTGGGACCTCGAAACCGGTTCCTATCCCTGGCTCACTCCCGAGGCCGGAGTGCTCTACCGGACCTATCGCCCGGAGGATCTGGCACCCGAGCTCGCGGCGGCCGGGGTCGAGGCCACGGTGCTGGTGCAGGCGGCCGACTCCTACCAGGAGACCGACGGCCTGCTGGCCCTGGCCGACGCGCACGACTTCATCGCCGGGGTCGTCGGCTGGGTGCCGCTGACCCGTCCCGACGAGGCCGGCGAGGCTCTGGAGCGCTACCGCGGACATCCGCGCTTCTCGGGGATCCGTCATCTCATCCACGACGAGCCCGACCCCGACTGGGTGGTCCAGGACACCGTGCTGGAGTCACTCGGGCTGCTCGCGGAGGCCGGCCTGACCTTCGACGTCGTCTCGCTGCTGCCCCGTCACCTCGACCACGTGGTCACCGTCGCCGAGCGTCATCCCACTCTGCGGATCGTCATCGACCACCTGTCGAAGCCGTCTATCAAGGACCACGTGTGGGAGCCGTGGGCCTCCGGGCTGGCCCGCGCCGCCGCCTGCCCCAACGTGTACGCCAAGGTGTCGGGGCTCGTCACCGAGGCCGACCACGCGGACTGGACGGTGGAGGACCTGCGGCCCTACGTCGAGTACGCGGTCGAGACGTTCGGGCCCGAACGCCTGATGGCCGGCAGCGACTGGCCCGTCGCGCTGCTCGCGGCCGACTACCAGACGGTCTGGCAGGTCACGTCCGCCCTGCTCAGTGGCACGGACCGGAGCCTCGTCCTCGGCGGCACGGCGGCGCGTTTCTACGGGTTTAGCTGACTTTCGGGGGGAAACCCTTGTGTGGTGGGCGGACTTCGTTGCGTCGACGGATCTTTCCTGACCGTCACGCCCGTCGCGTGCACGGACAGCGTCGGCGCCCCGTACGAGATCACTCTGGAGCTCCGTCGCGACGGCACGCCGTACGGAACGGTGGGTGAGCGGTGCGGGTGGGTGCTCGCGCGGGTGGCGCGCGGCGTCGACGAGGCGCGGCAGGGGCGCGGAGAGGCGCGGCGCTGGTCCGACCCCGACGACAGGTTCCCCGACGAGGCGCCCGACAGTGAGCTGTTCTCGTTCCGCTATCGCACCCGGTCGGGCACCGTCGGCGGTGGCGAGCTGCGCTGCCAGCTGCGGACGATCCCGATGTGGGTGCCCGGACGGGAGCGTCCGGGCGCGTGGCGGCTGACGCGGCGGGCCATCGTCGAGGCGTGGGGCGCGGGCGGCGTGGGCATGCGGGCGGTGCTCACCTCGGCGGAGCTGGCATCGTTCGTACGGGAGCTGGTCGACGAGGCCGAGGGGTGTCTGGGGGGCCGCAACCTGGCCCGCAATCCGGTCGAAGATCTCGGCAGGAATCACATTGAGGGGGCGGGCAGGGGCTAAACCCGGTGATAATTGCCTGTTAGGTCATTCGACCCGAGGCACAGCACCGCTGGGGAGGACTCCGTGGGCCTGCGCGACCTGGTCTACCGGGTGTACGAGCACCGCTTGGAGACCAAGCTGTCCAAGGACAGTGTGCCCCGGCATGTCGGGGTCATCATCGACGGCAACCGCCGCTGGGCGCGTGCCATGGGCATGCGCGACGTGGCCAGCGGGCACCGCAAGGGGGCCGACAAGATCTCCGAGCTGCTCACCTGGTGCCACGAGACCGGGGTCGAGGTCGTCACGGTCTGGATGCTCTCCAACGACAACCTGAACCGGCCCCGCGAGGAGCTGGAGCCGCTCCTGCGCATCATCGAGGACGTGACGCAGGAGCTGGTGGACGCGGGCTGGCGGATAAGTCCGGTAGGGGCGCTCGACCTGCTGCCGGACAGAACTGCCAATGTCCTGAAAAATGCAAAAGAAGTTACATCACACCGTCCGGGCCTGATTGTGAACGTTGCAGTTGGGTATGGAGGAAGACGTGAGATTGCCGATGCGGTGCGCTCACTCCTCCAGGAGCATGCCAGCAAGGGTGCCAGCATCGAGGACCTCGTCGAGGTACTCGATGTCGAGCACATCGCGGAGCATCTTTACACTCGCGGCCAACCCGACCCGGACCTCCTCATCCGGACCTCGGGCGAGCAGCGCCTGTCGGGCTTCATGCTCTGGCAGAGCGCTCATTCCGAGTTCTACTTCCACGAGGCCTACTGGCCCGACTTCCGCAGGGTGGACTTCCTGCGGGCGCTGCGCGATTACGCTGCGAGACATCGACGTTACGGTTCATAACCGGACATCTGGGTATGATGCACGTAACGTTGTAAGTGTTCGACCGCAGGTCGGACGCTACGGAGGGGGCCCGCCTTTGCGCCAGGACACTGCCGAGGGGGGCCGGCACCCCGGCACCACCGGCCGGTCACGGCCGGAGATCCCGGGCCCGGTCCGAATCCCACCTCGTCTGCAGGGCGCCCGTCCTCTTGGGCGCCCGGGGGAGAACGTGTGGCAGTGTCCTCGAGCAACCCTTCGACCAAGCCCGCCAAGCGCACCTACGTTCTGGACACCTCGGTCCTGCTCGCCGACCCGGCGGCCATGACCCGCTTCGCCGAGCACGAGGTCGTCCTCCCGATCGTGGTGATCACGGAGTTGGAGGGAAAGCGGCACCATCCCGAACTCGGCTACTTCGCGCGGAAGGCCCTGCGCTACCTCGACGACCTGCGCGTGCAGTACGGCAGGCTGGACGAGCCGATGCCGACAGGGGATGGCACGATCAGGGTCGAGCTCAACCACAGCGACCCATCCATCCTGCCCGCCGGGTTCCGTCTGGGCGACAACGACACCCGCATCCTGACCGTGGCCCGTTCGCTGGCCGCCGAGGGCTGCGACGTCGTCCTGGTCTCCAAGGACCTGCCCATGCGGATCAAGGCGGCCTCGATCGGCCTGGCGGCCGAGGAGTACCGCGCCGAGCTGGTCGTCGAGTCCGGATGGACCGGCATGGCCGAGATGCAGGTGACGACCGAGGACGTCGAGACGCTCTTCGAGCAGGGCACCGCCGAGGTGGAGGAGGCTCGCGAGCTGCCCACGCACACCGGCCTGAGGCTGCTGTCGTCCAAGGGGTCCGCCCTCGGCCGGGTGCTGCCCGACAAGTCGGTGCGCCTGGTGCGCGGCGACCGCGAGGTGTTCGGCCTGCACGGCCGCTCCGCCGAGCAGCGCATCGCGCTCGACCTGCTGATGGACCCTGAGATCGGCATCGTCTCGCTCGGCGGCCGGGCCGGCACGGGTAAGTCTGCGCTGGCGCTCTGCGCGGGCCTGGAGGCCGTGCTGGAGCGCCGCCAGCACCGCAAGGTGATCGTCTTCCGGCCGATCTACGCCGTGGGCGGCCAGGAGCTCGGCTACCTGCCCGGCACCGAGGGCGAGAAGATGGGCCCGTGGGGGCAGGCCGTCTACGACACGCTGGGCGCCATCACCTCGCCCGAGGTGATCGATGAGGTGCTCGACCGCGGCATGCTGGAGGTGCTGCCGCTCACCCACATCCGGGGCCGCTCGCTGCACGACGCGTTCGTGATCGTGGACGAGGCGCAGTCGCTGGAGCGCGGCGTGCTGCTCACCGTGCTCAGCCGGATCGGCGCCAACTCGCGGGTGGTCCTCACCCACGACATCGCCCAGCGCGACAACCTCCGGGTCGGCCGGCACGACGGCGTCGTCGCGGTGGTGGAGAAGCTCAAGGGCCATCCGCTGTTCGCGCACGTCACGCTGACCAGGTCCGAGCGGTCGCCGATCGCGGCGCTGGTGACCGAGATGCTGGAGGACATCACGCTCTAGATCATGTGCGATCAGATCATCTGAGATCGCCGCAGATGAACCGCCCCTCCGTCTTGGGGGGGCGGTTCCTGTACGTATGAATGATCTTGACTTGTTCGAGGGCGGCGTCCTGCTGGGCCGTACAGACGATCTGGGCCATGGCCGGCCTGCTCAGCGTGCCCTCGCCCCTGACGTAGACCGTCAGCGTGGAGGTCCTCGGCAGTTGGACCTCGTCGCGCTGGACGGGATTGAGAGAGTCCTCGATGCGCTCCAGGGTGAATCCGCGCAGCGCGGTGTCCAGCTCGCCGAGCGGCTGCGTGGAGGCCGCGAACAGCGCGGTGAGCAGGCTCTCCACCGCGTCGGACTCGACGTCGGCCGGCTCCCTCGTCAGCTCGCCGTCCTTCAGCAGGAAGATGGTCTTGGACGGGGGCGGGACCTGGATGACCGGTGGTCTGGTCCGCTCCTCCACGGCGTTCGGCGAGATGCCGCAGCCGGCCACCGCGAGCCAGGCGGCCAGCATGAGTGCCGTACGGGTCCTCATGGCCGCGGCAGCCAGACCGTGAAGAGCGTCCCCGGGTCCTGGGCGCGTACGGAGATGGTGCCGCCGTGCAGGTGGACGTTGGCCCGTGCGATCGACAGGCCGAGACCGCTGCCCTGGCTGCGGGCCCGGCCCGCGCCCGCCTTGTAGAAGCGGTCGAAGACGTGGGCCAGCGCCTCCGCCGGGATGCCCTTGCCGTGGTCGCGCACCTTCACCTCCAGGCCGTTCTCGGTGCCCCTGGCGTTGACCAGCACGGGAGGCTGCCCGTGCTTGAGCGCGTTGCCGACGAGGTTGGCCACGACCACGTCGAACCTCCTCGGATCCAGGTTGACCGTCAGATTCCGCGGGGCGTTGACCCGCACCTGATCGCTCCAGCCACGCACCTCCAGGCAGTCCTGGATCGCGTCGGCCACGTTGACCGGCTCCAGGTTGAGGGTCGCGGTTCCGGCGTCGAAGCGGCTGATCTCGATCAGGTGCTCGATCAGCTCGCGCAGCCGCTCGATCTCGCCGAGCACCAGCCGCACCGCCTCGGCCGACTCCTCGGGCAGCCGGTCGGCCTCGTCGTAGAGCACGTCGGCCACCGCGGTCATCGCGGTCAGCGGGGTGCGCAGCTCGTGCGAGACGTCGGCGACGAACCGGCGGGACATGGCCTCCAGCGAGCGCAGCTCGGCCACGCTCAGCTCCAGCGCCGCCGCCGCGTCGTTGAACCTGGCGGTGAGCTCGGCCAGCTCGTCCTGGCCGTGGACCGGCAGCCGGGTGTCCAGCCTGCCCTCGCCGAGGGCCTGGGCGGCCGCGCTGAGCCGCCTGACGGGCAGCAGCACCTGGCGGGCCGACAGCCAGGCCACGACGAGGGCGATCAGCACGATGACCGCGCCGCCCTGGGCGAGCGTGCTCCGCAGCGTGCTCAGCTGGCTCTCCTCGTCGCGCAGCGGGAAGAAGACGAAGGCCCGCAGCCCGGTCGGCTCGGCCGTGGGCCCGCTCTGGCGGTAGACCTCCGAGCCGACGATGAGCCAGAGCTCGCCGTGGATCACCTTGCGCTGGCTGACCATGTTCTGCTTGGCCCTGCCGTACAACTCGTTGGGCACGTCGGCCATGGTCAGCGGGCCGTCGGCGTAGGCCAGGTTGCGGTACTCCACGGTGACGCTGCGGCCGGGGCCGTCGAGCGCCTGGGCCAGGTCGGCGAGGTTCTGGCTGGTGGGCGGCGCCTCGCCCTGCCTGAGCCGGCCGACGGGGAAGGTGATCCGGTTCAGCTCCCGGGCGACCACGTCCAGGGCGGTGTCCTCGGCCCGCTTGACCAGGGCGGCCTTGGCGAGTTCGAAGCCGATGGTGGCGACCAGGACCGAGGCGGTGACCGCGACCAGGGTGAAGGTGATGACCAGGCGCGCCCGCAGTCCGGTGGGCAGCGGGATCACGGTGGGCTGAACCGGTAGCCGAACCCGCGGACGGTGTGGATGAACACCGGCTCCGCCGGGCGCGGCTCGATCTTCGCCCGGACCCGCTGCACGCAGGCGTCGACCAGGCGCGAGTCGGCGACGTGCGTGTGGTCCCAGACGGCCCGCAGCAGGTAGCGCCGGTTGAGCACCTGGCCGGGGTGCCGCACCAGCTCCAGCAGCAGCCGCAGCTCGGTCGGCGTCAGATGGATCTCCTTCTCGCCCAGCATGACCTTGAGGGCGCCCCGGTCGATCATCAGGTCGCCGAACGCGATGCGGTCGGAGGCGGCCGACTCGGCCCGGCGCAGGATGGCCCGGATGCGGGCGTCCAGCACCCGGGGCTCGACCGGCTTGACCACGTAGTCGTCGGCGCCCGCCTCCAGGCCCACGACCACGTCGAGGTCGTCGCCGCGGGCGGTGAGCAGGATGACCGGAAGCTGGTCGAGCCGGCGGATCCGGCGGCACACCTCGACGCCGTCGATGCCGGGCAGCATGACGTCGAGGATGGCGATCTCGGGGCGGCGCGACCGGATGTGGTCGAGGGCCTCCTCGCCCGTGGCGTAGGAGGTGACGGAATGCCCCTGTCTGGTCAGCGCGAGCTCGAGAGCCGTACGGACTGAGGGATCGTCTTCGACGAGGAGAATTCCGGCCACGCGCACATTATTCTTCCAACCTGCCTATATGTAGGTTGTGTCATAGAACTGTGACATGCCACGCACATGACCACAAAGAGCGCGCGAGACCCTGAAATACGGCCCTCCCTTCGGTTACGGGAGCCCGAGGGGCGGGCCAACCATGTGATAAAAGTCACACTATTTACGAAATGCCACCATAGCGCCATGGTTGCCCTGGGGAAGGTAAACCGAATATCCCGTTTCGGTTGCGGACCACCCCCCCACACAGGGCAAGCTCATAGGTCGTGAGCCCAGGTCCGCAGTTGAGAGAGCGCCGTGCGCCCGAAAGCTCCCGCTCGCGCCGTTCGTCCTCGCGGCTGACCCCGAAGCGGGTGCTCGGTGTCGGCCTCACCGTGGTGATCGTCCTTGGTGGCGGCGGCTACGTCGCCTACCGCGCGGTGCAGAACGCCAACACCCCGCCCACTCCGTTCTCGGCCGAGGAGTTCGGCAAGATCGCCAGCGGCGACCTCAACGCGCCCGACCCGGAGACGGACGCCCTCAAGGAGGCGGCTGTTCAGGCCTACAAGGCCGACGAGCTCAAGAAGGGCCGCGCGGGCGGCAGCAGCAAGGACTTCGACTGGGTCGAGGTCAAGGAGAGAGGGCCCGGCGGCAACGGGTTCCCGCCCGCCAACTTCCCGCCCGGCAGCAACCCGTCCCCGGGCAGCAACAAGGCCACCGCCAGGGGCATGCTGGCCTCGTTCGGCTTCGGCGCCGACCAGTGGGGCTGCCTGGAGAGTCTCTGGCAGAAGGAGAGCGGCTGGAACGAGCGGGCGATGAACCGCTACTCCGGCGCCTACGGCATCCCCCAGTCACTGCCCGGCAGCAAGATGGCCAGCGCGGGCGGCGACTGGCAGACCAACGCCGTCACCCAGATCAAGTGGGGCCTCGGATACATCAAGGGCCGCTACGGCACGCCGTGCGGTGCCTGGGGACACTCTCAGGCCAGGGGTTGGTACTGACAGGTCATCATTTCCCTCTGTAATCGGCAAGCCGTCGCGCCCGGCGAGATAGGGCGGCGCACGCTGACCCCATGGGTGTGAAGGTCAGTGTGATCGTCAATGTCCACAACCCGGGTGATACGGCCGACGCGTGCCTGCACTCCGTGCTGGAGCAGACTCTGCCCGCGGACGACTATGAAGTGATCTTCGTGGACGACGGGTCCACGGACGGGATCGCGGAACGGCTCGACACCGTCTCCGCGGTGCGCCGGAACGTGAAAGTGCTGCACCTGCCCCACACGGGCTCGCCGATGCGGGGCCGCAACGTCGCCATCGCGGCCGCCCAGGGCGACTACGTCTACCTGATGGACCAGTGCGACCGGCTGGAGCGCGACGCCCTCGCCCGGATGTACGACAGGGCCGTCGAAACCGACGCCGACGTGCTCGTCGGCCGGCTCGTACGCGACTGGGGTCCGCCGGTGGCCGCCTTCGAACAGAGCAGGGCCCGCGCCGACATCCTGCGGGACCGGCTGTTCAGCCTGCTCACCCCGCACAAGCTCTACCGCCGGGCGTTCCTGGAGGAGCACGGCCTGGGCTTCGCCGTGCCCGGCGGCCGCGTCGCCGAGCAGGCGTTCGTGGTCCGCGCGTACCTCCACGCCAAGATCATCTCGGTGCTGGCCGAGCACGTCTGCTGCCACCTGGGCGAGCGGGCCGAGCCGGAGGACGACCCGCGCACGCTCGTGGCCGAGCTCCGGTCGCTGCTGGACGACATCGACGCCTTCATCGGCGAGGGCCGCCACCGCGACCGCATGTACGGCCACTGGTTCCGCTCCACCGTGCTCAGGCCGTTCGTGGGAGCCAGGTTCGCCGCCTCCTCCGTCGACCGCAGCCTGTACTTCACGCTGCTCAGGGAGCTCGTACTGGAGCGCTTCCCCGAGCGGCTCGACCGTTACCTGCCCGTCCAGCTACGGGTCGTGGCGGCCCTGCTGCGCCTCGGCCGGCTCGATCAGCTCGTCATCCTGGCCAACTCCAGAGGACGCACCGGGCTGCGCGCCGACCTGACCGAAGTCCGTTGGGACGCCCAGGTGCTGGTGCTGGAGCTGGCCGTCGAGCTCCTCGGCAACGACGGCCAGCCGGCCAGGTACCGCACCGAGAACGACCGGCTCTACTGGATCCCGCCCCGCTCCGTCGACGCCCGGCTCCTGCCGGACGACGTCACGGAGGTCAGCTCCGCCGTCGAGCGCGCCCGCATCGAGGTCTACGTACGGCACGCCGAGACGGGCGTGGTGCACTTCCTGCCCGTGGCGTACCGGGTGGAGCGGTTCAAGGACGGGCGGCGGCACACCAGAGTGCGGATCCTCGGCGAGGCTCGGGTCGACGTGACGGCGGCCGCCCTGGGAGAGCCGTTGCGGCCCGGCCAGTGGGAGGTGCACGTCCGCATGTACGGCGGGGCGCACCAGGCCAGGAGCCGGGTCGGGCGGCCCGAGGGCCCGCTCAACTGCATGGGCGTGCTGTCGCAACGGCCCAGGACGCGGCTGGTGGTGCCCTGCTGGAGCGACGTGGGGGAGCTGGGCCTGGCCATCGAGCCGCGCTCGTTCTCCGAGTCGGTCGCGCTGGTGTCGCCGGGCGTGTCCATCCGGCGGCTGGACGGGCACGTGTACGTCGTGCTGCCGGTGCCGTACGTGCCGCCGAGCGGCGGGCCGCCGGTGGAGCTGGTGCTGCGCAACGCCGCCAGACGGTCGCGTGAGGTGTCCGCGCCCGCCCTGGTGGAGCCGGGGCTCCCGGGCAGGCTCGCCGGCCAGCTCGTCGCCAAGGTGCCGGTCAAGCGGATGCTGCCGGGGCGCGACCAGCTCGGCCCCGGCGCCTGGCTGTCGTCGCTGCGCACGGCCGACGACGAGATCGGACTACGGTTCGGGCTGGAGGTGCGCAGGGGGAAGATCCTGGTGCGCCCGTCGGCCGCCGTCGACCCCGAACGCCGCTCGCCGATGGGCAGGGACACGGTGTGGCACCGGCTGGGCCGCCGCCTGCCCGGCGCGCGGCACCTGGTGCGGCTGGCGCGCGCGGGCAAGCACCGCTACCTCCGGGACTGAGCCGCTCCAGCCCGACGCGCACCGAAGACGGGCGTCGCTCCCTGCTCGCGTGATCATGAGCGGCTGATAGGCTGACGTCATGACCGCGTACCTGTCCAGCTGGTGGCCCGCCTCCTAGGCGGCATCCGCAGCGACACCTACGCGTCCGGCCGCCTCGACGAGGCGGCCGTCGGCATTTCCAGGGGCGTCCCGTCGAGCACCTCGACAGACGAAAGGCGTAATCCGTGACCACCACCTGGGCCGCACTGCTCGGCACGCTCCTCGACGGCACCTCGCTCACCCCCCGGCAGGCCGCCTGGGCCATGGAGCAGATCATGTCCGGCGCCGCGACGGACGCGCAGATCGCCGCGTTCGCGGTGGCCCTGCGGGCCAAGGGCGAGACCGTCGCCGAGGTCGCCGGGCTCGCCGACGGCATGCTGTCGAGGTCGTCCGCCATCCGCGTCTCGGGCGACACCGTCGACCTGGTCGGCACCGGCGGCGACCGGGCCAACACGGTCAACGTCTCGACCATGGCCGCCATCGTCACCGCGGCCGCCGGAGCGCGGGTCGTCAAGCACGGCGGCCGGGCCGCCTCGTCCTCCACGGGAGCCGCCGACGTGCTGGAGGAGCTCGGCGTCCGGATCGACCTGCCGCCCGCCACGGTTGTCCGGGTCGCGGAGGAGGTCGGCATCACGTTCTGCTTCGCGCCCACCTTCCATCCGGCGCTCAAACGCGCCTCCGGCCCCCGGCGCGAGCTCGGCATCCCCACGGTGTTCAACTTCCTCGCCCCGCTCACCAACCCCGCCCTGCCGGCGGCCCAGGCCGTGGGTGTGTTCGACCCGGGCATGGCTCCGGTGATCGCGGGCGTCCTGGCCGAACGCGGCGGCTCCTCGCTCGTCTTCCGCGGGGACGACGGCCTCGACGAGCTCACCACCTCGGGCCCGTCCACCGTCTACGTCGTACGGCGGGGCACGGTCAGCCGCACCGCCCTGGACCCCGCCGACCTCGGCATCCCCCGGGCCCGGCCCGCCGACCTGCGGGGCGGTGACCGCGCGCACAACGCCCGGGTGGTCCGCGCGGTCCTCGCCGGCGAGCCCGGCCCGGTCCGTGACATCGTCCTGCTGAACGCCGCCGCCGCACTGGTCGCCGCCGAGGGCGCCCCGCCGCCGGCCGACCTCACCTCGGCTCTGGGGGCCGCCCTCAAACGCGCCGCGGACGCGGTCGACTCCGGTGCCGCCGCCGACCTGCTCTCCCGATGGGCCGCGGCGACCTCCCACTGACTCCCGGAGCCGTCAGGACGGGGGCCTGGTCATGGCCAGCACGTCGAGGGCGGCGTCGAGCTGCTCCTCGGTGATGCGGCCCTCGGCCACGTGGCCCCGTTCGACGACGACCTCGCGGATGGTCCTGCGTTCGGCCAGGGCCTGCTTAGCGATCTTGGCGGCCTCCTCGTAACCCAGGTATCGGTTGAGCGGGGTGACGATCGACGGTGAGGACTCCGCGTACTCGCGCAGCCGTTCCACGTTGGCCGTGATCCCCGACACGCACCGGTCGGCCAGCAGCCGCGACACGTTGGCCAGCAGCCGGATCGACTCCAGGACGTTGCGGGCGATGACCGGAAGCTGCACGTTGAGCTCGAAGGAGCCCGAGGCACCCGCGAACGTGATGGCGGCGTCGTTGCCGATGACCTGCGCCGCGACCATGGCGGTGGCCTCGGGGATCACCGGGTTGACCTTGCCGGGCATGATGGACGAGCCCGGCTGCAGGTCCGGCAGGTTGATCTCGCCGAGCCCGGCCCGAGGGCCCGACCCCATCCAGCGCAGATCGTTGGCGATCTTGTTCAGGGAGACGGCCACCACCTTCAGCTGGCCGGAGAGCTCGACCATGGAGTCCTGGGCGCTCTGGGCCTCGAAATGGTCCATCGCCTCGCGGAACGGGATGCCGGTCGCCTCGCGCAGCCTGGCGATGGCCTTCTCGGCGAACCCCGGCGGCGTGTTGATGCCGGTGCCCACGGCGGTGCCGCCCAGCGGCAGCTCCAGCACGTGGCCGAGGGCCGACCTGACCCGCACCAGTCCATGCTCGATCTGCGAGGCGTAACCGCCGAACTCCTGACCCAGCGTCACCGGTGTCGCATCCATCAGATGGGTCCGGCCCGACTTCACCACCTGGTCGAACTGGATCGCCTTGGCCCGCAACGCCGCCGCCAGATGTTCGAGGGAGGGCAGCAGATGGTAGGTCACCTCGGTCGCGGCGGCCACGTGGATCGAGGTCGGGAACACGTCGTTGGACGACTGCGAGGCGTTGACGTGGTCGTTCGGGTGCACCGGACGGCCCAGCCGCTCCTGGGCGAGCGTCGCGACGACCTCGTTGACGTTCATGTTGGACGAGGTGCCCGACCCGGTCTGGAAGACGTCGATCGGGAAATGCGCGTCATGCTCGTTCTCCGCGACGTCGGCCGCCGCCTGCGCGATCGCCTCCGCGATCTCCTTGTCGACGACGCCCAGCTCGGCGTTGACCTCTGCGGCGACCGCCTTGATCAGGCCCAGCGCGGCGATGTGAGACGGCTCCAACCGCCGCCCGGAGACCGGGAAGTTCTCGACCGCCCGCTGCGTCTGCGCCCGCCATCTGGCCCCCGTGGGTACGCGCACTTCGCCCATCGAGTCATGTTCGATACGGAACTCGCTCATGCCTCCAGTCTGACCCACGGGTGCCGGATCAGCTCGGCCCGAGCCCGCCGGATCGGCTCGCGCACCGGCCCCGCCAGGTCAGCCCGACAGCACCGCCACGATCAGAATGGCGATCACCACGGCGGCCGCCGCGGCCACGGCCATCAGGATGAGCATCCCGGTGCGGTTGCCGCTCGACGGCTGCTCGGGCCCGACGATCGAGAACAGGTCGGTGCCGAGCCCCTGGGCGCGATCCTCCTCGCGCGAGGGCGGCGGGGCCGGGATCTGCTGCGGCCCCGCCGGCGACATCGGTGGCGAGGGCAGCGGGTAGACCTGCTGTCCCGGCGAGTTGTTGTGGGGTTTGGGCTGCTGCACGCGCCGGGTGGTGACCGCGCCCTCGTCGCCCGGCCAGCCGGGAGCGGGGCTCTGCGGCAGCGGCGTCTTGGGCCGCATCATGCTGACGGTCCGCTCGGGATCGTGACCGCCCTGAGCCTGGGGCCCGGGAGCGGCTCCGCCCTGCGTGGGCCGCGGGACCGTGCCGGGCCCGCGCGGGCCGGCCGTGTCCGCCTGCTGCCCGAACTGCTGCGGGCCTCGCCCTCGCGGCTCCTGCGGGCCGGGTCCTTGCGGGGAACCCTGCGGACCCGCCGGGCCACGGCCGTAGGCGGCGTCGGCACCCGGCCCCTGCGCGCCGGGCCCGCGCGGACCTGGCGCCTGCGGACCGGGACCGTGCGCGCCAGGTCCGTGCGGACCTGGCGCCTGCGGACCGGGGGCGTGTGGACCGGGGGCGTGCGCGCCGGACGCGGAGCCGCGGCCATGGGCGGGCTCACCACGCACCTGTTCGTACGGCGAGCCGGGCCCGGTGCCCGGACCGAACGCGCTGGGCGCCTGGTCGAACGCGGAGCGCGCTCCCTGGAAGGGCGGCTGGGCATGGGGCACGGCGGCCTCCCGAGCGGTCAAGGCCTCCGCCGTGATCGCCGGCATCTCGTTGGTGGGCGTGTCGGCGACCATCCGGAGCAGCGTCTCCGCCTTCGCCGCGGACAGTCGCTGCTGGTAGTCCTTGTTGAGCAGCCCGACGAGCACCGGCCGGAGCTGACCGGCCTGGGTCGGCGGATCGGCCGTCTCGCTGAGCAGGGCCGCCAGCGTCTCGGCGATCGTGGCCCGCTCGTAGGCGGGACGCCCTTCCACGGCGAAGTAGAGCGTGGCGCCGAGCGACCAGATGTCGGACTCGGGGCCGGTGTATTCGCCCCTGGCACGTTCCGGGGCGGTGTAGCCGGGAGACCCGATCACCATGCCGGTCTTGGTGAGCTTGGGGTCGCCCTCGGCCTTGGCGATGCCGAAGTCGGTCAGCACGACGCGGCCGTTCTGGGTGATCAGCACGTTGCCCGGTTTGACGTCGCGGTGCGTGATGCCCTGAGCGTGCGCGGCGCGCAGCGCGCCCAGCAGGTCGACGCCGATCTCGGCCACCAGCCGGGGCGGCAGCGGACCCTCCTCGTCGATCACCTGTTCCAGCGAACGGCCCTCGATGAGCTCCATGATGATCCACGGGCTGTTGCCGTGGATGAGCACGTCATGGATCGAGGCCACGGCCGGATGGTTGATCCGGGAGGCGATGCGCCCCTCGCGGACCATGCGTTCGCGCAGCTCGGCGCGTTGTTCTTCGGTGAGCCCGGAGTCCTGGCGGATCTCCTTGACAGCCACCTCGCGCCCCAGAGCACGGTCACGGGCCCGCCACACGGTGCCCATGGTGCCGCGGCCGAGCGGCGAGATCAGCTCGTAGCGCTCTGCGAGCAGGCGTGTCTGCTGTTCCGGCATGAAAAGAAGATATCGATTCTCGCTTGGGAAGTGCTTTAGCCTCGCTTGCGAAGTTCTCTTGGCCAGAACCGTCGAGGGAGGCACAACTTTATCACCGTCGTCTTGAAACGGGCATAAGCGGAAGGCGCCGGTCGTGCTTCGACTCGTTTCCGGTGCACTCCCTCGCCGGCCTTGCGCTCCTGCCGGGGCGCGGGCACGGTGACCGCCACCGGCTCGGCCCGATGCAGACCGCGATGCGTCGATCTGCGGGCGAACGCGGGCGTCGGGGGAGCGGCCGGTGAGCGTACGGGCCGCCGCGCGGCCAGTGGCTCCTCGGCCGAGCCGCCCGCCGCCACGCGCGCCAGCATCAGCGAGGCTCGTACGGAGTCGAGCCTGGTCTGCGGGTCGATGCGGAGCAGCGCGTCGAGCACCGGGGCCAGCGGGCCCGCCTTGGTCATCGGGATCGGCTCGCCGCTGGTGAGCGCGGCCAGCGCGGCGGCGGCCGTGCGGCGGCCGTGCAGGCCCCTGCCCTCGACGGCCGTGTAGAGCGTCGCGCCGAGCGACCACAGGTCGCCGGCGGGGCTCGCCTTCGAGCCGAGCACCCGCTCTGGCGCGATGTAGCCGGCGGAGCCGAGCACGATGCCCGCCTGGGTGATGGAGACGTCACCCTCCAACGCGGCCAGACCGAAGTCGGTGAGCACCGCGCGATCCTCGGTCACCAGCACGTTGCTGGGCTTCACGTCGCGGTGCAGGATGCCCTTGGCGTGGACGGCGCGCAGCGCGCCGAGGATCTGCCGGCCGATCTCCGCCGCCTGGCGGGGGTGGAGCGGTCCGTTCTGCTGCACGAGCTGCTCGAGTGACCTGGCCTGGAGCAGCTCCATCACGATCCACGGGCGGTCGTCCTCGGTGACCACGTCGAACACGGTGATGACCGACGGGTGCGCGACCATCGCGGTCGCCCTGCCCTCACGCTCGGTGCGCGCGCACAGCTCGGCCCGCAGCTCCTCGTCGAGCACGGCCGGCAGGCGCACCTCCTTGACCGCCACATGACGGTCGAGCAACTCGTCGTGCGCCCGCCAGACGGTGCCCATGCCGCCGCGTCCGACCGGCTCCAGAAGCCGGTAGCGCGCGGCGAGGAGGTAACCGGAGGGCGCACGCATGCCTGGCAGCTTACCTATTTGTGTAAACCGACCAGTAGAGGCGTGGCCGATAAAATGTTGCGATTCTGAGTCAACCCGCCTGACTCGGCGCGTCAGTAAAGCGACGGTCATATCAGGCCGGCCGACCCCGGCTTTCCGCCGTCGGAGCGGCGGCCGGCATGCCGCCTTCAGGGCCGGTGAGGCCGTGGAAGTGCTGGTCGATGCCGGGTCCGGGCGACGGACCGGTCGATCATGGTCGCCATCCGAGGAGGCCGCTCCGGCGTCTGACCCGGAGCCTGACGCGACGGCTCGGACTCGACGGGACCTCCGGCCGCCACGGGCTTGCGCGCCGCTTCGGGTGCCGCCCCGTACTGGCCCGTCCGGGGCTCGCGTCCGTGCCGCCGGCCGACGGGCGGGGAGCCCGGACATTGCCGGATCCCGAATGCGGACGTGTTCGCGCAGCTCACCGCATTGTGTGCGCTGTCCGCTCACTCCGTACGGAAAGGCGTGTGTTGCCCAGTAAGTGCTTCGCAGGTGTCAGGCCTGGTTGCTGACAAGAACTCTCCGGAAGGCGTCAGCAGGTTGTAAGGGTGCCGTAAGGGGCCGGGGGCAGAGTGAGGGCGCCCGTAAGTAAGCCCGGTGAAGAGGTCCGGAAAGTACCGCCTTCTGAAACCCGCGCAACAGGAGCGTCATCTGAGAGGTGCACCATGTGCAGTCACTTCCCCCTTTGCCCCAGTGCCGACTCGCCCGACCGTGAGGCGTCGCACGTGATCTCGGCCCACCCCGACCAGGGGTGGAGCCTGCTCTGCAACGGCGTGGTGCTGTTCGAGGACACCGGCCTGCTGCTGCCCGATGGCCGGATCGTCGCCCCCCACCGGGCGCCCGTCGCCGCCTGAGCCCCCGACAGGTGGTGCCGAGCGGCGGGAGCGCCCGTCCGGCACCTTCGCGGCCGCCCGCCTAGCGGCGGCCGATGCTCAGCGCCAACGGTGTCAGTGAAGAAGCCTTATCGCTTGTTTGTCTAACGGTACCAATTTGCGATCACATGCATGATCGAGACGCCCCGCGTGCTTGGCGTGATCAGACTCAGCGTCACCACCGATGCCAGCACAGCTTCCGAACGTCAGCGAGACGCGATCCAGCACTGGGCCAACGCCCCCCATGTCAGCGGAACCGTGATCGGGTGGGCTGAGGACCTGGACGTGTCGGGCGGCCTCGACCCGTTCAAGCGACCGAAGCTCGGTTCATGGCTTACCAGGCGGGAAAGCGAGTTCGATGTCATCGCCGTTCTCAAGATCGACAGGCTTACCTGTCGCTCGAAGCACTTCGCCGAACTGGTCGAGTGGTGCGAGAAGCGCGGCAAGACGATCGTCTCTGTGACTGAGGGCATCGACATGTCCACCCCCATGGGGAAGATGTTCGCTCAGATCATCGCGGCGTTCGCGGAGGGGGGACTGAACACGATCCGTGCCCGGATCCAGGCCAGCGCGCAGACTCGTCTGGAGATGGGTGTGTGGACCGGGTGCTTCCGTTCGGGTACCAGTTCACGGAAAGTACGGCGGGCAAGGGTAAGAAGCTAGCCCAAGATCCCGAGTATTCGGCTCTGCTCAGGGAGATTGTGGACAGGGTGAAGACCGATTGGTCGGCCTACCGGATCGCCGTGGACCTCAACAGACGCAAGGTGTCGACATGGCGGGATTACCTGCGCATCAAGTCGGGGAAGCCACCTCGGGGAATCCAGTGGACTTCAGCCACGATCGTTGCCATTGTCACCAACCCCACCGCTGCGGGGTTCTTCACCTACAAGGGTGAGCAGGTGGAGGACGAGGAGGGCAACCCGGTCATGATCTCATCCAATCCGATCATGACTTCTGAGGAGTGGAACCAGATGGTCGTTCGTTTCACCACCGACGAGCGAAAGGCGGTCAGGTCCACCCCCTCACGTTCGATGCTCGGGGTATGGGCAGAGAAAGACGACGACCAGAAGCGGGCCTTTCTCAAGAAGCACAACATTCGCGTTGTGGTCTTCCGGGACTTGGTTGAGTGGTCCAAAGAGAGTGTCGTGGTCGAGTTCTTGGACCTGAAGGAAGTCATTCAGGTCAATAATCTTCAGCTGGATGATCCGGACTACTATAGGACCGACTTCGACACCCCGTCTGGGGATGATGGGAGCGCCATTCCATTGGAGCGGCTTACCGAGATGGCAAAGAGCCGCATCCAAGATCGTGTGTGAGAATAAGCCACTCTGCGATCTGATGCCTGTTCAAGCGCACGCTCAGCCCGCCGCTGCCGCTCCAGCAGCCACTCGGGGTCGTACGAGCCGGTCCGCAACATCGCGATCGCCGGCTCCACGGCCTCGGCACGGGTGTCCCACTCACGGGGTTGTGTGCGTCGCCGACACTTCTGTAGCCGGCGCCACAGCGCTGCTCGACCTCAGCATCCATCATCATCTGCACCATCCGCACCACCATCGCACGCAACACATCCGGCGAGGCCTGCGCCAAGGTCTCGTCGAACCGCGCACCCTCAGCAGGCGAATGTCCATAGCGGCCACTTCTCGTTCTCCTTCGAATGCCTTCGACAGCTGTGAAGGATCGCGGAGTGGCCGCCCTCATGTCACATCGGTCTTCCCTCTCGGGCTCAAGGTGACGTACGGGTTCAAACCCGTACACCACTTCCGTGGACGCAACTGTGCTCTCGCCCGTTGGGGCAGAGGACGGTAGGTCGTCAGACCTGCACAACGCCAGCCTGGTGCTGACAGCAACTGATCAGCCCGGACCACAGTCTGGAGCTTCGAGCTAGGTGTCGAGGGTCTACAGCCTGGGCGAGCGTGTTGGGATGCCTACGAAGGTGGCTCCACCGTCTAGTTGCCGTTGGTCAAAAAAGTCATCGCCCTTGTCGTCCACGACGATGAACGCGGGGAAGTCCTCGACCTCGATCTTCCAGACCGCTTCCATGCCCAGCTCGGGATACTCCAGGACCTCGACCTTCTTGATGCAGTCCTGTGCCAGCCGGGCCGCCGGGCCGCCGATGGAGCCCAGGTAGAACCCGCCGTACTTCTGGCACGCGTCCGTGACCTGCTTCGACCTGTTGCCCTTGGCCAGCATCACCATCGAGCCGCCCGCCGACTGGAAGCGTTCGACGTAGGAGTCCATGCGTCCGGCGGTCGTGGGCCCGAACGAGCCGGAGGCGTAGCCCTCGGGCGTCTTGGCCGGGCCGGCGTAGTAGACCGCGTGGTCCTTCAGGTACTGCGGCATCTCGCCGCCGTCGTCGAGCAACTCGGCGATCTTCGCGTGCGCGATGTCGCGGGCGACCACCAGGGGGCCGGTCAGGGAGAGCCGCGTCTTGACCGGATATTTCGTCAGCTCGGCCAGGATCTCGGGCATCGGGCGGTTGAGGTCGACCGAGACGACGTCGTCCGAGAGGTGCTCGTCGGTGGTGTCGGGCAGGAAGCGGGCCGGGTCGGTCTCCAACTGCTCCAGGAAGACGCCCTCAGGGGTGATCTTGGCCAGGGCCTGCCGGTCGGCCGAGCAGGAGACGGCGATGGCCACCGGGCAGGAGGCGCCGTGCCGGGGGAGCCGGATGACGCGGACGTCGTGGCAGAAGTACTTGCCGCCGAACTGCGCGCCGATGCCGAGCTTCTGGGTCAGCTCGAAGACCTTCGCCTCGAGCTCCAGGTCACGGAAGCCGTGCCCGGCCGGCGACCCCTCGGTGGGGATCGAGTCGAGGTAGCGGGCGCTGGCGTACTTGGCGGTCTTGAGGGCGTACTCGGCCGAGGTGCCGCCCACGACGATCGCCAGATGGTACGGCGGGCAGGCGGCGGTGCCGAGCGAGCGGATCTTCTCCTCCAGGAAGGCCAGCATGCGCTTCTCGTTGAGCACCGCCTTGGTCTCCTGGTAGAGGAACGACTTGTTGGCCGAGCCGCCGCCCTTGGCCATGAACAGCAGTTTGTACTCGTCGGCGTGGCCGAAGGGGTCTTCGGCGTAGAGCTCGATCTGGGCCGGCAGGTTGTCGCCGGTGTTCTTCTCCTCCCACATGGTCAGCGGGGCCATCTGGGAGTAGCGGAGGTTGAGCTTGGTGTAGGCGTCGTAGACGCCGCGCGAGATGTGCTCGGCGTCGCGGCCGTCGGTCAGCACGTGGCGGCCGCGCTTGCCCATGACGATCGCGGTGCCGGTGTCCTGGCACATGGGCAGCACGCCGCCGGCCGAGATGGAGGCGTTCTTGAGCAGGTCGAGCGCGACGAACCGGTCGTTGCCGCTGGACTCGGGGTCATCGATGATCTTGCGGAGCTGGGCCAGGTGCGATGGCCGCAGGTAGTGCGAGATGTCGTGCACGGCCGTCTCGGTGAGCAGCCGCAACGCCTCGGGGTCGACCTCCAGGAACGTACGGCCCGCTGCCTCGACTCTCCGCACCCCCTCCGATGTGATCAGCCGGTATGCGGTCTCGTCGGCGCCCAGCGGAAGCAGGTCGGTGTAGTCGAACTCGGCCATGACCATCCTTTCGATTGCCCAAAGGGTACGCCCACGGCCGCCCGCGTTCGTGCCATGGGGGCGTACGGTATGGGCGGTCTGTCAGGTGGCGTCGGCGGTGAGCCGGACCGGCTCGGGGGTGCGGTCGGCGGTGAGACCCACCACGATGCCCGCGATCACCAGGCCCGCGCCGAGCAGGTCGTAGCCGGAGGGCGTGGCGACGCCCAGCACCAGCCCCGTGACGATCGCGCCGACCGGGATGAGCCCGGCGAACAGCCCCGCCCGGCCGGGCCCGAGCTTGGGCAGCGAGGTGTACCAGAGGAAGAACGCCAGCACCGTCACCACCGTCGCCAGGTAGCCGAACCCGAGCGCCTCGGCCGCCGTCGGCGCCCGCAGCATTCCGGTGCCTTCTCTGACCAGTCCGATCAGGGCCAGCATGGGCACCGCCAGCATCGTCGAGTAGGCGCTCACCCGGATCGCCCCCAGCTTGGGCAGCAGCGGGATGGCCAGCAGCGAGAAGCTGATCTCCCCGGCCAGCGCGCCGAGCGCCCACAGCAGACCGGGCAGGTTGCCGCTGCCGAGCCCGGTGGCGAGCGTCGCGCCGGTCACCACCACGCCGGCCCCGGCGAGCAGCCGGGGTGAGGGCCGGCCACCGGCCAGCGCGAGGGCCAGCGGCACGGTGCCGAGCACGGTGCCGACCAGCGCGGGGCCCGAGGCGCGGGTCGACTCGATGACGCACACGTTGAAGATGACCAGTCCGAGCATGGCCAGCCCGCCGAGCAGCGCCCACTCCTTGGCGGTGAGCCGGACGAACCGCAGGCCCATCGCCCAGGTCACGATGAGCAGGATGACCGCCGCCACCAGGTAGCGCACGGCCTGCCCGCCGTAGAGGGGGTAGTCCGCGATCAGTCCGGACACGCCGGCCAGCGTCCCCACGATGAACATGGCGCTGGCCGCGCCGGTAACGCCGTTTCTCATGGAACGGATGGTAGGGAGACAATGGTTCTGCTAAACAGTCCAATCAGCCGACATGTGAGAGGACCAATGTGGCCGACCTTCATGTGTCGATCAATCCTGCCGAAGGGGGCATCGCCGCGCAGATCGCCACCCAGCTGCGCGAAGCCATCCGGCGCGGGCGCCTCACTCCCGGCATCCGCCTGCCCGCCAGCCGCGACCTGGCGGCCGACCTGGCGGTCTCGCGCGGGGTCGTCGTGGAGGCGTACGAACAACTGGTGGCCGAAGGCTTTCTGATCTCCCGCGTCGGCTCCGGCACCCGGGTGGCCCCCGCCGCCGCCCGCCACCCGGCTCCGCCGGCCCCGTCGGCGCCCGAGGGCCCCGGCCCCTACTACGGCCACCGTCCCACCTCTCCCGACCTGGGCCACTTCCCGCGCGAACGCTGGCTGGCCTCCGTCAGGCACGTCCTCACCACCATGCCCTCCGACGCGCTCGACTACGGCGACCCGGGTGGTGTCCCGGAGCTGCGCGAAGAGCTGGCCGGCTATCTCAGACGGGTGCGCGCCGCCGACGTGGCCCCGGAGAACCTGGTGATCGTGGGCGGCGTGGCGCAGGGTCTCAGCCTGGTCCTGCACGTCCTCACCCAGCGGACCGGAGCCGGGCGGTACACCCTGGCCGTTGAGGACCCGACCAGCCATCGCCAGGTCCCGCTGCTGCGACGGGCGGGCGCCCATCTGCTGCCCGTGCCGGTCGACGACCAGGGCCTCGACGTGGCGGCGCTGCGCGGCGGGCGGGCCGAGGGGGTGCTCGTCACGCCCGCCCACCAGTACCCGACCGGCGTGGTGCTCTCCCCGGCCCGGCGGGCCGCGCTCATCGCCTGGGCCCAGGCGGCCGGCGGCTTCGTGCTGGAGGACGACTACGACGCCGAGTTCCGGTTCGACCGCGACCCGGTCGGCTGCCTCCAGGGGCTGGCCCCCGGCCGGGTGATCCTGTCGGGCAGCGTGAGCAAGGCCCTGGCGCCCGGCCTGCGGCTGGGCTGGGTGGCCGCGCCCGCCGAGCTGGCCGAGGCGGTGCGCCGGGCGCGCGGCGAGCTCGACCTCGGCTCCCCGGTCGTCGAGCAGTACGCGCTGGCCCACTTCCTGCGCACCGGCGGCTACGACAAGCACCTGCGCCGGATGCGCCGCGAATACCATCGCCGCCGCGACGCCCTGGTGGCCGCGCTGGCCGAGCACCTGCCCGAGGTCCGGGCGCACGGCATCGAGGCGGGCCTGCACGTCCACCTGGCACTGCCCGACGGCTGGGACGAGAGCCGGGTGTCCGAGCTGGCCCAGGAGCAGGGGCTGGCCGCCGAGCCGGTCGCGCCGATGCGCTTCGCGAAGGGCGGCCCGGCCGTGGTCGTGGGCTTCGCCCGGCTCCCGGCCCACCGAGCGGCAGAGGCCATCCGAGGCTTAAAGGTAAGAATGTCTGGACAAATCATTGACTGAGGGAGAAATTCTCGCTTACAAAGAAAGCCCACTTCCCTTGGAGGCGTCATGCGTGTGGGACTGCTGGGTCTGGGCCGGATCGGCGCGTTCCACGCGGCCACCCTGGCCGCGCATCCGCTGGTGGACGAGCTGATCGTGGCCGATCCCGTCCGCACGTCCCCGTACGGCCGGCCGGGTGATCCGTTCGACGCCGACGCCGTGGTCATCGCCACCCCGACCGGCACGCACGCCGAGCTGCTGATCGAAGCCTGCCGCAGGGGCATCCCGGCCTTCTGCGAGAAGCCGGTGGCCGGTGACGTCGAGCGAACACGGGAGGTGCTGGAGGCGGCCCGGGGCAACCGGGTGCAGATCGGCTTCCAGCGCAGGTTCGACGCCGGGTACGCCGCGCTGGCCCGCGCGCTCCGCGACGGCGAGCTGGGGGAGTTGCAGCGGATACACATGATCACCGCAGATCCGGCGCCTCCGCCGCCCGAGTACATCCGGCTCTCCGGCGGCATCTACCGCGACTGCCACATCCACGACTTCGACATCCTGCGCTGGGTGACCGGCCGCGAGGTCGTCTCCGTCTACGCGACCGGCTCCAACCGGGGCGCCGCCTTCTTCGACGAGGCCGGCGACGTGGACAACAGCGCCGCCGTCCTCACGCTCGACGACGGCACGCTGGTCACGCTGCAGGGCTCCCGCTACAACGGCGCCGGCTACGACGTGCGCATGGAGGTGGCGGGCACCAAGGGCACCCAGGTCGCCGGGCTCGACCCGCATGTCCCGCTGCGCTCGGCCGAGGGGCTGCAGCCGCCCGGGGCGCCCTGGCCCGACTTCGTCAGCCGCTTCCGCCAGGCCTACACCGACGAGATCGACGGCTTCCTGCGCAGCGACCGCAGCCTGTGCTCGATCGAGGACGCCCTGGAGGCGCTCTACATCGCCGAGGCCGCCGAGCTGTCCCGCCGCGAGGGCCGTCCCGCCCGGCTGCACGAGGTCCGTACGACCGACGAGAACGAGGTGCCCAGGGTTGGCTGACTACCGGGAGCTACGCGGGACCAGGGCGAGGTTCCCGGAGCGCGTCGCCGAGGCGGCCGCGGCCCGGCGGCGCAGGCCGCTCTTCGGCGCGCGCGACCAGCTGCTGATCATCGCCGCCGACCACCCGGCCCGGGGCGCCCTCGCCGTGGGAGGCCGCCCGCTGGCCATGGGCAGCCGCGTCGAGCTGCTCCAACGGCTCACCGTCGCGCTGTCCCGCCCCGGCGTCGACGGGCTGCTGTCCACCCCCGACATCGTCGAGGACCTACTGCTGCTCGGCGCGCTCCATGACCGCGTCGTCATCGGCTCGATGAACCGGGGCGGCCTCCAGGGAGCTGTCTTCGAGTTCGACGACCGGTTCACCGCGTACGACACCGGCACGATCAGGCGGATGCGGCTCGACGGCGGCAAGATGCTCTGCCGCATCGCCCTCGACGAGCCCGGCACCGCCCCGACGCTGCAGGCGTGCGGCCGGGCGATCACCGAGCTGGCCGAGAGCGGGCTGGTCGCGATGATCGAGCCGTTCTGGTCCGGCAGAGCGGGCCACGACCTGTCCCCCGAGGGCGTGATCCGGGCGATCAACGTGGCCCAGGGCCTCGGCGCGACCTCGGCCCACACCTGGCTGAAGATCCCCGTCGTCGACGGCATGCAGCAGATCATGCAGGCCACCACGCTGCCCACCCTGCTGCTCGGCGGTGACCCCGGGGACACTCCCGACCTGGCGTACGCCTCGTGGCGCAAGGCGCTGCGGCTGCCCGGCGTGCGGGGGCTCGTGGTCGGCCGGGCGCTGCTCTATCCGCCCGACCACGACGTGGCGGCGGCCGTGGACACTGCCGTCGCTATGCTCGGGCCTTGACCGCCGGCTCGAAACCCCTGGCCAGTACGATGATCGCGGCTGCCAGCACGAGCGGCGCGGCGAACGCCACCCGCATGTCCGCGGCGTCCGCGATGCCGCCGACGAGCGCCGCGCCGACAATGAAGCCGACGTAGTTGAACAGGTTGACCCGGGCGATCGCCACCCCGGTGCCCGCCGGGTCGAGCCTGCCCGCCGCCGAGAACGACTGCGGAGCCACCACCGACAGCCCGACACCGGTGAGCCCGAACGCCACGATGGCCAGCGGCTGGCTGGGCGCGAAGACGATGCCGAGGAACCCGAGGGTCGCGATGGCCCCGCCGATCCTGACGATGGCGGCCGGGCCGTACCTCCGCACCGCGAGGTCGCCGCCGAGCCGTACGGCCAGTGTGGTGGCCTGGTAGGCGGCGTAGCCGAGCGGCACCACGCTCGCGCCCGCGCGCAGGACGTCCTGCATGAAGACGGTGCTGAAGTTGGAGACCGCGGCGTCGCCGACGTACAGGAAGCCCATCGCCAGGCAGAGCGGGATGATCGGCTTCCACGGGAACCGGCCGGCGACGGCCTGCATGGACTCGACCTTCTCCTCCTGGATCGTGCAGAGCCGCGGCCCGGCGTAGACCGAGCCCGCTACCGCCAGCAGCATCGGGGCGCTCATGATCACGGCCAGGTCGAGCGAGGCCGCTGCGGACGCCCACAGCGCGCCGGCCAGGCTGAAGACGCTCCACACGCAGTGGAAGCCGTTCAGCACCGCCCGCCCGTACCTCCGCTCGACCGTCACGCCCTGCATGTTGATGCCCGCGTCGACGGCGCCGACCGACAGCCCGAAGAGCAACAGCGCGAGCACGAGCAGCACGACGTCGGGCGCGAGCCCGGCGAGCACCACGCCGGCCGCCACCGCCGGTTGCGCGGCGCGCAGCAGCGGTTTACTGCCCTTGCGCGAGGCGAACGCGCCCGCGGCCACGCTGCCGATCCCGGCGAAGACGGGGACGATGAGCAGCAGCAGGGTCAGGGACCCTTCGCTGAGATGGTGCTTGTTCTGCAGGTTCGCGACCTGGGTGAGCAGTGTCGCGAACGACAGGCCCTGTACGGCGTAGGCGACGAACGTGGCGATGCGGGCCTGGCGATCACGCGGGGTCGGCACGGAGGCCTCCAGATGGGGGGAATCAAACGTGAGGCGCGGTCAGGTTATTCGCTTCACCGGCGCCTCCGCCAGCAGGCGCCGGCCGGTGCCGGGCACCCCACACGCCGAGGGCGACCACGGCGGCCACCTCGGTCGCCGCGAGACCGCGTTCGACCAGGCCGAGCGGCATGACCTGCCACCAGGACAGGCCCGCGCGCGTCCCCACCAGCACCGTCGCGCCGATGCCCAGCACCCAGAGCACCGACAGCAGACCGAAGCCGAAGGCGAACAGCGCGTGCCCGCGCCCCTCGGTGTGCCGCCACGGCCGGGCGATGACCAGAGCCGCCAGCGGCAGACTGAGGAACGCCACCAGACTGCCCGCCCGGTGGATGCTGCCGCTCAGGCTCGGGCCGACCGACCAGTCGTGCTTGGGAAACCAGGCTGTCACCAGCAGCCCGGCGCTCCACGCCATCAGCGCGAACGTGCCGAAGATCCCGGCCAGCCGGACCTGGGCCAACGCGACGCCGATCGCCGCGGAACCGCCCGCCAGCGACGCGACCGCGAAACCGAAGATCCACCCCTGCGCGCCGAGGCCGTGCTCGCTGATGGTCCGCCGCAACGGATTGATCTCCCCGAGGCTGACCAGGTCGAGACCGGCGATCACCACCACACCGGCTCCCACCGCGCCGAGTCCCCACCGCGCCGCCTGCCGCACGACCACCCCTCTCCGTACGGGCCGGGAGAGTCCTCCCTGCGGCCGGTCTCCGCGCTCGCGCGGGCCGGTCTTCACACGGGTCGGAAGAGTGCCCGGAACCACCGGTCCTGTCCGGTCAACGGGCGAATGGCCCGGCGGATTCCGCGGTTTGGCCGCCTGCGCCGACGAATCGGATGACACGGTCCAACAGACCTGAGCGAACATCCCGCCTGCCGGATATCGTCGGAAGTGTGAACGAACGCCCGGGGTCTTGGCTCCCACGCCTGCAGGAAGTCGGAGAGCGACTGGCCGAGGAGTGGGTCACCGCGCGTCGATCCACGCCCAAGCAGGCGGGGCCGCAGCCGCACGAGCTGCGCGCCTCCGACGACGACCGCGAGCGCATCGCGCAGGTGCTGCAGGACGCCCACGCCGACGGCCGCATCACCCTGGAGGAGCTCGAGGAACGGCTCGGCACCGTCTACTCCGCCCGCACCCTCGGCGAGCTCGCCGGAGTCACCGTCGACCTGCTCCCCGCCGAGCAGCAGCCGCTCAACCTCGACGGCCGACCGGTGTCGGCGATCTTCAAGCAGCAGGAGCGGGGCGGCCGGTGGGTGGTGCCCGCCGAGCTCGACGTCACGGCCATGTTCGGCACCACCAAGCTCGACCTGCGTGACGCGATCCTGCAGAACCACCGCATCGTGATCAACGCCACGCTGGTCTTCGGCGGCCTGGAGATCCAGGTGCCGGCCGACCTCGAGGTCGTCCGCGTCGCCAAGGGCAAGACCGTGCGGCTGACCAAGCAGCCCACCGAGCCCGGAGCGCCCGTGGTCGAGGTGCGCACCAACAACTTCGCGGGTGACGTCAAGGTCAAGGAACCGCCCCGCCGCAAGCGCCGCCGCTGACCGGCCCCTCCGCGACCGGCCCGCGGCCGTCCCGCCCGCGACCGGTCCGCGGCCGTCCTGCCCTCAGCCGCTCAGCCGGCGGAGTCGAAGTTGATCGCGCTGTAGGCCCGCAGCTTCCACAGCTGGTGCTCGCTTTCGACCTTGCGGATCGTCCCCGAACGCCCGCGCATCACCAGCGAGCTGGTCCGCGCGACCCCGCCGCTGAACCGTACGCCCTGCATGAGCTCGCCCTGGGTGATGCCCGTCGCCGCGAAGAACACGTCGTCGGACCTGACCAGGTCGTTCGTGGTGAGCACCTGGTTGAGGTCGTGCCCGGCGTCGAGCGCCTTGCGGCGTTCGGCCTCGTCGCGCGGCCACAGCTTGCCCTGGATGACGCCGCCCAGGCACTTGAGCGCGCACGCGGCCACGATGCCCTCCGGGGTGCCGCCGATGCCCAGCATCAGGTCGATGCCGGTGCCGTCGCGCGCCGCCGTGATCGCGCCCGCCACGTCACCGTCGACGATGAACTTGATCCGCGCCCCGGTCGCCCTGATCTCCTTGACCAGCTGCTCGTGCCTGGGACGGTCGAGCACGATCACGGTGACGTCGGAGGCCGAGCAGCCCTTGGCCCTGGCGACCGCGTTGATGTTGGCGGACACGGGCGCGTCGATGTCGACCACGTCCGCCGCCTGCGGGCCGGTGACCAGCTTCTCCATGTAGAACACGGCCGACGGGTCGTACATCGACCCGCGCTCGCTCACCGCGATCACCGACACCGCGTCGGGCATGCCCAGCGCGGTCAGCCGGGTGCCGTCGATCGGGTCGACGGCCACGTCGCAGTCGGGGCCGCTGCCGTCGCCGACCTGCTCGCCGTTGAACAGCATCGGGGCATGGTCCTTCTCACCCTCGCCGATGACCACCACCCCGTTCATCGAGACGGTGTTGATCAACTGGCGCATCGCGTTGACCGCGGCTCCGTCGGCGCCGTTCTTGTCTCCCCTGCCCACCCACCGTGCGGCGGCCATCGCGGCGGCCTCGGTGACGCGGACGAGCTCAAGAGCGAGGTTTCGATCAGGGGCGTGCTCGCCCGTGGCCAACGCGGGAGGGACGGACGTCTGATCGGACATGATGAAGGGACCTCCTTGTGGGCAACTGCCTCGATGGTAGTTGTCCCTGTATCCCCGGTCAGCGGAGGATAATGTGCCTGCCATGAGCAGCGATGTGGAACAGCCGGTCACACCACGCATCTCCGAGCGCGGTGCGGCCACGCGCGGCGCGCTACTCAAGGCCGCCCGGGAGGTCTTCATCTCCAAGGGTTTCGCCGAGGCCGGGGTGACCGATGTGGTGGGCCGGGCCGAGGCGAGCGTCGGCAGCCTCTACCACCATTTCTCCGGCAAGGCCGACCTCTACCAGACGCTGTTCGAGGAGTTCCAGGCCAGGCAGTCCCAGCGGACGAAGAAGGCCGCCCGCGAGGCCAGGGCCGCGGGCGAGAACGACCCGATGCGGGTCTTCGTCGGCGCCGCCCGCGCCTACCTCGACGGCTGTCTGGAGGAGCGCGAGCTCGCCGCCCTGTTCATGCGCGGTGACGGCCCGCCCGGCTTCGAGGTCGTCATGCGCGACCGGCTGCGCACCTGGGCGCAGCGCAACGCCGCCCTGTTCGACGACGACGAGGCCGCGCTGGTCGTGGTCATCACGGGAGCGCTGGCCACCGCCGTCTCCGAGGTCGTGGCCTCGGGTGACAGAGGGCTGGCCGAGGAGGTGCTCGCCATCATCGGACAGATCCGTCCGGCCGCTTCGGCAAGCGGCCCCACCAGCGGGTAACCTCACCAGATGTGCGACGGTTCACCGAGGGTTTCTACGGCTACGCGGTAGCAGTGTTCGTCTGTCTCGCGGCGGCGGGGCTGTTCCTGCTGATCGCGCCGCAGAGCCGTGAGGAGCACATCCCTCGGCGCGAATACTCGATCACCGTCGCCAACTTCGGCCACAGCGTCCCCTACGGCGTGTGGGCTCCCGCCAAGGACCCGGCCGGCTGGGTGCCCAACAGCAACCGCATCGCCAAGGGCGAGAACAACGCGCAGGTCCTCTCGCTCGGCTACGCCACCGCCAAGCGCGAGCACGCCATGTTCGTGCAGAGCGACGAGAAGCCGGCGGCCGCCTTCGCCAGCCGGATGGCCAATTCCGAGCGCGTGGTGGGCACCGAGCAGGTCGCCGGCCAGACGTGGGAGCGGCGCCTGCGCGAGGACAAGGACCAACGCTCGCTGGTCCGCATGCTGCCGGAGGTCACGCTGGTGGTCACGGGCACGGCCGACTGGCCCGAGCTGGCCGAGCTGGCCGCCTCCCTCCAGCAACGTCCCCGCGGCTGACCGCGATTGTCGGCCGCCGACCCTAAGGTGGTGCCTGTGGCAGACGAGAAGGCACCCTCATACGAGCAGGCCCGCGAGGAGCTGACCGAGGTCGTGCGCCGCCTGGAGACGGGCGGCCTCACCCTGGAGCAGTCGATCGAGCTGTGGGAGCGCGGCGAGAAGCTGGCCGCCATCTGCGAGGAATGGCTCCAGGGCGCCAGAGTCAAGCTCGCCGCCGCCATGGCCCGCCGGTCCGACCCGACCGCCTCCCGAGACGACGACGCGCCCTTCTGAGCTGTTCCGGGCCGCTTGTGGAGCCCGTTTCTGGCCCCCTGAGCCGGTTCGGGACTTCTCCTGTGGCGGTCCCGCGCGCCAGACCTTCGGGGGCCGGTTCTACGCGCCGGGGCTCGGGCGGCTGGGAGTCCAGGCTCAGGCGGCCGTACGCTCCCGCTCAGGCGTTCTGGCGCTCCAGGGCGACCACGGGGATGCGCCGGGTGGTCTTGGCCTCGTAGTCCGCGAAGCCGGGCGCGATCTCGACCATCCGGGCGTAGAGCCGGTCGCGTTCCTCGCCGTCGATCACGACCGCCTCGGCCTCGAACGTCTCAGTGCCGATCTCGGCCGTGACCCTCGGGTTGGCCCGCAGGTTGTGATACCACGCCGGGTGGTTGTCGGCTCCGGCGTTGGAGGCGATGATCACGACCCTGTCACCGTCGCGCAGATACATGGCCGGGGTGGTGGCCGGCCGGCCGGTCCTGGCTCCCCTGGTCGTGAGCAGGACCAGGGACGAGCCCTCGAACGCCCCGCCGACCAGGCCCTCGTTGGCGCGGAACTCGTCGATGATCTGCTGGTTGAAGTCGTTCGGCATGCAGGCTCCCATTGAATCGGAGGGTTCTCCGCTTATTTCAGGGAAGCCTATCCGGAGGCTTTTCCGGTTACAACCGATAAGCTCTCACGCGTGTGCGGACGCCGACCGCTGCCGATGATCGGACAGCCCCCACCCGAACGTGCCGACGCCGCGCGCAACCGCCAGAAGATCATCGAGGTCGCCTCCCGCATGATCGCCGAACACGGCGCCGACCAGCTGTCCCTCGACGAGGTGGCGAAAGAGGCGGGCGTCGGCGTCGGCACCGTCTACCGCCGCTTCGGTGACCGGGCGGGGCTGGTGTGGGCGCTCATCGACGAGCGGGAACGCCGCTTTCAGCAGGCGTTCCTGAGCGGGCCGCCACCGATCGGCCCCGGAGCCCCGCCCGCCGAACGCATCCGCGCCTTCCTGAGCGCCGTCGTCGACCGGGTGATGGACCAGGAGGATCTGTTCCTGCTGGTGGAGCTGGGATCGCCGAAGGCGCGCTTCGGCGGACCGTACAAGGTGCATCACACCCACCTGGCCAGCCTGCTCGCCCAGGCCCGTCCTGGCGCCGACGCCCGCTTCCTGGCCGACGCGCTGCTCGCCTCGGTCAACGCCCATCTGATCTGCTACCAGCGTGACGAACGGGGCATGTCCGTCGAGGCCATCAAGTCGGCACTCGACGACCTGGCCCTCTCGGTGACCGGCGGTCCGCCCGCCTGAGGCACGGGTCCGGGGCGAGCCGGTCGAGCGGTTCCGCCCGCCTGAAGCACGGGTCGGGCGGCCCGGTCGAGCGGTCGGTGAGCCTGATGGGTCGGCTCGACCGCGCCCCGGGAACTCCTGCGCGCCTGCTCGTGATGGGGCCGAGGTGTCCGTACGTATCGGGAATCACACCGGCGCGGCTGAGACCCGTCAGGCCGGGTCGGCGGGCTTCTTGCGAGGCTTGCGCGGCTTGGCGGCGGGGGTGTCGTCGCCGCCCGGTGCCTCCGCGCGGACCGTCAGGCGGTCGTCGGTGAGCCGGATCGTCAGCAGGGCGCCAGGTGAGACGTCCTTGGCCAGGCGTACGACGTCACCGGACGGGTGCTGGACGATGGCGTAGCCGCGTTCGAGCGTCGCGGCCGGCGACAGGGCGACGAGACGGGCGCGCAGGTGGGACAGGGAGTCCTCGGCCCGGTCGAGAGAGCCGGCGAGCGAGCGTCTCGCCCGGTCGCGGAGGGCCTCGGCCTGCTCGGCCCGGCGTTCGAGCTCGCGTACGGGATCGGCGAGGGAGGGGCGGGAGCGGACCGACGTGAGCCACGAGGTCTCCCGGTCGAGCCAGCCGCCGACGACCCTGCGGCCCCGGTCGCGGAGCTGGCGCACCAGGGTCAGCTGCTCGCCCACGTCGGGCACGACCTTCTTGGCGGCGTCGGTCGGGGTGGACGCGCGCACGTCGGCCACCAGGTCGAGCAGCGGACCGTCCTGCTCGTGACCGATCGCGCTCACCACGGGAGTGCGGCAGGCGGCCACCGCGCGGACCAGCGTCTCGTCCGAGAACGGCAGCAGATCCTCCAGCGAGCCGCCGCCACGGGCGATGACGATCACGTCGATCGACGAGTCGGCGTCGAGCTTGCGCAGCGCCTCGGTGACCTCGCCCACGGCGTAGGGCCCCTGGACGGCCACTTCCTCGACCTTGAAGCGCACGGCGGGCCAGCGGCGCCGGGAGTTCTCCAGCACGTCGCGCTCCGCCGCCGAGTCACGCCCGCAGATCAGCCCGACCGTGCCCGGCAGGAACGGCAGCCGCCGCTTGCGGTCGGTGTTGAACAGCCCCTCGGCGGCCAGCAGCCGGCGCAGCCGCTCCAGGCGGGCCAGCAGCTCGCCGACGCCGACAGGGCGGATCTCCAGCGCGGTGAAGGCGAACGAGCCCTTGTTGATCCAGAAATCGGGCTTGACGTGCACCACGACCCTGGCGCCGTCGGCGGGACGCGGCAGGGCCGCCTCGTAGACGCCGCGCGGCGCGGTGACCCGGGCCGACACGTTGGCCACCGGATCGCGCAGCGTCAGGAACACCGTGCCGCCGCGTGCCGTCAGGTCGGTGATCTGCCCCTCGACCCAGACCGTGCCCAGCTTGCCGATCCAGCCGCCCACCATCTGCAGGACGGTGCGGATCGGCAGCGGAGACTCGGGCGACGTCTTCGAGGTCATGCCGGAAGACTACGGTGCCGGACCGACTATTCCCCGGCGCGCAGCTTGGTCAGCCGGTTCTCGAACATCCGGATGACCTCGGGCCGCGCGGCCGTCGCCTGCTCGTACGCCAGCAGCTCGGTCATCTGCTCGGCCGACTTGCCGCGCATCCTGGCCCGCAGCGACGCCACGGTCAGCCCCGAGTAGCCCGGCAGCGGCTCGGCCGGCCCGGCGCCTCCGGCGGCAGCCTTCGCCGGCTCCGCCACCGCCTTGGTCTCGTCCTCGGTCTTCTCGGCGGTTGCGGCCTTTCCGGCACCCGCCGTCTTGGCGGAGTCCTCGCCCTTCGCGGCGGTCTTGGGCTTGGCCGCGGTCTTGGGCTTGGTGGCGGCCTTCGGCTTGGCGGCAGCCCTGGACTTCGTAGCCGCCTTCGGCTCGGCCACGGGCTCGGCGGCCGTGCTTGCGGCCGTCTCGGCCACCGGCTCAGTGGTGGCTTCGGTGGCGGGCGTCACGGCCGTCGGCTTCGGCTTGACGGGCTCGGCACCGGCGGGCGGCTCGGCCGCGACGGCGGGCTCCGCCGTAGCGGCGGCCGGCTCAGCACCGGCCGGCGGCTCGGTGGTCGTGGCCGCGGCGGGCTCGGTCTTGGCGGCCTTGGCCTGCTCCGCGGGCGCGGCGGGCGCGGCCTTGGACTCGCCGGCGGGCGCGGCAGGCTCGCCCTTGGCGGGCTTGGCGGGCGCGAAGATGACCGGCTCGGGCGTGGTCTTGGCGGACCCGTTGGCGGCGGCCGGCTCCGCCGAGGGGCGCGGCGCGAAGATGACCGGCTCCCTGCGCGCGGGCTTGGTCTCCTCGACCGGCGCGGGCGCCGCCACCTGGTCGGCGGCGGAGGGGCGGGAGTCGTACGACTCCTCCTTCTCGCCCTTGCCGGCCAGGCCCTTGAGCGAGCTCTTCATCCGGTCGACCAGGAGCAGTGCCTGACCGGCGGCGCTCAGCGTGGACTGGACGACGAGGAGCGGAAGCTCTTTCGCCTTCTCCTTGTCGGTGACGGACTTGGTGATGTTGCGTATCACGTCGCTAAGGGACATGACATCTCCCTGGGAGGTCAGTATTGGACGGCCAGTCTGGCAAACGGCGGGCAAGCGTGCACGCGCGGGCCTGTCGGCCGCTCCACGTAGCATAAGAAGTATGGAGCCCCAGTCCCGCACTTCCCGCCGTGTCCTTGTTGCCAAGCCGCGCGGCTACTGCGCCGGAGTCGATCGAGCCGTGGTAGCGGTCGAGAAGGCTCTGGAGCAGTACGGTGCGCCGATCTACGTGCGCAAGCAGATCGTGCACAACACCCACGTGGTCAAGACACTCGAGGCCAAGGGCGCCATCTTCGTCGAGGAGACCGAGGAGGTGCCCGAGGGCGAGATCGTCGTCTTCTCCGCCCACGGAGTCTCGCCCGCCGTGCACGGCGAGGCGAAGCAGCGCGGGTTGCGCACCATCGACGCTACCTGCCCGCTGGTGACCAAGGTGCACAACGAGGCGAAGAGGTTCGCCGGCCAGGACTACGACATCCTGCTGATCGGCCACGAGGGTCACGAGGAGGTCGAGGGCACCTCGGGTGAGGCGCCCGACCACATCCAGCTGGTCGACGGCCTCGAATCGGTCGGCAAGGTGCAGGTCAAGGACCCGTCCAAGCTGGTCTGGCTGTCGCAGACCACGCTGTCGGTCGACGAGACGGTCGAGACGGTCGCCCGGCTCAAGGAGCGTTTCCCCACGCTGATCGACCCGCCCAGCGACGACATCTGCTACGCCACCCAGAACCGCCAGGTCGCGGTCAAGGAGATCGCGGCGCGGTCCGAGCTGGTCATCGTCGTCGGCTCGGACAACTCCTCCAACTCCAAGCGGCTGGTCGAGGTGGCCAAGGAGTACGGCGCCGACGCCGCCTACCTGGTCGACAACGCCACGTTCATCAAGGACGAGTGGCTCGACGGCGTCACCACGGTCGGCGTCACCAGCGGCGCCTCGGTGCCCGAGGAGCTGGTCGACGAGGTGCTCGCCCGGCTGGCCGGCCACGGCTTCGCCGACGTCGAGCAGGTCGAGTCGGTGAAGGAGAGCATGAGGTTCGCGCTGCCCCACGAGCTGCGCAAGGATCTCCGGGCCTCCTAGTCCTCGCCGCGCGGCGTCCCGTAGACCTTGGGCTCGAAGTAGCCCTCGGGCTCGGGCACGAACGGCTGGCGCGGGCGCGGCACCTCAGCGCCCGCGCGGAGCTCGTCACGCAGCTCGCGTACGTTGTCGCGCAGGCCGCGCCGCCAGGCCACGCCGAGCACGACGGCCGAGCCCGCGAACAACCAGGGGGCGCCGTTCGACAGCGAGCTGTACAGGCCGAGCGCGAGTGACTGCGCGATCGAGATCGAGACGAGCGCCCGGCCGAGCTCGACGAAGAACGTCGCCGCGAAGAACACCAGCGGCGGCGTGACGACCAGCGACAGCAGCTCGCGCGGGTTGACCAGCAGCACCCCGAGCAGGCTCGCCAGCACGAACGCCACCCCGGTGACGATCGGCAGATCGACCAGGGCGGCCAGCACATAGCCCGCCAGAGTGGCGATCAGGGCGAGCGCGATGGCGCCGCGGGCGGTCAGCTTCACCGCTGAACGCCGGCCTTTCTCACTCACTGGCCCCGCCCCCCTTACTGCGACCCGTGGGCCAACTTACCGTTCACGTGCGAAATGAGAGACGAGGTTTCGAGCAGTTCGGGCGAGGCCAGCGGCCTGGGCAGGTCTTCGAGCATCTCGGGGGAGTCGAGCTCACCGTCGACAACTCCCAGATCGTGAAGTTTGCGCGCACTGACCAGGACGCGGCTTTCGAGCGATCCCACAGTCTTGTTGTACGCCTCGACCGCCCGGGTGAGCGACTTGCCCAGCGACTCTACATTCCTACCCAGTGACGACAGCCGTTCGTACAGCTCCTTGCCCAGCTCGAACACCGCGCGGGCGTTCTCGCTGAGCGCGGCCTGCTGCCAGGCGTAGTGCGCGGTGCGCAGCATCGTGATCAGCGTGGTCGGGGTGGCGATGTGCACCCGCCTGGTCATCGCGTACTCCAGCAGACCGGGATCGCGCTCCAGCGCCGGCGCCAGGAACGCCTCGCCGGGGATGAACAGCACCACGAACTCGGGTGACGGATTGAACGCCTGCCAGTAGGTCTTGGCGGACAGCCGGTCGACGTGCTCGCGTACGTGCCGGGCGTGCGCGTCGAGACGGACGGTGGCCAGCGACTCGTCGGACGCCTCGGCGGCCTCCAGGTAGGCGGCCAGCGACACCTTGGAGTCGACCACGATGTTCTTGCCGCCGGCCAGCCGCACCACCATGTCGGGCCGCATCGCGCCCTCGGTGACCTGCTCGTCGAAGTCGCAGTGGCGCTGCATCCCGGCGATCTCGGCCACCCGGCGCAGCTGCAGCTCGCCCCACCGGCCACGCGCCTCGGGCCGTTGCAGCGCGCGCACCAGCGCCGTGGTCTGGGAGCGCAGCTCCACGTTGCTCTGCCGGACGAACTCCATCTGCTTGGCCAGCTCGGCGCGGGCCGCCCGCTGGCCGGACTCGGTGTCACGCAGCTGCGCCTCGACCCGGGCGAGCGCGTCCTTCAGCGGCTCGACCAGGTGCTCGACGGCCTGCCTGCGCTGGTCGAGGTCGCCGGTCGCCTCCACGCGGCTGGCGTTGAGCCTGGTCTCGGCCAGCTCCAGGAAGCGGAGGTTGTTGACGTCGAGCGCGCGCGCCGACAGGGCCTGGAAGCGCTCGGTCAGCTGCTCCTCGACGTAGACGAGCTTGTCGGCCGATGCCTTGGCCCGCGCGTCGGCCTCGGCCACCCGGACCGCCGCGCGAGTGCGGGCCACCAGGAACCCGATGGCGAACCCGGCGACGAGTCCGAGGAGAAGCGAGACGGCGTCCACTCCATCGATGATTGCAGGACATCGGGCTCGGATCCGCCAGACACGCTTGCGCGGCCCCCCTCCGTCACGCACAGTATCCCTATGATTACGGGGATCCGTATGGTGGTGGCACTCCTCGCGACCATCGCCATCGTGTCCGGGGTGGTGGCCGCGGCGTTGGCGCTGACCGGAGGCGGCGCCCGCACCGGCTCGCCGGAGCCGTCGATGAGGGTGGTGTCCGCCCAGCCGCTGCGATGGTCCCCGGGCGCCTGTGTGCGCAGGTCCGGCGACAGATATGACCTGACAGGGTGCGACAGCGGTCAGTCCGAGGTGGTGGCCGTGGCCGCCGACCCGCCGGGCCTCGGTCAGTGTCCCGACGACACCGATGACGTCGTCCGCATCGGCGACGCCCGTACGGCCTGCGTGCGTGACTTCCGTGCTCCCCACGCGGGCGTCCCGGGCGGTGGCGGCGGGGTGCTCAGGGCCGGCGACTGCGTCGCGCTCGACGGCCGCGAGCGGCCGTGTTCACGACCCGGCTGGTACGGCAGGGCCATCGCGGTCACCCGCGAGGCGGCCGGTTGCCCCGCGGCCACTCTCGACACGTTGACCGTGGACGGCGTGATCTGTCTCGGCGGCGGCGGCCGGGTGCTGGAGCGCGGCATGTGCGTGGCCCGGCCCGCCCGCGACGTGGTGACCAGGTCGGCGATCACTCGCGTGGCCTGCTCGTCCGGCCGGGCGTGGGCCCAGGTGAGGTCCTTCGAGTCGGCGCCCGCGCGCTGTCCGAAGGGAGCCGACCACTACCTGGAGAGCCGGGGGGCCTACCGGCCGGTGACCTGCCTGCGTCTGCGCAGCAAGTAAACTCGCTGCACGTGAGCGAGCGTAGCGAGGCAACCATCCAACACTGCAGCCCAGGGCGCGTGCGGCCGGTTAAGGAGGAGGCATGAGCCTCTCGATCGGCATCGTCGGCCTGCCCAACGTCGGCAAGTCGACGCTCTTCAACGCGTTGACCAAGACCGGCAACGCGCTCGCCGCGAACTACCCGTTCGCCACCATCGAGCCCAACGTGGGCATCGTGGGCGTTCCCGATGATCGGCTGCCGGTGCTGGCCGGGATCTTCGGCTCGGCCAAGGTCCTGCCTGCCAAGGTGGAGTTCGTCGACATCGCGGGCCTGGTCAAGGGCGCCTCCGAGGGGCAGGGGCGGGGCAACCAGTTCCTCGCCAACATCCGCGACACCGACGCGATCTGCCAGGTGATCCGGGTCTTCGGCGACCCCGACGTGACGCACGTCGACGGCGAGATCTCCCCCAAGCGCGACATCGAGACGATCAACACCGAGTTGATCATGGCCGACCTGCAGACGGTCGAGAAGGCCGTTCCGCGCCTGCAGAAGGAGGCGCGCAACAACAAGGACAAGAAGGCCGCGCTGGAGGCCGCCGAAGAGGCCCTGAAGGTCCTGGAGACCGGCAAGACCATCTTCGAGAGCGGTCTGCTCGACCGTGAGGAGCTGCGCGAGCTCCACCTGCTGACGGCCAAGCCGTTCCTCTACGTCTTCAACCTCGACGCCGACGAGCTGATCGACACGGCGCTGCGCGAGCAGCTGTCGACTCTGGTCGCCCCGGCTGAGGCGGTCTTCCTCGACGCCAAGATCGAGTCCGAGTTGGTCGAGCTCGACGAGGAGGAGGCGCTGGAGCTGCTGCAGTCGGTGGGCCAGGAGGAGTCGGGCCTGTCGCAGCTCGCCAGGGTCGGCTTCGAGACGCTCGGTCTGCAGACCTACCTGACGGCCGGCCCCAAGGAGACCAGGGCCTGGACGATCCGCAAGGGAGCCACCGCCCCCGAGGCGGCCGGTGTGATCCACACCGACTTCCAGCGCGGTTTCATCAAGGCCGAGGTGGTCTCGTTCGACGACCTGGTCGAGGCCGGTTCGATCGCCGCCGCGCGTTCGGCGGGCAAGGCGCGCATCGAGGGCAAGGACTACGTCATGCGCGACGGCGACGTGGTCGAGTTCCGGTTCAACGTGTAGGGCGGGTCAGCGGACCAGCGCGCGGCGCAGGCACCAGCTGCCGAGCGCGAAGAGCACCGCCGCGTAGCCGGCCAGGACACCGAGCTGGGACGAGATGCCGGGCAGGTCGGCGCCGTGCCGCACCAGCTCGGCGAAGCCGTCGTAGCCCCAGGCGTGCGGGGTGAGGTGGGCGATCGTCCGCAGGGTGCCCTCGAAGGAGTCGAGCGGCACCATGGTGCCGCCGAGCGCGCCGAGACCGAGCCCCAGGATCACCGACACGGAGATCGCCACGCCCTCGTTGCCGACCAGCGCTCCCAGGAGCGTCGCCGCGCCTCCTCCCACCAGTGCGAACAGGATCACCATCGCGGCGGCGCCGAGCGGATCGCCCCAGTCGACCCCGAACAGCACGGCCGAGCCCAACATGATCAGCAGGCTCTGGAGGAGGGCGATGGCCAGCCGCCCGGCCGCCTCTCCCGCGACGATGGTCCTGGCGGGCGTCGGCGAGGCGTACATCCTGCGGGAGATGCCGAGCCGACGGGTCTGGACCAGCCCGATCGAGGCGGTCAACGCCGTCAGGAAGGTGTAGAGCAGCAGCAGAGGCGGCGCGGAGAAGGCGAACTGGCCGAACCCGGGTGGGATCTCGCTCCGCCCGACGGTGACCACCTTCACGTCCACCCCGGCGTTGCCCGAGGCCAGGCGCAGGCTCTCGTCGAAGGCGGAGGCGGCTCCGGCGTCCGCTCCGGCGTCCGCTCCGGCGTCCGCTCCTGCGTCCGCTCTGCCTGCCGTGCCGCCTTCCGCGGCGCCGAACTGGGCCGCCTTCAGCACGGCGGCTTCCCGTGAGACCGCCCACCGCACCCGGCTGCCCAGGTCCGCGGCCGCGGGGTCACCGGGGCGGCTCACGTATCTGACTTCCGCCCGGCCGCCGGCGCGGAGCGTGGCCTCGTACCCGGCGGGGATCACCAGTCCGCCGTGCAGCCGGCCGCGTTCGACGTCGGCGAGCAGGCGTTCCTCGCTGCCGAACCGGGCGACCTGGATGCTCGGCGAGCCGAGGGAGGTGGCCAGCCGGTCGGCGAGCGGCGTCGTGCCGCCGGCGACCCCGATGTGCAGTTGACGGCCGCCGCCGAACAACAGTCCCATCAGGAAGATCATCACGAACGGAGTGATGATCACGAAGAAGATGTTGCTCCGGTCCCGGAAGAGCCGGCGTACGTTGAGAAGCGCGATGGCGAGCGGTTTCATCGGATGTCCTTTGCTGGAGAACCGGGCTTCAGCCCTGGGGGGTAAGTCACGTGCGGGTCATCCCGCCGACACGGGTCAGGGCGAGCCCGCCGGTGGCGGCGGCGATGGCGAGCAGGACGAGGACCGGCGTCAGCAGCGCGCCGGGAGACAGACCGGCTGCCAGGTCGGCCAGACCGGTCAGAAACCACCGGTGCGGCGTGAGATGGCTCGCCACCTCCAGCACGCCGAGCTGGGGGATCGGGAACAGGGCGCCGCCGAAGACACCGAGAACCATGGCGACCACGGATATCCGGTTGGCGGCCTGTTCGGAGGTGTTGGAGAAGCCGGCGACCGCCGCCGCGATGCCGGTCACGGCCAGCACGCCGGCGATGACGAGGGCCGCGACACCGAGCGGCGGCCCCCATCGGGCGCCCATCAGCCAGGTGGAGGCGGCCACGACCACGGCCATGCTCATCAGGCCGATGAGAATCCCGCCGAGCGCCTTGCCGCCCAGGACAGCGGCCCGGGAGACCGGAGCGGCGAGGACCCGGGCCAGCACCCGCGAGCGCCGCTCCTCGAAGACGGCGGCCATGACGAACATGGCGACGAAGAACTGGAAGAAGATCGCCATCCCGGCGGCGTGGTAGGTGGCCGTGTCGAGCTGGCGGCGGGTCGCGGAGGTGTCGGAGACCAGCGTCAGGGGCGCGGCCACCTCCTGCGCGCGTCGGGCGAGGCGGCTGTCCCGTTCCTCGTCCACCGGCAGGCCGCGTGAGGCGGCGAGCACGGCCAGCCGGATCGACTGCCGTTCCATCGCGAAGGCCTGAGCCATCTCCCTGGCGACCTGTACGGCGATCGGGGCGTGCGCGCCGCCGATCACCTCCGGCGTGGTGGCCGAGGAGAAACCGGCCGGGATCACGAACACCGCGTCGGCCTCCTTCCGCTCCAGCAGGCGGGCACCGTCCTGGACGGAGGAGACCCGCTGGAGGCTGACGGTGCCGCGTCGCTCCAGGGGTTCGAGCACCTGCCCGACGAAGGCCGTGGCGTCGGGGCCGCGGTCGAGGTCGGCGACCGCGTACCGGGCGTTGAAGCGGCTGCCGTCGCCGCCGCCGAGCATCAGACTGAACAGGAAGGCCAGGCCGAGCGGCAGGAGGACGCCGAAGAGCAGGAGCGTGCTGTCACGTGAGCGCTGCCGGAGATCCTTGAGGAGGATGGCCATGACGGGAGGCATCGGTCGGCTCCTCAATCCCGCAGTGCTTTGCCGGTGATGTGCAGGAAGACCGATTCGAGGTCCGGCTCGCGCACCTCGACCGACCGCACCTCCACCCCCGCCTCGCCCAGCGCGCCGATGATCGCGGGTAACAGGCTGCGCGCCTCGTTCACGATCAGCTCCAGGTCGCCGTCCTCGCCGCCCGCCTTCAACACCCCCGGAAGGTCCCGCAGAGTGGGTACGGCTCGCGCCGCTCCGTCCGCGACCCGCAGGATGACCCGGTCGTGCTCGTCCAGCAGGCCGACCAGTTCCCGGCGCGTCCCCTCGGCCAGCATGTGGCCGGCGTCCACGATGCCCACCCGGTCGCACAGCCGTTCGGCCTCCTCCATGTAGTGCGTCGTGTAGAGGGTGGCCACGCCCTCGGCCGCCAGGCGCTGGACGCTCTCCAGGATCGCGTTGCGGCTGTGCGGGTCGACGCCGGCGGTGGGCTCGTCCAGCACCAGCAGGCGTGGCCGGTTGAGCAGCCCGATGGCGATGTTGAGCCGGCGCATCATGCCGCCGGAGTACTTCGTGACGGCCTCGTCCGCGCGGTCGTGCAGCTCGACGAGCTCGAGCACCTCCGTGATCCGCGTTCTCGCGGGGCGGGCGGTCAGGCCGTACAGGTGCCCGAAGAAGCGCAGGTTCTCCCTGGCCGTCAGGTCCGGGTACAGGGCCAGCTCCTGCGGCACGTACCCGATCAGTGCCTTGGTCTTCACGGACGTCACGTCGTGCCGCAGACCGTCGATCAGCACCTCGCCGCCGTCGCGGTCGAGGACGCCCACGACCATCGAGATCGTCGTGGTCTTGCCCGCGCCGTTGGGGCCGAGGAGTCCGTAGGTCTCGCCCTCCTCGATGGCGAAGCTCATGTGGTCGACGGCGAGGAGGTCGCCGTAGCGCTTGGTCAGGTCGGTGATCTCCAGGACTGGCATCGTGGCCCTTCCGTTCTCTGGTTCACTACAGTAGTAATGAACCAGAGAGGTCAGGAAAAGTCCAGCGGGCATTGTCTGATTCCGGGACAGATGAGACGTCAACCACCGTGCTCCCCCGCGCGTCGAATCGTCACGGCGTTCACGCTGACTCGGGAGGCCCCCTCATGATCCGTCGCATCATCCAGAAACGACGTCCCGCCCCGTCACTGGCGGGCATCAGCCTCGAAGAGGAGCTCGCCCTGCTCAGGGTCGAGCTCATGTACGGCCTGCGCGTCAACCGCGAGGCCTACCTGCGAAGGAAGGTGGACGAGCGAGAGGAGCTCGCGTCGCGGTTGCGTGAGCGCGACGCCACCGCGATGCTCGCCGACCTGCGTGGCTCGCTCGAGCGGGCGCTGCCACGCAACGGGCCGGCGGCGCCCGTGGTGGACCTGCGCAGCAGAAGGCAGCCGACCTCCCTTCAGGATCCCGAGCCGGCCTGACCACGCCGTACGGACCGGCCGCATGCCCTCGGCGGGTATGCGGCCGCTCGCGTCTTATACCAAATGCGTAGTTCGGGACAGTCCCTACGCCAATCGGACAGGAATGTCTGGCCGGCGGGTAATGCGGTCAGGCGTCTGGCCTGGCCAAATGCCAATTGGGGATGATTGTGGAGGTACTGGGCACTCCTTCGCGTCATGCGTACTCGGTTTGCCCCCGGACGGCGATGCCTGCAGCATGGGCGTGGCTTTCCTGGAACAATGGCGGAGACCGGATAGGGTGACTGCTTCACCACGGATGATGGGGATCGGCAACGGACGACACCGCGCCAGCCGGGGGGACGGGCGCGAGCGGAGGCGTGATGGCTCGTAGGTCAACCGTCCAGCACGGTCCTCGGATCGCTGGCGACCCCGAGCTTTCGGCACGCCCGGACATGGCCGACTACGACGCGCCGCCGCCGCGCAGGTCGCGGCGGGGCTGGTCGGGCGGCGGCGGGCGCTGGCTGGTCTGGATGGGGCGCATCATTCTTTGGGCGCTTATCGTGGTTATCGTCGTTAATGGGGTCCGTGCCCCATTTGAGAGGTTTACTCAGCAGGAGGCCGCGGCGCCGAATGGCGTCGTCGACGTCCACCACGGATTCCCGGTCGACCGGGGCATGGCGTTCGCCGCACAGTTCGCCGGCGTTTATCTGAATTTCAACCCGGCCGACGCCGCGAGCAGGGCGGGCAAACTGGAGGCGTTCCTGGCCGAGGGCATGTCGCCCCAGCTGGGCTGGGACGGCAATGGCAAGCTGTCGGCCGTGGCCATTCAGCCCTACGACATCCGGGCCGACGACGCCAGCAACGCCGTCGTCACGGTGTCCTTCCAGTCGGGGGCGCGCAGGCTCATGCTGTCCGTCCCGATCTACTACTCGGGTGACGACGATGACGGCGGCAGGTTCGTGGTGTCCGGCCGGCCTGCCATCCTGCCCGCGCCCGCACCGGCCGACCTGCCCCAGATCGCCGAGCCGGAGGGTGACGACGTCGCCGCCGCCGAGCTCAAGCCCCAGCTGGAGGGGTTCTTCAAGGCGTACGCCTCAGGTGACACCGCGGGGCTGCAGCGCTACCTCGCCGTCGGCAAGAGCCTGCCGAGCTTCGGCGGCGCGTTCACGTTCGGCGGGCTCCAGGAGCTGGTGGTGCCTGTGGGGGGTGCCACGCGAGAGATCAAGGCAGTGGTGGTGTGGGTCGTGCCGACCGGCGCGGCGCCACCGACCGACCCCAACGCCACGGACCCGAGCGAGGTGGCCGGCCGCCTTGAGCAGGCCTACCACCTCACCGTCGAGAAGCAGGGCGACAAGTGGTACGTCAACGACATCCGCGGCGCCGGTCGGGCTGTTGGGTAGACGTACGACCACGCTGCTGATCGGCACCCCCCGGGAGGACAAGAAGTGATCTTGAAGACCGTAGTGCTCAACCTGATCGAAATGACGCCGTCACCCGCTCCGACCGGCGTCAACACCGAAGGACTCGCCAGCTTCCTGCGCGCGTTCTTCGCCCCGCTCTTCCTCGTCGTCGTCTCGGTGGTCGCGCTCTTCTTCCTCTTCACGCGTGAGATCACCCGATTCGTGCAGTTCCTCATTCTGGCCGTGGCCATCGGCGTGATCTTCTACGTTCCCAACATTATCGAGGTGACGGCGAAGGCAATCGCGGGCGCATTGGGCATCAAGTAAGGGGTTGGGACCGCTCCGCGGCGGTCATGAACGAGCGGGTGGAGAGGAGGACCGCGTGGACCTGCCCACGTACACCAACATCTGGCGAATCGAGAAGCGGCTCTACAAGCTGTACGACCTACGGCTGCCGATGCCGCTCCCCATCGTCTGGATCGGTGTGTTCGTCGGCGTGTTCGTGCCGTGGTCGCTCCTGTTGTTCCTGGTCGGCGTGCCGGTGGCGATGCCGTGGCACGTTCTCTATCTCGTGCCGCCCGGGATCGTGACCTGGCTGTCCACCCGGCCCGTCATCGAGGGCAAGCGCCTCACCGAGCTCCTGGAGTCGCAGCTCCGCTACCTCGGGCAGCCGCGCGCCTGGTACCGTCTCGCGCCCGCCACCGAGCCCGAGACGATCACCTTCTCCGGCCGCGTCTGGCACACCATGCCGGCCCGCGTACGCGTGAAGAAGCGGCGCAAGGCGCGCCAGCCCAAACGCTCGGCCCAGCGGGCGGGCGGGCCGCGCCAGGTGCGTCCCGCCGTGGCCGCCGCCGCTGCCGCGGCCGCCCAGGCCCCGCTCGCCGAGCCCGCGTCCAGCCGCTCAGCCCGGGGTTCCGCCTCCCGCCGAGGCACCGCCCCCGCCCTCTCACAGGATCTTCACGCGGTGCGTGGCGAGGTCGTCACGAAGGACGCCTCGCCCATGCGGTGGGGGGAGTTGTCTGTTTCCGGCGATTCCCCAGGCGTCACTCGGGCCCTCGATGCGGGCACCGGCGCGCCCCCCGCTACGGAACTGTCACCGGCCGGAACATCCGCCGTCCGGAGCGCCGCGACGGGTGCCGCCCAGCCCACGACGGGGACCGCCCAGCCCGCTACGGACCGCTCGCCGAGTGGCCCCGAGAGACGTGCCGCCCGGGATGCCGAGCGCGCGGAGGCGCGTGAGCGGTCCGGGCCCACGGTGGGGAAGCCCATCGACACCGAGGCGTTGCGGCGGCTGCGCAGACTCGCGGCGACCGCCGACGCCCAGCCGTCCACACCCTCGCCGGCGTCCGCGACGGTCTCTCCCGTCTCCGACCGCGCGACCTCCGGAGCCTCCACGTCGTCCGGACCGGCAACTGACGGCTCCGCCTCCGATGACTCGACATCCGCCGAGCCCATGCCCGCCGAACCGGTGTCCGCCGAACCGGTGTCCGGCGAATCTGTGTCCGTCGAGTCCGGGGCCGTCGAGTCCGGGGCCGTTGGAGCCGCGCCGGAACGATCGGTGTCTGCAGGGTCCGCGTCTGTGACGTCTGGGTCTGGAGAGTCCGAGTCGGGGGTTGGGGGATCCGCGCCGGATCGGTCGGTGTCGGCCGGGGCCGGAGAGTCTGAGTCCGGGGCCGTTGGAGCCGCGCCGGAACGATCGGAGTCTGCAGGGTCCGCGTCTACGACGTGTGGGTCCGGAGAGTCCGAGTCGGCCGGGTCCTCCTCCGGCGAGCCTGCGGTGGCTGACGCGACCTTCGGAAGGTCTGCGTCGCCCGGGTCAGCGGCTCGTGGGTCCATGTCGGCCGGGTCTGTGTCCGATGGGTCGGCGGTCGGCGATTCGGGGGCCGATGAGCCGGTGCCCGCTGAGTCCGCCTCCACCACGTCCCCGCCGGGTGAGCCCGCGCCGGCCGAGCCGGTGGCCGGAGAAGCGGCTTCCGCTGGGTCGGCGTCCAGCGGGTCGGCGTCCAGCGGGTCGGCGTTCGGCGGGTCCGTGGCTGGTGAGGTGGAGACGGCCCGTGAGGACGAGGTCGCGCGGATGCAGCACCGTAAGGGGCAGCCGCCCCGGCAGGTGCCGCCGCTGGACGCGCGGCGGAGCCGGCCGCAGGCCGGTCAGACGGTCCGACGCGACCAGGGAGCCGGCGCCCCAGTACGGCGTGCCGGTCAGGGCGTCTCGGCCGGTGCTCGTCGCGATGAGGACGCCAGGCGGAACGACCCGGCTCCGGCGGCCCGTGAGGGCAGTGCGCGGCGGGGCGACGAGGTCGCCGACACCGGCGTCACCAGGCGAAACGAAGGCGTAGCGGCTTCGGTGGCTCGTGACGGGGGCACCGGACCGCGGCCTGTGGTGACCGGGTCGCGGGAGGCACGGGTGCGCCGGGTGGAGTCCGTCGTGGGACGTGACTCCGGCGGATGGCGGCGGATCGCCCAGGTGGTCGTCGGCGGCGGCGGGGTGCGGAGCGACGGCTCGGAGATCGACGAGGCCAGGGCGAGAGGGGTGTTCAGCGGCAGCCGCCGGATCGTCGTGCTCGGTTGCACGGGCGGCGCCGGACAGAGCACGACCGCGTTGATGCTCGGCCACACGCTGGCCACCTACCGAGACGACAAGGTGATCGCCGTCGACGCCAACACCGGCGGCAACACTCTGACCAGCAGGATCACGCCGGAGACGCCGGAGACGCTCGCGTCGCTGCTGGCCGGGCTGCACCAGGTCAGCGGCTACCTGACGATGCGCGGCTACACGACCCGTACGGCGTCGGGCCTGGAGGTGATCGGGGCCGACTCCGACGCGGAGGCGGAGCAGCGGCTGACCGATCGCACGCTGTTCTCCGACCACCGGCTGGGGCAGGTCATGCACCTGCTCGACCGGCACTACAAACTGGCCGTCATCGATCCGGCGGCCGCGCTGGCCGCGCGGGTCCTGCCGTACGCGGACCAGCTGGTGCTGGTGGTGCCCGCGAGCGAGGAGGCGCCGGAGGCGGTCGCGATGACGTACGAGTGGCTCGACGGGCACGGGTGCGCGGACCTGCGGCGGCGGGCGGTCATGGTGGTCAACGGGGTGAGCAGGCGTTCGATGGCCGACGTCGAGCAGGCGGAATCGGTGGCCAGCGGCAGGTGCCGGGCCATCGTCAGGGTCCCCTGGGAGGACGACCTGGCGCCGGGTGGCGCCGATGTCGTCGACCCGGGGCAGTTGCGCGCGGCCGGGCGGCGGGCCTATCTCGCCCTCGCCGGTGTCGTGGTCGCGGGCTTTTCGGCACAGACGGTGCGACCGAGCGAGGAGGAGTTGGCGAGTGACCCCCCGGGCACGAGAATCGGTGAGCGATAAGTGAACAAGCGAGCAGGTCTGGCCCGTTCATGCGCCGAGGGGGCGGCATGAGCAGGGCGTCGCGAACGCATCAGCGTCTGGCGGTCCGCTACTTCGACGACCGCATCCTGCTCAACGACACCAGCGCATGGGCGTACTTCCGCCTGCCGACGGTCAGTTACGAGTTCGTCACGCCCGAGGAGCGTGAGGCACTGGCCACCAACATCACGATCGCGCTGGCCGCGATCAGGATGCCCGACGCCGAGGTCCACCTGAGGGTCGCGCACCGCACCTACCCGGCGGCCGAGTGGGCGATGGCCCTCAACGGCACCTCCGACGAGGGCCCGGGATGGCGCGACTACCTGGAGGAGATGTACCGCCACGTCTGGGCGAAGGACTTCTGGTCCAAGGAGGTCTATCTCGGGGTGCGCCTCGGGGTGCGCGGCAAGCAGCTCGGCAGCGGAGTGCTGTCGCAGCTGTTCGGGTTCTACCAGCGGACCGAGAAGGCGCTCGGCCTCGAGGACGACAACGTGCCCGCCGCCGAGATCGGCAGATGGACCGAGCAGGCCGAACGGCTCGGCCGGGCACTCGCCTCCAGCGCCCTCTACGCCCGGCACGCCACCTCGGTCGAGGTGGCGTGGTTGTTCCAGCACGCGGCCATGGGCGCGCTCGGCGACCCGCCGCCGTCGGCCAGCCCGAAGCGGCGCTGGGGCAGGGGGGAGATCGAGTCGCTGGTCGAGGGGGAGATCCACAACGGCAGGTCGCTGCTGCGCGTCGTGCAACCGCAGGGCGACTCCTTCGTGGCCCACCTGTCGTTCGCCCGCTTCCCCGACCTGATGCCGTTCCCCGACGGCGAGCCGTGGATGCACTTCGCCGACCAGTTGCCGTTCCCGGTGGAGATCTCGTCCAGGATGCGGCTGATCCCGCCGGTCAAGGCGTCCAAGGACGTCGCCCGCAAGCTGGCGCACGCCCGTGACATGGACATCCACATCCGAGAGGCGGGCGCCGAGGCGCCGATCGCGCTGGCCGAGCAGATCGACGCGGCCCGCATGCTGGAGCACGGCATCACCAAGGAGCGGCTGCCCTTCGTGTACGGCTGGCACCGCCTGATCGTGTCGGCCCCGACCGAGGACATCTGCGTGCAGCGGGTCGAGGCGGTGGTCGAGCACTACCGCGACATGGGCATCGACGTGGTCAACTCGACGGGCGACCAGTTCTCGCTGTTCCGTGAGGCGTTGCCCGGCGAGAAGGTGGGGGTCAACGCCTACGCGCAGCGGCAGCCGCTGCGCACGATCGCGGGCGGCATGTGCACCGCGACCGTGGATCTCGGAGACCGGCTCGACGACGGCGCCGACGGCTGGCTGGGCCCGTACATCGGTGAGACCGTCGGCCGGGCCCGCAGCATCGTGCACTTCGACCCGCTGCTGGCCGCCTCCCGCAACCGGCCGACGGCCATCGCGATCACCGGCGAGCCGGGCGGCGGCAAGACCACGCTGGCGCTGCTGATGATCTACCAGATGGCGCTGCGCGGGGTCACGGTCGCGGTGATCGACCCCAAGGGCGACGCCGAGTCGCTGGTGCAACTCCTGCGGAAGCGGGGGCGCAAGGCGCGGATCATCCCGCTGGGCTCGGCCTCGCCGGGCCTGCTCGATCCGTTCTCGTTCGGCGACGATCTCGCGGCCAAGAAGACCATGGCCACCGAGACGCTGCGGCTGCTGCTGCCGCGCATGTCGGAGGAGCGCGAGTCGGCGATGATCCAGGCTGTCGCGGCCGTCTCCAACGGCACCGACCCGTCGCTGGGCAAGGTCGTGGAGTTCCTGGAGCAGTCGCCCGACGCGGCGTCGAAGAACCTCGGCGCGGTGCTGCGTTCGATGTCGGAGATGCACCTGGCCAGGCTCTGCTTCGACCCGTCCGGTGGCGAGCAGATCGACAGCGAGGGCTGGACCACGGTGTTCACGCTGGGCGGGCTGACGCTGCCCGACGTGGCGACCGGCCGCGACGACTACTCCTACGAGCAGCGCCTGTCGGTGGCCCTGCTCTACCTGGTCTCCCAGTTCGCGCGCAGGCTGATGAACGGGCTCGACCGGCGCTCGCCCAAGGCGATCTTCCTGGACGAGGCGTGGGCGATCACCTCGACTCCCGAGGGCGCCAAGCTGGTGCCCGAGGTCAGCCGGATGGGCCGGTCCCGCAACACCGCGCTCGTCCTCGTCTCCCAGAACGCCGGTGACCTGCTGAACGAGCAGGTGACCAACTGCCTGTCGTCCGTGTTCGCGTTCCGGTCCACCGAGCGGGTGGAGGTGGACCACGTGATGTCGTTGCTCGGCGTGGAGCCGTCCGAGGAGCACAAGGCGGTGCTGCGCTCGCTGGGCAACGGCGAATGCATTTTCCGCGATCTGGATGGCAGGGCGGGGCGCATCGGAGTAGACCTGATCTCCGAAGAGCTGCTCCGCTGGCTCGACACGAATCCAACGCACGACAAACCCGACGACAGCGGGCATGATGATCTTCAAGGGGGAGTGGGCACCAGAGCGCAGGAGGTGCGGTCATGAAGATCCGGCTACCCAGGCGGCTCGCGTTCGTCCTGGCTCTCATCGTGGGCATCCTCGTGGTCCCGGTCGTCGTGGGCGGCTTCTCGCCGGCCGCCGCGGCTCCGTGTGACCTGTCGCCCGAGCTGACCCCCGAGGTGATCAACAGCGGCGTCGACGGCATGATCCAGCCGCCGACGCCCGAGGGCACCGCCCCGGCGCCCACCACCAACTACGCCCAGTTCGGCATGAGCGGCCAGTTCTGGCACACGTACGACCTGGGCTGCTCCGACATCGCCGCCGTCATGGGCAACGGCTGGGCCAACACGGTCTTCCTGTGGGCCAAGGCGATCGACCGGGTGACGATCACGACCTACCAGGCCGCGGCCACCGAGGGACCGCTCCAGTCGATCAAGGACGTGGTCGACGACATCGTGATCAACCTGTCCAACGCGATGTACTGGCCCTACCTGCGGCCGATCGTGATCCTCGGCGCCATCTGGCTGGCCTGGTACGGCCTGATCCGCAAGCGGGCCACGACCACGGCCGAGGGCGTCATCTGGATGGTGCTCGCCGTCACGGTGGCGACCTGGTTCTTCAGCAGGCCGGGCGACTTCACCGGGCTCGGCAAGGTCGTCACCGACAAGACGGGCGAGGTCGTCAACTCCGCCTTCTCCGGGCTGCCCGGCGCGGGCGGCGCCTCCTGCTTGCCCGGTCCAGGCCAGAGCAATCCCGAGGTCAAGGCGGGCGGCTACGGCCAGGTCGGCACTCCAGGCGTCGACCAGAACGCCGACGCGCTGTGGTCCACGCTGGTCTGCAAGCCGTGGCTGGTCGGCATGTTCGGCACGTCCGATCCCAACGCGCCCGTGGTGCGCGACTACGGCCGGCTCATGCTGGAGACCCAGTCGATCCCCATGCCGCAGGCCGGTCAGGCCGCCGCCGACCCGGCCGCCCACCAGGCGAAGTACGCCGAGATCGCGGAGAAGCTCAAGGGTGATCCGCGCTTCGCCATCTTCCAGGGCAAGGACTGGACCAGCCGGCTCGGGGTGGCGATCGGCGCGCTCATCGCCGCCCTGGTCGCCGGGGTGCTCATCTTCCTGGTGGCGGTCTCGCTACTGGTGCTGAAGGTCGGCTTCCTGCTGTTGCTGATCCTCGGGCCGGTGTTCCTGCTGATCGGGGTCCATCCGGGCAGCGGCCGGATCATCGCGATGCGCTGGGTGGAGATGCTGGTCGGCACGCTGCTCCGGCAGGCCGTGCTGGCGCTCGTGCTCGGCGTGCTCGTGTACGGCTACGCGCTGATCATCTCCACCGCGATGCCGTGGGGGCTGCAGATCCTGTTCATGGCCCTGCTGACGATCGCGGTGTTCTTCTACCGCAGGCCGTTCCAGCATCTGTTCGCCTCGATGAACGGCCACACGCTCACCACCCGGATGCTCGGCGACGCCGCCAGCTCACGCACGCTGGAGCGGTCGTCGGTGGCGCTGCCGCCGGTGGCCGCGGCCCGCATCGGGCGGTGGGGCGCGAGCAAGGCCGAGCCGCTCGTCCAGGCGGCCGCGACGGGCACCGCGGCCGGTGCGGCCGCGGCGGCGGGCGTCGCGCAGGTCCGGGCCCGCGGCGACGAGGCGGGCGGAGCGGGAGTGCAGCCGGGCACCCGGGTGCCCGCCACGGCCGCGCCGCTCAACACCGACCAGCAGGGCGGGAAGGCGGCGGGCCGGCAGGTCCCCGCGCCGCGCAAGGGCGCGGCCCCGCCGCTCAACCTCGGCGGCACGCCGACTCGCACGCACGGCGGCGCCGCCCCGGGGGGCCCGCCCGTGTCGTCGGGCGGGAGCGCTTCGGGGAGTGCTTCGGGCGGGAGCGCTTCGGGTGGTTCCGCGGGCGTCGGCGCCCGGGGTGGCTGGTTCGGCGGGCGTTCGGGCGGTGGGTGGGCGCCGCGCGCCGGCTCCCGGCCCCGGTCGGGCGGCTCGGGCGGTTCGGGCCGTTCGGGTGGTTCCGGCTCTGGCGGGGGCGGGCTGCTCGGCGGCGGTTCGCGCTCCGGTGGCGGGTTGTTCGGCGGCGGATCCCGTTCGGGTGGTTCAGGCTCGGGTGGTTCCGGCGGTGGCGGGTTGTTCGGTGGCGGGTCCCGGTCCGGTGGTTCGGGTGGTTCGCGGTCCGGTGGCGGTTCCGGTTCGGGGGGTTCCCGGTCCGGCGGCTCGGGCGGCTCCAGCAGCCGCCGATCCTCGGGCGGCGGGCCGTTCGGCAGCTCCTCGCGTGCCGCTGACGTGCCGTCGCCGCGCTCCGAGGCACCCCCGCTCTGGCTGCCCAGCCGCCGGAGCAACGGCTCGGGCGGTGACGACCCGCCGGTGCCCTTCTGGCTCAAGCCCAACAGCCCGGACAAGGACTGAACATGGCTCAGCAGGGTGACAGGCGGGGGCTGGCCTTCGCTGCCATCGTGGTGGTGATCGCCGCCGTCGGTCTCTATCTCACGATGTGGCCCGATTCTGGCGAATCGTCCGGTGAGCCTGTCGCGACCGCCAGCACGAGCGGCGCGCCGGCGGTTCCGGTCAACACGCCGCTGGCCACCGCAAGTGACGCGCCGTTCGACATCTACTCCTTCCTGCCCATGTCCAAGGAACAGCTCGCGGCGGCCGCCGACCTGGCCGAGCGGTTCACGGCCGCGTACGGCACCTTCAGCTACGAAGAGGACCCGGTGGCCTACGCCGACCGGGTGAAGGTGTTCACCACGGCCGACCTCGGCAACGTGCTGGCGAGGACCCTCTCCTCGCCAGGCACGGTCGACCGCAACCGCGCCGACGAGGTCGTCTCCACGGCCACGGCCAGGACGAAGGAGATCAGGTCGGTCGAGAAGACGTCCGTCGTCCTCGTCGTCACCGGCACCCAGCAGATCACCGCCAAGAACGGGGCCAGGCAACTCACCGAGGACTACGCCGTCACCGTGAGCCAGATGGGCACCGACTGGCGGGTCTTCGACCTTCAGCCGGCCGGTGACGGCCAGGACGGGGACACCGAGGGGTGAACTTCTCCCGTACCCGCGTGGTCCTGGCGTTAGGCGTCGCCGGGGCCCTGCTGCTCGCACTGATCATCATCTCGCCGATGCTCATGACCTCGATCCCCTCGTTCATCGGCGACGGCGCGACGGACCCCGACTGCACCGGCGGCTCGCAGTCGGGGGAGGCCTCCGACTCGGCCGCCTCCGACATCCCGGCCGACTACCTGAAGCTCTACAAGGAGCACGGAGAGAAGATCGGCGTGCAGTGGAACATCCTGGCCGCGGTCGGCAAGCGGGAGACCGACCACGGCCGATCCGAACTGCCCGGCGTCAAGAGCGGCACCAACTCGTCGGGCGCGGCCGGGCCCATGCAGTTCCTGATCAGCACCTGGGGCGGCAAGGCCAGGATCGAGATGTCCTCCCGCTTCAACGGCTACGCCTCCGACGGCGACGGTGACGGCATCGGCGACGTCTACAACCCGGCCGACGCCATCCTGGGCGCCGCCAGGATGCTCAAGCGCAACGGTGCCCCGGAGCAGGTTCGGCGGGCGCTGTTCGTCTACAACCGGGCCTGGTGGTACGTCGACCAGGTCGAGGAGATCGCCAAGCGTTACGCCAAGTCCGGCGAGGTCGAGGTGCCGCCGCAGGCCGACGACTCGTGCGACGAGCCGCTGGTCGAGGCCGCGCCCAACGACGTGGTCGCCAAGATCCTGTCCTTCGCCCTGGCCCAGCGCGGCAAGCCGTACCTGTGGGGGGGCACCGGGCCCGACGCGTTCGACTGCTCGGGCATCATCTACGCGGCGTACCGGACGGCGGGGCTGTCGATCCCGCGCACCACGTTCGGGCAGTGGCCGTTCGGGGTGAAGGTCTCTCAGGGCAGCGAGCAGCCGGGCGACCTGGTCTTCTTCAACTCGGGGCCGGGCACGGGGCCCGACCGGCCCGGGCACGTGGGAATGGTCGTGTCGAAGGGGCAGATGATCGAGGCGCGGTGCCGCCTGTGCGGGCCGATCAAGGTCACGGGCTACGCGTCACGAGGCAACATCGTGGGCTTCACCCGGCCGCTGCAGAACTCCGACGTGATCGAGCAGCTCACGAGGCTGCGGAAGGCATCTCTATGACAGTCGTCGTGGTCGCCGCGGTGATCATCTCGTCCGACGCGCGGGTGCTCGCCGCGCAGCGGGCCGAGCCGCCCGCGCTCGCCGGAGGCTGGGAGTTCCCCGGCGGGAAGGTGGATCCGGGGGAGAGCGAGTTCGAGGCGCTGGTGCGGGAGTGCCAGGAGGAGCTCGGCGTGCGGATCGCCGTGGGCGAGCGGGTGGGGGGCGACTGGCCGCTGACCGACGGGTACGTGATGCGGGTCTGGCTGGCTTCCGTGGCCGAGGGGACACCTGAGGCCAAGGAGCATCTGGCGTTGCGGTGGCTGGCCCCCGGCGAGTACTACGACGTCGAGTGGTTGGGTGCGGACCACGAGATCATGAAGGCCGTGGAAAGAGTTCTCCAGCAGGATTAGCCCGTCGCTCTCTGCTACATAACGATTACTAGGTGTAATTTGTCGCAGCGGGGGGAAACGCGGCGTGATCAATCGAGGCTGGATCGTGACGGGGGCGTTGATGCTGGTGGCAGCGCCGGTCGTGCCTGCTGCGGCGGCCGGGATGGCGATGGTGCTGGAGCGCGTGGACGTCCCCGCCGGGTTCGGGAAATGGGTCAGGACCGGCGACGTGCTGCGCTTCCAGGTGCGGCTCGAAGGGACCAGCGGCGAGGTCCGCGTCGCGGTCGCCGCCAGCCCGGTCCGCGCCCTGTCCGCCGTCACCTGCCCGGCGGATCAGGAGCCCGTACGGCCCTTCGACGCCGCCCGGATGATCGCGCAGAGCCGGCCGGTCGCGCCGGCTCCGGCTCCTGCCGCGTCCGGTGAGCTGCCTGCATCGGCGCCGGGCATGTCGGGGCTGATGCCGATGGCGGCTGCGGTTCCAGACAGGTCCGGGTCGGCGCCGGCGGCGGCTGTGGTCTCGGGCGGCTCCGGGGCGGTGCCGACACTCGCTCCGGCTTCCGCGTCCGGGTCGAAACCGGCGCCGGTCGTGTCCGGGGTGCTGCCACGACCGGTTCCGGGGGAGTCCGGTACGGCGCCGGCTTCCATACCGGGAACGATGCCGGTTCCGGAGGTGTCCGGGTCGCCGGTCGACACGGGATTGATCCTCAGGAATGAGCGCAGATCGGTGGAGGATCGGGCGTTGGCCGCGGTGCGCGCGCCGGTTCGCCGGGCCGCCATGAACGTGGCCCAGGTGTGTCACCTGGGAGACAGCGCTGGGCAACAGACCGTTGACGTGCGGCTCACCGTGCCGGAAGGGGCGGACGAGGTGGTGCTCGCGAGCGCCGCCCGGATGCCCGGGGCGTCCGGTGGGGCCACGACTCTGAGCGGCACCGCCACGACGTCCGTCGACGGAGCCGCGCCTCCTGCCGGGAACTGGCCGGAGCCTCCTCCCGCGACCTCCGCGATGACCGGCCACGCGACCCGCGTACCACCCCGATCGGGCGATCCGGGGCGCGCGCTGGGCGAGAGTGGACGCACCGGGACCTCGGCCGCCCAGAGCCCCGCCGACGCTCATACCGGCAGGTCGAGCGCGCCGGGCCGGGGCGATGGTCGTGCCGGCCTGCCTGGCGTGGCGGGTCGCGGCGGCCGGGGACAGGTGGCGATCCGGGCTGATCGTGCCGGCACGGCCGACGTCGCGGGTCGCGTGGGCGGCGGTGCCGGTAGGCCGGGTGTGGCCGGTCACGATGGGGCGACGGGTGTGGGTGGCCTGGCTGCCGTGTCCGGGCGTGCCGCCCAGCGTGCGGGGATGCGAGCGGTGAACACCGGGGAGAACGCTGTCGCCGAGATGCGTGCGGGATCTTCCGGAACGGGTGCGGCGATGCCTTCGCAGCAGGCAGGGATCAGTACGACGCCGTCCGGCGGGCAGCCCCTCGTCATGCCGCAGGCCCAGCAGCAGCCGGTTGACGCGGCCCCGCAGCCCTTTGTCGCCGCGCTCGAAAGCAGCGGGTCGGCCGAGCTGGGAGCGCCGTTGCCGCGCCAGATCGCCGTCTCCACGAGCCGGGCGCAGCGGCTGGAGCCGGCGAATCCGCTGGCGGGGGCACGGGGGGCGCCGGCCGTCGCGGGGGGCATCGCGGTGCTGCTGGGCGGACTGTGGGTGGTCGCCTGGAAGCAGCGCGCACGTATCCGGAAAATGGAACAGTAGATCGGTCTTTACTGTTACTTTGACCCGACTAGTATTCCCTTGACCATTGTTCGGGATTACGCGGAGGGCACTGGTGGCACGCACGCGAGCGACGGCCGTCTCCGCCATGGTCTTGGCCCTGGCCTTGACCGGTGTCGGCACGGCGCCTTTCATCATGCAGAGCGCGAGTGCCTCGGTGGCGTACGACCCCGGGGTCGAGCCGTGTGAGGCCGGTCAGGCGTGCGAGAGCGACCCGCAGGTCACGGTGACGGTCACCACGACGCTGGGCACGCCCACGCCGGACGAGCCGGAGACCACGATCACGCGGACCGTCACCAAGTCGCCCTCGAAGGCCCCGACGCCGAAGAAGACCACGGCCAGCCCGCCGCAGAACCTCCCGGAGCCCACGCAGCCGCAGAACCCGCAGCCCTTACCGACGCAGAGCGTCCAGGTGCCGGTCCCCAGCAGTGAGCCGACCGAGGAGCAGTCCGTCGAGATGCCGACGGTCGCCGGTAGCGAGACTCCCGTGGAGACCCTGTCCAGCGCCGCGCCGGAGATCACGACCAGCGAGCCGGTCCAGCTGGAGGTGCGCAACGCGGCGCCCGAGTTCGACCAGCGGGACGTGACGCAGAAGCTCAGCATCCCCGCGCTGATCCTGGTGCTGCTCGCGCTCTTCGCGGTGCTGATCTTCGAGGGCCGACTGCGCCGGTTGGCTCACGCGGCGGCCGTGCGCCGGGCGGGCCCCTACCCCGGCGCTTCGGGCGAGGCCGCCGGCCACCCAGCGGGCCCTGGCTATCCCGCAGGTCCCGGCTACCCGCCGGGCCCCGGCTTCCCGGGCGGTCCCGGCTATCCTTCCGCCGGCTACCCGGCGGGTCCCGGCTACGCGAGCGTGGGTTATCCGGCGCCGCCCGGCTACGCGCCGTACGCGCCGATCATCAGTTTCGTCCCGGTCCATACTCCCGGCGGCCCGGTGCAGTACGGCGCCGTGTACCAGGACCCCGCGTACGTCCCCGAGGCCCAGCCCGAGCCCGTGGTGCTGCACCCGGACGAGTACACCAGCGAGGAGGAGTCCTATCGGGCTCCCTTCGAGCCGCTGGTCCCGGTGGAGGAGCCGCCGGCCGACATTCCGGCGGGTGGCGCGGAGCCCTATGGCGACTCGCCCGAACGCCCTCTGGGGGCCGCGTCGGCGGCGGAGACGGGCGACTCCGAGCCCTGGCAGCAGACCGTGCAGGAGGCGCGACCGGCTGAGGCCGGACCGGGCGCTTCGCAGCCGGTGGCCGACGATGTGACGGCTGTGCAGCCGCTGCCTCAGCAGGAGGAGCGCGGGCGCGGCTGGTGGCGGCGCTCCAAATGATGTTCTAGTGATGTTCTCCGGCCGGTGGGGCCAACGCCCCACCGGCCCGGGAGTGGTTACTTCGCGCGCTTGAAGATCTTGTTTCCCAGCCACACGATCGGGTCGTACTTGCGGTCGACGACGCGCTCCTTCATGGGGATGAGGGCGTTGTCGGTGATCTTGATGTGCTCGGGGCAGACCTCGGTGCAGCACTTGGTGATGTTGCAGTAGCCGAGCCCGTGCTCGTCCTGCGCCGACTGCTGCCGGTCGGCCACGTCGTACGGGTGCATGTCGAGCTCGGCGATCCGCATGAGGAAGCGGGGCCCGGAGAAGTTGGGCTTGTTCTCCTCGTGGTCACGGATCACATGGCAGACGTTGTTGCACATGAAGCACTCGATGCACTTGCGGAACTCCTGGGACCGCTCGACGTCGACCTGCTGCATGCGGTACTCGCCGGGCCGCACCCCGTCCGGAGGCGTGAAGGACGGGACCTCTCGGGCCTTCTCGTAGTTGAACGAGACGTCGGTGACCAGGTCCTTGATGACGGGGAACGTCCGCATCGGTGTGACCGTGATCGTCTCGTCCTCCTCGAAGGTGGACATCCGGGTCATGCAGCCCAGCCGCGGCTTCCCGTTGATCTCCATCGAGCAGGACCCGCACTTGCCGGCCTTGCAGTTCCAGCGGACGGCGAGGTCGGGCGCCTGTGTGGCCTGCAGCCGGTGGATGATGTCGAGGACCACCTCGCCCTCGTTGACCTCGACGGTGAAGTCCTCGAGTTTGCCCTCGCCGCCCTCACCACGCCAGACCTTGAACTTTGCCTTGTAGCTCATGACTTCGCTATCCCGTCGAACTCGGCCATCTCTTCGTCGGTGAGGTACTTGGACAGCTCGTCCCGGTCGAACAGGGAGATCAGGTCGTCCCGCATCGAGGGCTGGACCCTCTCCTCGACCTTGACCGACGAGCCGTCGGAGGTGGAGCAGACGAGCAACTTGCGACGCCACTCGGGGTTCATGCCGGGGTAGTCGTCGCGGGTGTGCCCGCCGCGGCTCTCCTCGCGCAACAGCGCGGCGCGCGCCACGCACTCGGAGACCAGCACCATGTTGCGCAGGTCGAGCGCCAGGTGCCAGCCGGGGTTGTAGATGCGTGAGCCGGCCGCGCCGACCATCCGCACCCGCTCCTTGAGCTTCTCCACGACCTCCAGGGCCTCGGACACCTCTTCGGCCTTGCGGATGATGCCGACCAGCTCGTTCATCGTCCGCTGGAGCTCGTGGTGCACCTCGTAGGGGTTCTCGCCGGCCCGCTCCAGGGGCTCCAGGGCCTCGGCGCGGGCCTCCGCGACCAGCTCCTCGACGACCTTCGGCCGGGTCGGCAGCCTGTCGACGTACTCGGCCGCGCCCGCGCCGGCCCGGCGGCCGAAGACCAGCAGGTCGGACAGCGAGTTGCCGCCCAGCCGGTTGGATCCGTGCATGCCGCCCGAGACCTCGCCCGCGGCGAACAGCCCGGGCACGGCCGCGGCACCGGTGTCGGCGTCGACCTCGACCCCGCCCATGATGTAGTGGCAGGTCGGGCCCACCTGCATGGGTTCGGCGGTGATGTCGACGTCGGCCAGCTCCTTGAACTGGTGGTGCATCGACGGCAGCCGCTTCTTGATCTCCTCGGCGGGGAGCCGGGTGGACACGTCGAGGTAGACGCCGCCCTGGGGTGAGCCGCGACCGGCCTTCACCTCGGCGTTGATCGCGCGGGCCACCTCGTCACGAGGAAGCAGCTCCGGAGGCCGGCGGTTGTTGGCCTGGTCGGTGTACCAGCGGTCGCCTTCCTCCTCGGTGGTGGCGTACTTGTCCTTGAACACCTCGGGGATGTACTTGAACATGAAGCGCTCGCCCTCGGAGTTGCGCAGCACCCCGCCGTCACCGCGGACCGACTCGGTGACCAGGATGCCGCGCACGGACGGCGGCCAGACCATGCCCGTGGGGTGGAACTGGATGAACTCCATGTTGATCAGGTTGGCTCCGGCCAGCAGGGCCAGGGCGTGCCCGTCACCGGTGTATTCCCAGGAGTTGGACGTCACCACGTAGGACTTGCCGATGCCGCCGGTGGCCAGCACGACGGCCGGCGCGTCGAACAGGATCAGGTTGCCGGTCTCGCGCCAGTAGCCGAACGCGCCCGAGATGCGGTCGCCGTCCTTGAGCAGCCGGGTGATCGTGCACTCGGCGAAGACCTTGATGTAGGCCTCGTAGTCGCCGTGCGTCTCGTAGTCCTCCTGCTGGAGGGCGACCACGCGCTGCTGCAGGGTGCGGATCAGCTCCAGGCCGGTGCGGTCGCCGACGTGCGCGAGACGGGGATACTCGTGCCCGCCGAAGTTGCGCTGGCTGATCTTGCCGTCCTTGGTGCGGTCGAACAGCGCGCCCCAGGCCTCCAGCTCCCAGACCCGGTCGGCGGCCTCCTTGGCGTGGAGCTCGGCCATCCGCCAGTTGTTGAGGAACTTGCCGCCCCGCATGGTGTCACGGAAGTGCACCATCCAGTTGTCGTCGGGGTTGACGTTGCCCATGGCCGCCGCGGCGCCGCCCTCGGCCATGACCGTGTGCGCCTTGCCGAACAGCGACTTGCAGACGATGGCCGTGCGCTTGCCCTGCTGGCGGGCCTCGATCGCGGCCCGGAGCCCGGCGCCGCCCGCGCCGATGACGACGACGTCGTATTCGTGTCGCTCGATTTCCACTGAAAGATTTCCTTACGCGTACGGGAAGGCGATGATGCCATGGGCGACCATGCGGACGTAGAAGTCCGCGATCATGACGGAGAACATCGAGGCCCACGCGAGCTGCTGGTGCTTGGCGTTGAGCTTGGAGACGAACGTCCAGGCCCGGTAGCGCAGCGGGTGGCGGGAGAAGTGGTTGAGCCGGCCCGCGGTGATGTGCCTGCAGGAGTGGCAGCCGAACGTGTAGCCGAGGATGAGCACCGCGTTGACGATCAGGATCCAGGTGCCGAGGCCGAGCGGCTTGTGCACGAGGGCCAGGATCGCGTCGTAGGTGAGCACGAAGCCGATCAGCACCGCGAAGTAGAAGAAGTAGCGGTGGATGTTCTGCATGATCAGCGGGAGGCGGGTCTCACCGGTGTACTTGCCGTGCGGCTCGGCCACCGAGCAGGCGGGGGGCGAGAGCCAGAACGAGCGGTAGTAGGACTTGCGGTAGTAGTAGCAGGTCAGCCGGAATCCACCGGGCAGACCAAGGATCAGCAGCCCCGGCGGCAGGGTGTACCAGTCGCCGAACGGGGCGAGCCCCAGGAACCGTGCTCCCTCTGGGCAGGAGGTCGCGAGACACGGGGATGAGAACGGGGCGATGTACTCGGCCCCGGCCACGTAGTAGTTGCCGTCGAGGATCGCCCACACACCGTAGACGAGGAACGAGCTGAGCCCGAGGAATGTCAGCAGTGGGGCCAGCCACCATCTGTCGGTGCGCAGGGTGCGCACCTTGATCTGCGCACGCTGCCTTCTGACCGGCGCATCGGGCGTCGTCTGGGTCATCGCGGACCTCTCCACCTCCCACGGACCCGCACGCCTGGGATCCGGGTTGTTCGCTGGGCGCGCGTACGGCGGGGCGTCGTCTCCGCTCGGGCGCGCATTGGTGCGCCATACGTTACGACGCCAGCAGGGACATTTGTGAGAAGGGTCACTCACTTTTTGGCTGACCTGCTGTGATTCCCGTCACGTCGCCCGTCAGGGCGTCCGTCAGAGGCGCTGCCCGTGGGTCGGCAACTTAACCACAGAGACGAAAAAATCATCGATTTGTCGGACAACTCGGATGAATTGCTCGAAATCCACAGGCTTCGAGACGTACGCGTTGGCGTGCAGCTGGTAGCCCCGGAGGATGTCCTCCTCGGCCTCGGAGGTGGTCAGGATCACCACCGGAATGGTCCGGAGATCGGCGTCGGCCTTGACCTCGCGCAGCACCTCCAGGCCGTCCATCCGGGGCAGGTTGAGGTCGAGCAGCATCAGATCGGGGCGCGGCACGTCCTTGTAGACGTCCTCGCGGCGCAGGAACGCCATCGCCTGCTCGCCGTCGTTGACCACGTGCAGGCGGTTCTTGACCTTGTTGAGCTCGAAGGCCTCCTGGGTGAGCAGGATGTCGCCCTGGTCGTCCTCCACCAGGAGCACCTCGATCGGCCGCCAGTCGCTCATTCGTCCTCTCCAGCCGGGGGCAGGGTCCAGCGGAACGTCGTCCCGGGCCCCTCGGCGTCGCCGTCGAGCCAGAGCTGACCACCGTGGAAGTCGATGATCTTGCGGCAGAGGGCCAGCCCGATGCCGGTTCCTGGATACACGTCCCGCGGATGCAGCCGCTGGAAAATCAGGAAGATCCGGTCAGCGTACTTGGGTTCGACTCCGATCCCGTTGTCGGAGCAGTTGAACTCCCACATCTCGCCCGCGCGCCTGACCCCGATGTGCACGCGCGGCGGCGCCTCGGAGCGGAACTTCACGGCGTTCTCGACGAGGTTCTGGAAGAGCTGGGTGAGCTGGAGGCGGTTGCCGATGACCTTGGGCAGCTCGTCCGAGGTGACGACCGCCTCGGAGTCCTCGATCATGGCCGACAGGTTGTTCAGCGCGAGGCGCAGCGTCTCGCCCGTGTCGATGACCACGCGCTCGCCGCTCATCCGGCCGACCCTGGAGAAGTCGAGCAGGTCGTTGATGAGCAGCTGCATCCGCTTGGCGCCGTCGACCGAGTAGTGGATGTACTGCTTGGCCCGGTCGTCGAGCTGGTCGCCGTAGCGTTGTTCGAGCATCTGGGTGAAGCTGGCGATCTTGCGGAGCGGCTCCTGGAGGTCATGGCTGGCGACGTAGGCGAACTGCTCCAGCTCTCCGTTGGACCTGCGCAGCTCGTCGGCCTGCTCCTCGGCGGTGCGCCAGGCCGTCACGACGCGTACGCGCATGGCGTCGATGTGGCTCGACAGCTCGGCCAGCTCGGCCGGCCGGTCGACCCACAGGCGCTGGTCGAAGTCGCCGGACGCGACCTGGCGCACCTGCTCGGTGAGCTTCGCGATGGGCTTGAGCACGGTGTACCGGACGATGAGCGCGAGGCCGACGGCGACGGCGACGACCACCACGAACAGCACCACCAGCGCCGCGTTCAGCCGGTCGAGCTGCACCTCGACGGCGGGCCGCGGCCTGGCGTCGCGGACCGCCTCGATCATCAGGACGGTGAGCACGATCCCGCCCGCCAGGGCGATCACGGCGGCCAGACCCGTCGCGACGAACCAGCGGGCGACGGGCAGCCGGCCGAGCCCGGTCGGCTGCTCGGGCGGCGGCAGCGGGTGGATGCTCACTCGGGTCCCCTTCGTACGAGCACCACGGCGAGGTCGTCGCTCAGGGTGCCCACGTGTGTGATGAGCCGATCGAGGTCGATCGAGCCGTGTGCGCGGATCAGATCGACCAGCCCGTCGACCCCGAGGAGCTCTTTGTACTCGCCCACGACCGCCTCGATGAGGCCGTCGGTGTAGAGCATCATCGACCACTCCTCGCCCAGCGGGACGTCGAGGATCCGCCACTGGGCGTCGGGGAAGATGCCGAGCGGCGGGCCGGACGGCGTGTCCGCGACCACCTCGACCCTGCCGTCGCGCACCAGCACCGGCGGTGGGTGGCCGACCACCCGCATCCGGGCGTGCCGCAGGTCGGGGGTGATCGTGGCCATGCAGAGCGTGGTGAAGATCTCGGGAGCCTGGCGCTCGGCCCGCAGCACCGCGTCCAGCGTGCGCAGCATCCGGTCACCGGTCTGCCCGGCCAGCACGAGCGTGCGCCAGGCGATGCGCAGCGCCACGCCGAGCGCCGCCTCGGCCGGACCGTGCCCGCAGACGTCGCCGACCACGATGTGCACGGAGCCGTCGGGCGTCTGCACCGTGTCGAGGAAGTCGCCGGCGAGCAGCGAACCCTGGCTGCCGGGCAGGTAGCGAGTGGTGTGCCGCAGCGCGTCGGTGTGCAGCAGCGGCACGGGGAGCAGCCCGCTCTCCAGCCGGGAGTTCTCCTTGGCGGTCAGCTCGGCCGCGACGAGCGCGAGGTGCGCCAGGTCGGCGCGCTTGCGCTCCATCGCGTAGCGCACGGCCCTGGCCAGCAGCCGCGCGTCGATGTCCTGCTTGACCAGGTAGTCCTGGGCTCCCGCCTTGACCGCGGCGACGCCCACGTGCACGTCGCGCAGGCCGGTCAGCACCAGCACGGCCGCCTGCGGGGCCATGGCCAGCACCTGCTCCAGCGCCTCCAGCCCGGTGGCGTCGGGCAGGGTGAGGTCGACGAGCACGCACTGGATCTGGGAGGTGAGTTTGGCCTTGGTCTCCTGGAGGCTGCGCACCCAGGTGATCTTGGGCGGCGCCTCGGCCTGTTTGAGAAGCTCTTCGACCAGAAAGGCGTCACCGTCGTCGTCCTCGATGAGGAGCAGCGTCAGCGTTTCGGAGAGAGTTGCCGTCACACACGCCTCTTCGTGGCAGGGGGATCGTTGTCGCTCATTGTGTTATGAGTTCGACCCCTTGCGGAAGCGTGCCTTCCTGACCCGCCTCGATGACGAAGGCCAGAAGTGTCGCCCGGAACGCCTGAGCGGCTCTGGTGGGCTCCACGTCGCGGCGATGGGCCAGCGCGATCGTCCGGGTGAGCCCGGGGGGCGCCAGCGGGACGCCCCTCAGCCCCGGCCGCCCGTCGAGCACCATCGACGGCACCACGGCCACGCCCAGCCCGGCCTCGACGAACCTGAGCACCGCGTCCATCTCACCGCCCTCCACGGCCAGCCTCGGCTCGAACCCGGCCTGGCGGCACGCGGCCAGTGTCGCCTCACGCAGGTCGTAGCCGCGCCGGAACATCACCATCGGCTTGCCCCGCAGGTCGGCGATGCGCTGATGCGGCCTGCGGGTGGGCTCGTGCGAGGGCATGGCCACGACGAGATTCTCCCGTAGGACGTCCTCGGTCACCAGAGAGGGGTCATCGCTCTGCAGCGGCATGATGATCAGTGACAGGTCGAGCTGGCCACGGGCCAGCGCCCTGACGAGGTCGCGCGAGCCGCTCTCCTCGACCAGCAGCTCGATGCCGGGATAGTCGCGGTGGAAGCGGGCCAGGGCGTCGGCCAGCAGCCCGGCGCACAGCGACGGCGTCGCGCCCAGCCGCACCCGGCCCCGGCGCAGCCCGGCCAGCTCGGCCACCTCCTGCCTGGCGGTGTCGGCGTCGGCCAGCATCCGGCGGGCGAGGGGGAGCAGCGCCTCGCCGGCCGGGGTGAGCGTGACGTTGCCGCGCGCCCGGGAGAACAGCGGCGCGCCGAGCTCGGCCTCAAGGGCCTTGATCTGCTTGCTGAGCGACGGCTGGGCGACCCGCATCCGCTCGGCCGCCTGGGTGAAGTGCCTGGTCTCCGTCACGGCCACGAAGTAGGCGAGCTGCTGCAACTGCATGTGATATTCCTCGCACCGGGGGTGCGGATTCGCGACCGCAATCGCCGTACAAACCAGACATCATAGCCGAAGGCTATGAAAACGAGGCCCGTGATGACTTGGACGGGCCATCGCGGGATACCTAGCGTCAGAAGACGTGACTGCCACGATAGAGCGCGGCGCCGCCACCGCGCCTGTGTCCTCCCCCAAGTCCGGCCGGCCCGCGAAGAGACCAACGGCTCGGAGGCCCGGAGGGTTCCTGGGCTCCTCGAACGGCAAGAAAGCCGTCATGGCCGTCACGGGCGCCGTGATGGTGATCTTCCTCCTCGCTCACATGCTGGGCAATATCAAGATCTTCTTCGGCAGGGAGTCGTTCAACGCGTACGCGCACGGGCTGCGCACGCTGCTGGAGCCCATGGCGCCGTACCGGCTGCTGCTGACGGTCCTGGAGATCGTGCTCGTCGTCTCGGTGGTGGCGCACATGTGGGCCGCGATCTCGCTGGCGCGGCGCGCCCGCAAGGCCCGGCCGGTGAAGTACGTGGCGAAGAAGTCGCAGGCCGGGGGCTACACCACGCACATCATGCGGTTCGGTGGCGTCACGATCGTGCTGTTCGTCGTCTGGCACCTGCTCGACCTGACCTTCGGCGTGGTCAACCCCAAGGGCTTCGACTCCACGCCCGCCGACCGCATGATCGCCGGGTTCGACGCGTCGCGCTGGTGGGTGACGCTGCTCTACGTGGTGGCCGTCGTCATGATCGGGCTGCACCTGCGGCACGGCATCTGGAGCGCCTTCCAGACACTCGGCCTGGCCAACCGCGCCCGCTACCGGGCGCTGAAGGCGGTCGCCGCGCTGGTCTCGGCCGCCCTGGTCATCGGGTTCCTCGCCCCGCCCCTCGCCATCACGTTCGGAGTGATCAAGTGAACTACGTCGAAGGGGCGCCGATCCGCGACACGAAGGCTCCCGCCGGGCCCATCGAGGAGCGGTGGGAGAAGCGGAAGTTCGGCGCGAAGCTCGTCAACCCGGCCAACAAGCGCAAGCTCAACGTCATCGTGGTCGGCACCGGTCTGGCGGGCGGGTCGGCCGCCGCCACCCTGGGCGAGCTGGGCTACCGCGTCAAGTCGTTCTGCTACCAGGACACGCCGCGGCGCGCGCACTCCATCGCCGCGCAGGGCGGGATCAACGCCGCGAAGAACTACCGCGGCGACGGCGACTCCATCTACCGGCTGTTCTACGACACCGTGAAGGGCGGCGACTTCCGCGCCCGCGAGTCGAACGTCTACCGGCTGGCGCAGGTCTCGGTGAACATCATCGACCAGGCCGTGGCCCAGGGCGTGCCGTTCGCCCGCGAGTACGGCGGCCTGCTCGACACGCGCTCGTTCGGCGGCGCGCAGGTGTCGCGCACCTTCTACGCCCGCGGCCAGACGGGCCAGCAGCTGCTGCTCGGCGCCTACCAGGCGCTGGAGCGGCAGATCGCGGCCGGGACCGTGGAGATGTTCACCCGGCACGAGATGCTCGACCTGATCGTCGCCGACGGCCGGGCCAGAGGCGTCATCGTCCGCGACATGGTGACCGGTGAGATCGAGCGGCACGTGGCCGACGCGGTCGTGCTGGCCACCGGCGGCTACGGCAACGTGTTCTTCCTGTCCACGAACGCCAAGGGCTGCAACACCACGGCCATCTGGCGGGCGCACGAGCGGGGCGCGTACTTCGCCAACCCCTGCTACACGCAGATCCACCCGACCTGCATCCCGGTGTCGGGCGAGTACCAGTCGAAGCTGACGCTGATGTCGGAGTCGCTGCGCAACGACGGCCGCGTGTGGGTGCCGCTGCGCAAGGGCGACGGCCGTGCGCCCGGGGACATTCCCGAGGACGAGCGCGACTACTACCTGGAGCGCATCTACCCGGCGTTCGGCAACCTCGTCCCCCGCGACATCGCCTCGCGCGCGGCGAAGAACGTCTGCGACGAGGGCCGCGGCGTCGGTCCCGGCGGCCTCGGCGTCTACCTCGACTTCCGCGACGCGATCGGCCGGCTCGGCCGGGACGCCGTGGAGAAGAAGTACGGCAACCTCTTCGAGATGTACGAGCGCATCACCGGCGAGAACCCCTACGACGTGCCGATGCGCATCTACCCGGCGGTCCACTACACGATGGGCGGACTGTGGGTCGACTACGACCTGCAGTCCACGATCCCCGGGCTGTTCGTGATCGGCGAGGCCAACTTCTCCGACCACGGGGCCAACCGCCTCGGCGCGTCGGCCCTGATGCAGGGCCTGGCCGACGGCTACTTCGTGCTGCCGACCACCATCGGCGACTACCTGGCGGCCGGGCCGTTCGGCGAGGTCGACGAGGAGGCCGTGGCGGCCGCCGAGATCAAGGTGCGCTCCAGGATCGACCGGCTGCTCGCGGTCAACGGCACGCGCACGCCCGACTCCTTCCACCGCGAGCTGGGCAAGCTCATGTGGGAATACTGCGGCATGGAGCGCACCGAGCAGTCGTTGCGCAAGGCCCTGGAGCGCATCCCCGAGCTGCGCGAGGAGTTCTGGCGCGACGTCAAGGTCTCCGGCACCGCCGAGGAGCTGAACCAGGTGCTGGAGAAGGCCGGCCGTGTCGCCGACTTCTTCGACCTGGCCGAGCTCATGTGCCTGGACGCCCTCGTCCGCACCGAGTCGTGCGGCGGCCACTTCCGGGCCGAGTCGCAGGACGCCGACGGTGAGGCGCTGCGCGACGACGAGACCTTCGCTCACGTCTCGGCCTGGGAGTACTCGCCCGAGGGCGAGCCGGTGCTGCACAAGGAACCGCTCGAGTACGAGTACGTCAAGATGACCCAGCGGAGCTACAAGTGAACCTGACCCTGAAGGTCTGGCGGCAGAGCGGCCCCTCCGACGCCGGACGGATGGTGACCTACCGGGTCGAGGACGTCTCGCCGGACATGTCCTTCCTGGAGATGCTGGACGTGCTCAACGAGCGGCTCATCCTCGAAGGCGACGACCCGGTGGCCTTCGACCACGACTGCCGCGAAGGCATCTGCGGCATGTGCGGCATGGTCATCAACGGTGTCGCGCACGGCGAGCAGCGCGCCACCACCACCTGCCAGCTGCACATGCGCCACTTCGAGGACGGCGCCACCATCACCATCGAGCCCTGGCGGGCCGCGCCGTTCCCGGTGGTGAAGGACCTGGTCGTCGACCGATCGGCGTTCGACCGCGTCATCCAGGCGGGCGGCTTCGTCTCGGTGCCGGCCGGGTCCGCTCCCGACGCGCACAGCATCCCGGTGCGCAAGGAGGACGCCGACGACGCCTTCGACGCCGCCACCTGCATCGGCTGCGGCGCCTGCGTGGCGGCCTGCCCCAACGGCTCGGCCTCCCTCTTCACCGCCGCCAAGATCACCCACCTGAGCCTGCTGCCCCAGGGGCAGCCGGAGCGGCTCTCACGCGCCAAGGCGATGGTGGACCAGATGGACGCCGAGGGCTTCGGCGGCTGCACCAACACCGGCGAGTGCACCGCGGTCTGCCCCAAGGGCATCCCGCTGGACACGATCGCCCAGATGAACAGCGACTACCTCAAGGCCAACGCCAAGTAGCGCGAAACGGGTCCGGCCTCCCGCCCAGGGGACGGGAGGCCGGGGTCAACGGGTCAGGAGTGCGGGCAGGTGTCGCGGTACTCCTCGATGTCGCTGCGCCGGGGCGCCGGGCAGAGGAACCGCTCATAGCGCGTGTCGTCGTCCACGAACCTCTTCAGCCAGGCGACCATGTACTTGCCGGTCGGGGTGTTGGTCGTCTGCGGGAAGAAGTGGCTGGCGCCGTTGAGCTCCATGTACGCCTTCTCCGACGAGGCGGGGATGCTCTCGTAGAACGGCTGGGAGTGGGTGGTCACGGAGGCGACCGAGTCGTTCTCGCCACCGATGATCATGGTCGGGACCCGTACACCTGACCAGCTCTTGGTCAGGTTCCACGGGGCCAGCGGGACCGCGGCCTGCAGGCTGGGCCGATCGTTGGCGGCCTCCAGGGAGCCGCCGCCGCCCATGGAGTGGCCCGCCACGGCCAGCCGGGAGGCGTCGATGCGGCTGCGGACCGCCGTCGAGCTGTCCTCGACCAGGTAGTCCAGGGCGGCCAGGAGCTGGCGGCCGCGACTGGCGGGCTGGTCGTAGCGGGTGTTGGTCTCGATGCCGATCACCACGAAGCCGTGCGAGGCGATGCGGGGGCCGAGCCAGGAGATGCTCGACCACGAGGCGGTGTAGCCGGGGGAGATGGCGATCGCCCCGAACGTGCCCTGACTGGTGTCGTTCGGGTAGTAGATCTGGCCGCCGCCGAACCCGCTCACGCTGAGCGAGGAGACGGACTGCTGGGAGGTGGCGAACGGGCCGCGGCTCGCCTCCAGGACGGAGTCGGTGGGGTCGGGGCCGCGCTCGTACGGGCCGGCGGCGTGGGCGGCGGGGGTGAGGGCGAGGGTGCCGCACGCCAGGGTCACGGCCATGGCGAGCTTCGTGAGGGTTCGCGCGGTGGGGAGAGACACGTCGGGAACTCCATGTTCGCTGGGGGTCCGGTGGGGGGAATCCGGGAACCGGTGTCCGCCGACATTGTTGAGCCCGCCTGTCAGCACCCGCATCGCGTGAATCGCCGGTCTCAGGAGAGGCGGCACGCCGGTTCCGCGGGACGTGCGTCGCCGGCCTCAGGAGACGTGGCACGCCGGTTTCGGAGGACGTGCGTCGCCGGTCTCAGGAGAGCAGCCGCGCCAGTTCCACCCGCGAGCGCACGCCCAGTCTGACGAAGACGTTCCTGAGGTGGTGGTCGATCGTGCGCGGGCTCAGGAAGAGCCGCTCGGCGACCTCCCTGTTGGTCGCGCCCTCCGCGACCAGCCGGGCGATCCGCAGTTGCTGCGCGGTGAGCAGTCGCTCCGGGTCTCCGGCGGGTGAGACGTGGACGACGGCCTCGCCGGAGGCGCGCAGCTCCGCCCGGGCCCGCTCGCTCCACAGCACCGCGCCCAGCCGCTCGAACGTCTCCAGCGCGCCGTGCAGGTGCTCCCGCGCGGCGCCGGGCCGCCGCTCCCTGCGCAGGGCTCCGCCGTACAGCAGTTGGGTGCGGGCGGTCTCGAACCGGCAGGCGCCCTGGCGGTGCAGCTCCAGAGCCTCGCAGAACAGCTCACCCGCCTCGCCCGGCGCGGCGAGCAGCGCCCGGCAGCGCGCGACGAGCGCGAGCCGGTCGGGGCTGCCGGTGCTGGCCGCCCAGCGCTCCAGCACCCGCAGGGCCGCCGCGGCCCGCCTCCTGTCACCGGTACGGGTCGCCGCCTCGATGAAGTGCGGGCTGGCCATGACCCGGATGACGACGTGGTCGTTGCCGTGCCGGCCGCGCAGCCGGGCGGCCGCCTCCGCCGGACGCCCGATGGACAGGTCGAGATGGGCCAGCGCCCAGTTGCCGAGCGTGGTGGCGATGCCCAGGCCATGGGACTCGGCCAGCTCGATCGCGGCGTGGGCCCGGTCGCGGCAGCTCTCCGCGTCGCCCTGGACGGCGGCGGCGTGCGCCAGCCAGGCCAGGTGCTGGGCCGCGGCGTTGAGCTGGCCCGACTCCTGGGCCAGCCGCAGCCCCTCGGTGGCGTGGGCCGCGACGGAGGAGTAGCGGCCCAGCCAGAACTGCGCCTGGATCATCGACTCCAGCAGCTGCGGCACGACGCTGACCGCGCCGCGCCGCCTCGCCGTGTCGACGGCCCGGGCCGACAGCTCGATCGCCGTGGCGTCCTCGCCGAGCAGCAGGCTCGCCACGCACGCCCAGACCAGCGTCACCGGGCTGCTCACCGCCGAGGCCAGCTCCACGACCCGGCGTAGCGGCCCGGCGGCGGCCCGGTGCCGGCCGCTGAACGTGGCCGCTATCCCCTCCAGGTACTCGAACATGAGCTGCGCGGTCACGCAGTCGTCGCCGCGGCGCAGCACCGCGGCCTGCCCGGCGATGGCGTGCAGGGCGCGGATGTCGCCGGCCAGATAGCTGGCCTCGGCCGCCTGCAGCAGCGCCTTCACCCCGACCAGCCGGTCGTGTTCGACCAGCCAGGTGGCCGCGGCCAGCAGCTTGTCGCGGGCACTGTCGGCGTTGCCGCTCAGCAGCTCCAGCCGGCCGTACATCAGCTCGGCCTGACCGCGCGAGGAGTCGGACGCCACGGGGCGGCGCAGCCAGGTCAGCAGCGACCTGGCGCGCGGGAAGTCGCCGGACACCCACGCGTGGCGGGCGGCCGCGGCCAGCCATTCGGCCCTGCTGGCGTCGTGGCCGGTCAGCCGGGCAGCGCGTTCGTAGGCCAGGGAGGGGCCGGGATGGCCGTGACGCGTGGCGGTCGAGGCGGCGGCGGCCAACTCGGCGGCGAGCCGTTCGGGCGGGCCGTCCAGCGCGACCGCTCGGTGCCAGGCCCGGGCCAGCCGACGGCTCTGCCCGTCGAGGAGGTCGCCGAGCAGCCGGTGCGCGGCCCGCCGCCGGGCGAGCGGGGCCTCGGCGTAGGCGACGGCGCGGACCGTCTCGTCGGTGTAGACGTACCGCTCACCCTCGGCGCGGATCACCCCGGCGTTCTCGGCGGGTGCCAGCAGGGACAGCGGGTCGGCCGGTTCGGCGGCCAGGATCAGCGTCGCCGTGTCGAGACCCGGATCGGCCGCGAGGAGCAGCAGCAGGAACCGGGTGTCCTCGGGCAGGCCCGCCAGCCGGTCGGCGTGCGCGCGGTGCAGCCGCCCATGGACGGGCAGGCTGTCGGGCGCCGGCGCGAGCCCGGCCAGCTGCTCGGCGCTGAGCGACTCCACCAGCTCGCGCAGGGCGAGCGGGTTGCCCCGAGAGATCCGCTCCAGGCTGCCGCGCAGGTCGTCGGAGAGGCTGCCCGGCAGCAGCTCCGCCGCCAGGGCGCGGGTCGCGGCCTGGTCCAGCGGCTCCAGCGTCCGCACCGGGACGTCGCCCGGCAGCTCGCCCGGCGGCCCGGCCGCGTCCCACGCCGTGAACAGCAGCGCGATCCGCTCCCCGGCCACCCTCCTGGCCGCGAACGTCAGCGCCTCCCGGCTGGCCGCGTCGAGCAGGTGCAGGTCGTCGACGCAGACCAGCACCGGTTCCGGGCCGGCCAGCTCGCGCAGGAACTCCAGCAGCGCGGCGGGCAGCGCGACCCCGCCGTCGCTGCGGCCCAGCCGGAGCGCCCAGGTCAGCACGTGTGACCGGATCAGGCCCGCCACCGGGTGCAGCAGCGCGTGCAGGCCGGACAGCGGCAGGTGCGTCTCCTGGCGGATCCCCCGGACGCGCAGCACGGCGAAATCGCCCGCCAGGGTGCCGGCGAGGTCGAGCACGGCGGTTTTGCCGATGCCCGGCGAACCCAGCAGGGCCAGCGCGCCGCCGGCTCCCTGACGTGCCCGGTCGAGCAGCAGCCGCACGGCGGCCTCCTCGGCGGCGCGCCCGTGCAGGACGCTCTGGCGCGTGACAGCGGCTGACGACATGACCAGAGTGTTACTCGCGGGTGTCAACCGATAAAGGGGGGCGGTGTAAAGACATCCGGGACCGGCGAAATCGCCGATGCGCGGTCAGTGGGCGGTCCAGGCGGCGGTGGTCTCCAGGTGGTGGCGCCACAGCTTCTCGCCCTCGCCGCCCGGCTCCCGGCGCGCCGCGAAGTCGAGCAGGTCGCGGCAGCGGGCGAGCATGGCCGCGTGCCGCCGCTCCCACGGCGGCACCGGGCCGTCGTAGGCGTCGAAGAAGGAGGCCAGAGACGGCACGTGCGCGGGATGGTGGGTGCGGACGATCCATTCGCACCAGGCGAGGTCCTCGAGCGGCACGCCCTGGTGCGCCCACTCCCAGTCGAGGATCGCGGCCGTCTCGAACGTCTCGGGGTCGAACAGCAGGTTCTGCGGGCCGAAGTCGCCGTGGACGATCCCCAGCCGGTGGATGCGGGTGAGCGTGCGCCCGCAGCCGGCCAGCACCTCGGCCGCCCGGCCGTCGTCCAGCAGGTCCTCGCCGTGGACGCCGTCGACGAACCGGATGGTCAGGCTCGTCGCGGTGATCTGGTGGACGGCGGGCACCGGCAGCCGCCCCTTCAGCCTGCGCAGGAACCTGCTCTCGGTGCGCAGCCGCGTGGCCGCGCCCGGCCCCTGGTAGCACTTGACCACCAGGGCGCCGTCGCCGACCGTGCTGTTGGTGTAGCCGTGCCTCACAGGCAACGATTCTGGCCTAACGGCGGCCCGGACATCACCCGGCGCGCCAGGCGCATTTGGCATACCCCGCATCACTACCCTATGTGACGACATGTTACAGATGGTGTATGGCAGAACTGCGCAGCGGTCAGACGCACAACCTGGTCCTCGCGACCTCGGCGTTCGCCCTCACGTTTTGGGCGTGGAACCTGATCGGGCCGCTGAGCAGCAGCTACACCAAGAGCCTGCACCTGGCGCCGACGCAGACCTCGCTGCTGGTCGCGATCCCGGTGCTGGTCGGCTCGCTGGGACGGATCCCCGTCGGCGTGCTGGCCGACCGGTTCGGCGGGCGGCGGATGTTCGCGGTCATCTGCTTCCTGTCGATCGTGCCCGTCCTGCTCGTCGGCTGGTCCGACTCGTACGGATGGCTGCTGTTCTGGGGGTTCCTGCTGGGGATTCCCGGCACCTCCTTCGCGGTCGGCATCCCCTTCGTGAACGCCTGGTACGAAGCCCCGCGGCGCGGCTTCGCCACCGGGGTGTTCGGGGCCGGGATGGGGGGCACGGCCCTGTCGGCGTTCTGCACGCCCCGGCTGGTCGAGGCGCTCGGGCGCGGGGCCACGCACGTGCTGATGGCGGTGGCGCTGGCGGCGATGGGCCTGATCATGCTGGCGTTCAGCCGCGACTCGCCCGCGTGGCGGCCCGCGACCCAGCCGGCGCTGCCCCGGATCCGCGAGGCGCTGAAGGTCAAGGCGACCTGGCAGTGCTCGTTCCTGTACGCGGTGACGTTCGGGGGGTTCGTCGCCTTCTCCACCTACCTGCCCACGCTGCTGGAGAACGTGTACGCGTACGTCCAGACCGACGCCGGGCTGCGCACCGCCGGATTCTCCATCGCGGCCGTGCTCGCCAGGCCGTTGGGCGGCATTCTCTCCGACCGGATCGGGCCGGTCCGGGTGCTGCTCATCTCGTTCGCCGGGGTCGTGGTCATGGCGGTCGTGCTGTGCTTCCGGCCGCCGCCGGAGCTACCCGCCGGGGTCACTTTCGTGTTGATGGCGCTCCTGCTCGGTCTCGGCACCGGAGGCGTGTTCGCGCTGGTCGCCAAGGTGGTCGAGGCGTCACGGGTGGGCACCGTCACCGGTCTGGTGGGGGCGGCCGGAGGGCTCGGCGGCTACTTCCCGCCCCTGGTCATGGGCGTCGTCTACAGTGCCACGGCGGCGTACACGCTGGGTTATCTGCTGCTGGCCCTGACCGCGCTGGTGGCGCTCGTCTACACGTTCAGGGCTTTCAGGGCGCTGCCCTCCTGACGCGAAAACCGTTTGCCTGGTCAACCCGTGCCTTGCCAATCTTGACAGGTTATGCGCTCCCTTCCTCAAGCCGATCCCGGCGTGCCCGACATCCGCGGTCCACTGCGCTACCTGTGGTGGAACGCGCGCTCCCAGCTGCCCTCCCTTCTGGCCGGCATCGCGTTCGCGATCGTCTGGTGGCTGGTGCAGGCGCTGGTGCCCGCCGTGCTGGGCAAGGGCATCGACGCCGTCACGGCCAAGGACACCGGGGCGCTGCTGACCTGGTCGGCGCTCCTGCTCGGGCTCGGCCTGGTGCAGGCGGGCTCCGGCATCATGCGGCACCGGATGGCCGTCTACAACTGGCTGGCCGCCGCCTACCGCACCGTCCAGGTGACCGCCAGGCAGGCCGCCCGCCTCGGGGCCACGCTGCCCAAGCGGCTGTCGACCGGAGAGGTGGTCAGCGTCGGCAACTCCGACATCGCCCACATCGGCACCGCGATGGACATCCTGCTGCGCGGCACCGGCGCGGTCGTGGCGATCGTCACGGTCACCGTGATCCTGCTCTCCACCTCGCTGCCCCTGGGCCTCCTGGTGCTCATCGGCGTGCCCGTCATGGCCGTCGCCGTCGGGCCGCTGCTCAAGCCGCTGCACCGGCGCCAGAACCTCCAGCGCGACCTGACCGGCGACCTGTCCACCCGGTCGGCCGACATCGTGGCCGGGCTGCGGGTGCTGCGCGGCATCGGCGGCGAGCAGGTGTTCGCCGAGCGCTACCGCGAGGAGTCGCAGCGGGTCCGTCATGCGGGGGTCGGCGTCGCCAGGGTCGATTCGCTGCTGGAGGGCGCGCAGATCCTGCTCCCCGGCATTCTGATCGCCACCGTCACCGGCGTCGGCGCGTCGTTCGCGGTCGGCGGTGAGATCACGGTCGGCCAGCTGGTCGCCTTCTACGGCTACGCCGTCTTCCTGATCGGCCCGATGCGCACCCTCACCGAAGCCGCCGACAAGCTGACCAAGGGTCACGTGGCCGCCCGCCGGGTGGTGCGGATCCTGTCCATCGAGCCCGAGGTGTCGGGCGGCACCGGCGCCAGCAAGGGCGGCGTGCTCCGCGACTCCTACAGCGGCGTGACCGTGCGGCCGGGCGTGCTGACCGCCGTCGCGGCCGCCACGCCCGAGGAGGCGATCACGATCGCCGACCGGCTGGGCCGCTACGCCGACGGCGACGTCACCTTCGGCGAGGCCGACCTCGCCACGCTGCCGATCGCCGAGATCCGCTCGCGCATCCTGGTCGCCGACAACGGCGCCAGGCTGTTCACGGGCAGGCTCCGCGACGAGCTCGACGTCCGTGGCGGCGCCTCCGACGAGCAGGTACGGCAGGCGCTGCACACGGCGTGCGCCGAGGACATCGTCGAAGCCCTGCCCGAAGGGCTCGACGCCGAGGTGGCCGAGGCCGGGCGGGAGTTCTCCGGTGGCCAGCAGCAGCGGCTCCGGCTGGCCAGGGCGCTGCTCTTCGACCCCGAGGTGCTCGTCCTGGTCGAGCCGACCAGCGCGGTCGACGCCCACAGCGAGGCGCGCATCGCCGACCGGCTGGCCAAGGCCCGCGCCGGCCGGACCACGCTGATCTGCACGACCAGCCCGCTGGTGCTCGATCGCACCGACCATGTGATCTACGTCGAGGACGGCAGGATGGTCGCCGAGGGCGCGCACCGCGACCTGCTGGCCTCCTCACCGAGATACGCCGCGACCGTGACCAGAGGGGAGGACTGACGATGGCCCGCGAGATCCTGCCCGTCGCCGACGAGAGACAGGTGCGCGCCTACGCCAGGCGGCTGACGCTGAGATATCCGCGTCAGCTCACCGTCGCCCTGGTCCTGCACGGGCTCGCGGCGGTCGCCGGGCTGGCCGTGCCCTGGCAGCTCGGCGCGCTGGTGCAGACCGTACGCGACGGCGGCGAGGTGAGCGTCGGCCTCGTGGTCCTCGGCATCGGTGGGTTCCTGCTGCTGCAGAGCGTTCTCATCCGCTACGCGGTGCTGGCCTCGGCCCGGCTCGGCGAGAAGGTCCTCGCCGAGTTGCGCGAGGAGTTCGTCGACCGGGTGCTCGGCCTGCCGCTGTCGACGGTCGAGCGGGCCGGGGCGGGCGATCTGATCACCAGGACGACGCGCGACGTCGACTCGCTGTCCAGGACCGTTCGCCACGCCGTGCCCGAGACACTGATCGCGGTGGTCACCTTCGCGATCACCATCGGGGCGATCGTGCTGGTCAGCCCGTTGCTCATGCTGCCGATGCTGATCGCGGGCCCCATCCTGTGGTGCGCGACGCGGTGGTACCTCAACCGGGCCCGCGACGGCTACCTGCGCGAGAACGCGGCCTACGCCGACATGACCGAGGGGCTGGCCGAGACCGTCGACGGCGCTCGGGCGATCGAGGCGCTCGGCCTGCACCGGCGGCGCGAGCAGCGCACCGACGACGACATCCGCGGGTCGTTCGGCGCCGAGCGCTACACCCTGCGCCTGCGCACGATCTGGTTTCCCGCCGTGGAGCTGGGCTACGTCCTCCCGGTCTGCGCCACGCTGTTCGTCGGCGGGCTCTTCTACACCAACGGCTGGGTGTCGCTGGCCCAGGTCACCGCGGCCACCCTCTACGCCCAGCAGCTGATCGACCCGCTCGACCGGTTCCTCATGTGGATCGACGAGCTGCAGGTCGGCGGCGCGGCCCTGGCGCGGCTGCTCGGCGTGGCCAACGTGCCCGACGACCGGGCGCCCTCCGCCACCCGCCCCACCGGCGAGCTGATGGAGGCCGACGATGTCCGCTACGCCTACCGCGAGGGCCGCGACGTGCTCCACGGTGTCTCCCTGACCGTCAGGCCGGGCGAACGGCTGGCCATGGTCGGCCCCTCGGGCGCGGGCAAGTCGACCCTCGGCAGGCTGCTGGCCGGCATCCACGGCCCCCGCACCGGCGCCGTGTCGGTCGGCGGGGTGCCCCTCGTCGACCTGCCGCTCGACGAGCTGCGCGGCCACGTCGCGCTGGTCACCCAGGAGCACCACGTGTTCAAGGGCACGCTCCGCGACAACCTGCTGATCGCCCGGCCCGGGGCCGACGACACGGCGGTCCGCGCGGCGCTCGACGCGGTCGACTCGCTCGACTGGGTGCTCGGCCTGCCCGACGGCCTCGACACGGTCGTCGGCTCGGGCGGGCTGGCCGTCTCGCCCGCCCAGGCCCAGCAGCTGGCACTGGCCCGTCTGGTGCTGGCCGACCCGCACACGCTGGTGCTGGACGAGGCGACCTCGCTGATCGACCCGCGCGCCGCTCGGCACCTGGAGCGGTCGCTGGCCGCGGTGCTGGAGGGGCGGACGGTCATCGCCATCGCGCACCGCCTCTACACGGCCCACGACGCCGACCGGGTCGCGGTGGTGGAGGACGGCCGGATCAGCGAGCTCGGGTCACACGACGAGCTGGTGGCGGCGGGCGGCTCGTACGCGGCGCTGTGGAGCAGCTGGCACGGCGCGCCCACCCGTCCGCCGCACGAACCGGTGCGCTGACGCCGCTCGCCCGGCGGGCCCAGGGCGGTCAGGTTGCTCGACCTGCCCGGCGGTTACGTTGCTCGGCCGGTGCAGGGCATCACGTTGCTCGCGTGATGCCCTGGGCCGAGGCGGCAGGTCAGGGGGACGTCACTCGCCCAGCGACTTCTTCAGGAAGTCGACCTGGAGCAGCAGCAGGTTCTCCGCCACGACCTCCTGCGGCGTCATGTGCGTGACACCCGACAGCGGGAGGACGTGGTGCTGGCGGCCGGCCGCGAGGAGCGCGGACGACAGGCGGAGCGTGTGGGCGGCCACCACGTTGTCGTCGGCCAGGCCGTGGATGAGCAGCAAGGGGCGGTCCAGCTTGGCGGCGTCCCCGAAGAGCGAGGAGTTGTCGTAGACCTCGGGCTGCTCGTCCGGGTGGCCCAGATAGCGCTCGGTGTAGCAGGTGTCGTACAACCGCCAGTCGGTCACCGGGGCCCCGGCCACCGCGGCGTGGAACACGTCGGGCCGGCGCAGCACCGCCAGCGCCGCCAGGAAGCCGCCGAACGACCAGCCCCGGATGGCCACCCTCGTCAGGTCGAGATCGTCGGGATACTGCTCGGCCACGCCCTGCAGGGCGTCGACCTGGTCCTCCAGCGCCGGAGTCGCCAGGTCGCCCAGCATCGCGCGCTCGAACCCCGGGCCCCGCCCGGGAGTGCCCCGCCCGTCGGCCACGATGACGGCGAAGCCCTGCTCAGCGAACCACTGGCTCTCCAGGTAGCCGCCGCGCCGGTTGAGCACCCGCTGCGCGTGCGGCCCGCCGTACGGGTCCATGAGGACCGGCAGCCTGCGCGAGCCCTGCTCGTGCCAGGAGGGCAGCACCACGGCGGTGGCCAGCTCGCGACGGCCGGAACGGCCGAGCGAGACCCGCAGGTCGAGACCGGGCCGCTCGGCCACGGACGGGATCGGGATCGCCACGCCGTCGCGGCGCACGACCGTGGTGGAGACGCCCTCGGCGTCGAGGGTCTGCTCGCTGAGCACGCCGACGCCGCTCGCCATCCGGCCGGAGAACACGCCGGAGCGGGTCGAGACCGGCAGCAGCGAGTGGCCGTCCCAGGTCCACAGCTGGATCTCGGTGGGGTCGCCGCTGGCGGTGAACAGCACGCTGTCGTGGTCGACGTCGAGCACCGCGCGCACCTGCAGCGTCGGCGGGGTGACCGCGCGGTCGCCGACGAACAGCCGGTTGCCGCCGTCGGCCTGGGCCACCCAGACCAGCGACCCGTCGTCGAGGTGGGCGGGCACACCGGCGAAGATGTCGACCCAGGCCGGGTCGGTGTCCTCGCGGACCAGCGTGGAGCGGCCGGTCGCCGGGTCGACCGCGAACAGCCGCAGTGCCTTCTGGTCGCGTGGCATCGTCACGATCGACAGCGCGTGGGAGTCCCAGGCGGCCGTCGTAAGGTACTCGTCGTCGTACGGCACCGCCACGCGCGACCCGTCGAGGCCCAGCACGAACAGCTCGGTGACGGCGTTGGGCGTGCCGGCGGCCGGGTAGCGCTGGGTCACCGCCGGGCGGTCGGGATTGGCCGGGTCGGCGATGTACCAGCTGCGCACCGGCGCCTCGTCGGCCCGCTCGACCAGGAGCGCGTCGCTCGACGGAGACCACCAGTGGCCGCGCATCCGGCCCATCTCCTCGGCGGCGATGAACTCGGCCAGGCCGTAGGTGACCGTCGGCGACTCGGGCGTGGCCAGCGCCCGGTCGTCGCCGGAGGCCAGGTCCTGGACGCGCAGGGCGCCGCCGGTGACATAGGCGACCAGGTGGCCGTCAGGGGAGACGCGCGGGTCGATGGCCGAGCCGGGGATGCCGAGCCGGCGCGTGCGCCCGCTCGGCAGGTCGGTGACGTAGAGGCCGCCCGACAGGGCGAAGACGGCCGTGGTGACCGCGGTGTCGGTCGTGTAGGCGACCACTCCGCCCGCCTGCTCGCGGCTGCGCTCGCGCCTGGCCCGCTCCTCGGGCGGCAGGTCGTCGTCGGCGTCGAGCGTGCGCGGGTCGACGACCAGCCGCTCGATGTGCGTCTCGGTGTCGAGCTCCCACAGGCAGGTCACGGGGTCGGTGCCGGACCTCGTGCGCAGGAACACGACCCGGGCGCCGTCGGGGGAGATGGTGAAGCCCCGGGGCACCCCGAGGGTGAACCGGCGGGTCCTGGCCGAAAGTCGCGGGAAGCTCTCACTCATGGGGCCAATCCTGCCAGCAAGAGCGGTTGGTTAGGCTCGGACGCATGACGGAGAGCGAGGCGCCGGCCGGCGAGCGAGTCCACGGGCGTGATCGGCGGTTGCTGCTCGTGCACGCCCATCCCGACGACGAGTCGATCGGCACCGGCGCGACCATGGCCCGCTACGCCGCCGAGGGCGCCCACGTCACGCTGGTGACCTGCACGCTCGGCGAGGAGGGCGAGATCATCCCGGCCGACCTCGCCCATCTGGCCGCCGACCGCGACGACGCGCTCGGCCCCTACCGGGCCGGCGAGCTCGCCGGCGCGTGCCGGGCACTCGGCGTCGAGGACCACCGTTTCCTCGGCGGCGCGGGGCGCTGGCGCGACTCGGGCATGATGGGCCTCGCCTCCAACGAGCGGCCCGAGGCGTTCTGGCAGGCCGACCTCGACGAGGCCGCGGGCGAGCTGGTCAAGGTCATCCGCGAGGTGCGGCCGCAGGTCCTCGTCACCTACGACGCCAACGGCTTCTACGGCCATCCCGACCACATCCAGGCGCACCGCGTCTCCCTGCGCGCCGTCGAGCTCGCGGCCGACCCGGAGTTCGGCGAGGGCGAGCCGTGGCGCATCGCGAAGGTCTACCACACGGCCATGGCCGTCTCGGTCATGCGGCGCTCGGCCGACGCGCTGCGCGCGGCCACCGACGTGTCGTTCGTCGCCGAGGACGTCGACAAGGCGCCGTTCGGCAGTCCCGACGAGGTGATCACCACCGAGATCGACGCGCGGCCGTGGGTGGGCCGCAAGCTCGACGCGATGCGCGCCCACGCCACGCAGATCAGCGTGCGCGACCCGTGGTTCGCGCTGTCCAACGGCATCGGTCAGCTGGCGGTCGGCGTGGAGCACTTCATCCTGGCCGAGGGAGCGGCCGGCCCCGACGTGCCCGGGCTGCCGGTCGAGGCGGGCGGGCTTGGCGAGCCGGGCCACCGCGAGAACGATCTGTTCGCCGGCATCCACTAACCTCGGTCGGCATGGAGCAACGCAGCCAGGCCGAGTCGGCGCTGGGCGGGGCGGCCTACGGCATGCTGTTCGTGCTGGGGCTCGTCATGGGGGTCGTGGGCGGGTTCACGCAGGACGCGTGGAACCTGGGGCCCTTCCCTGCCGCGGCGGTCGCGTGGGTGGTGGGGCTCTTCGGTGTCTGCGTGGGGGCGGGCAGGCTGATGCGCGCCCGGATGGGGGCGGCGGTGACGGCGGCCGGGTGGCTGCTGGTGTCGATGCCGTTCTCGCTGCAGTTGGCGCAGGGGGATCTGGTCATCGCGGGGGGCGCTGCCGGATATATCTACCTATATGGGGGGATGGGGGCGTTGGTGGCGGCCTTCTTCCTGTCCCCCTCCACCTCCCCGCCCGGCTCCTGGCTCCTCCGCGGCCACCCCTGACATATACGACCATCTCTATCCGCCCATTTTTTACGGCGAAGCACGGCAAGACCCACCCGCCGCCCTGGCCGGCCCCCGTCCAGGGACACGCTCCTCCGGTTCCCCGGCGTGCCGCCGTGACGTGCGCCCCCTGGGCCCCGGCCGTGGTGCACGCCTGACCGGTCGCCAGATGACGCCTGTCTGGCCGGGGCCCGGGTGGGCCGAGCTCACGGGATGCGCTTGGCCGGGGGTCCTACGGGGTGCCTGCCGGGGTGGGGACCGCCTGGCCGGGGCCCGCGGGATGTGTGCGGGGCCCGGCGGTCAGGGGGTTCTACTGGGCCGGGGGTTCCGGGAGTGGGGTTTCCGTTGGTTCAGTCGGCTCGTCGGTCGGTGTGTCCGTAGGCGCGCCGGTGGCGGTGGGGCAGATCGGGATCGGGTCCGCCGGGGGCGGTGTGTCCGTCGGGACTCCGGTCGGCTCCTCGGTGATCGTGAGGGAGGGCGTCGGGGTCGGTTCCGGCACGGTCGGCAGCGATGGAGTCGGTTCGGGGGTGATCGGGAGTGACGGGGTCGGTTCGGGGGTGGTGGGGAGTGACGGGGGCACCGTGGGCGTCTCCGAAGGCGGGAGCACCGGGACCTCCGGCCGGCAGGTCTGGGTGACCGTCGCCGTGACCGTCACCGGAGGCGCCGTGACCGTCTGGGTGACCGTGGTCGTGACCTCCTGCGTCGCCGTCTCCGTCACGGTCGCCGTGACCGTCTCGGCCGGCGCGGTCTCCGTGACCGTGGCCGTCGGCGTGGCCGTCACCGTGCGGGTCGGCCAGGGCAGTACCTTGACCTTGACCTTCGGCTTGCCTCTCAGCTTGTACGCGCCCTTGCCGAGCTTCTTGCTGGCCTTGCCCGCGCCCGTGGTCACGGGGAGTTCGGCGGCGGTCGTACGGCAGGACTTGCCCTTGCAGACGCGCTGGCGGATCGTGAACCTGGCGGCGCCGTCGTACTTGACGGCCACGTCCAGGTAGGAGGTGCCTTTTTTCTTGACGACCTTGGTCGTGGCGGTGTACTTACCGATCTTGGGGGTGGGCGTCGACGACGCGATCACGACGCGGAGCGGGGCCTCGGATAACCCCAGGGGGTCGCTCGCCGAGGTTTGAGTGATCGCGATTCCGCCGGCGCCGGCCAGAGCCATGGCGCCGACCAGCGCGCCCAGAGTGGAAAATCTCATGATCCTGCTCTTTAGGGAGATTTCAGGACGTCGATCATTATTCCGAGTTGTCAAGATTGGTCAAGACTGAGACGTATGAACAGGCGACACAGGTTCCGCCGGGTGGTGAACTATCTGAATCTGGCCACCCCGCTAGGTTTGCTGATCTCCGTCATCGGCGGCGCCACCCGGCAGCCCGGTCCCGACGGGCTCGTGCTCGCTTTCGGCTACCGCTACCGCTTCCCCATCGCGGGGGCGTTCACCGTGGGCAACGTCGTGCTGACCAGGCGAGATTCGCTCGACGACCGGCTCATCCTGCACGAGAGCAGGCACGCCACCCAGTGGGCGTGGTGCGTCGGCCTGCCCATGCTCCCGCTCTACCTGCTGTCCATGCTGTTCTCGGTGCTGCTCTGCGGGCACCAGGCGTCGTACAACGTGTTCGAGCGGCTGGCCGGCCTCGACGACGGCGGCTACCCGCGCGCGGCCCTGTGGTGGCGACGGCGCGCGGGAGAGCGGCAAGGCGGGTGAGTCAGTGCGGGTGAGTCCAGTGCGGATGAGTCAGTGTGAGTGAGTCCAGTGCGAGTGCGTCAGTGTGGGTGAATCAGAGCGATTGAGTCAGGGTGTGAGCCGCAGCGTGTGCACCGCCGCCTCGCGCACCGACTCCTTTCGCGAGTACATCGGCAGCAGCCCGCCCTCGGCCCAGAGCGTCGCCTGGTCCCAGTAGTTGTCGTGGAAGGCGTGGCCGGAGGCGCCGGTCAGGTTGATCCAGCGTGACTTGTCCAGGTCGCCCAGGTCGACGACCATCCGCATCGACGGCACGGCGGTGACGGCGTAGCCCTTCTGCACGTTCCAGCCGGTCGCGTTGACCGCGTCCTTGTTGCCGGGCACCGGCAGCGGGCCCCGGTTGAACAGGGCCTCGATCGGCCCGATGCCCGACGTGCCGAGCGAGCCATGGGTCAACGACAGCTGGTGCAGGTCGCCCCAGCGCCAGGAGCCGACGTCGTCGCCGAGCAGCCCGGACACCTCCTGGTAGGCGTCGGCCAGCGCCTGGCGGAGGACGTCGTCGCGGGTCTCGGTGACCTGCTCGGTTGTGGTGTCGTCCCAGAACGGGTCGTCGGGGGCGGCGAGCAGCCGTCTGACCACCTCGTACCAGCGGTCGCCGCCGCTCGGCCGGGCGGCTTCCGGCAGGTCGTCGTCGAAGGTCAGCTTGAGCAGGTGTCGCCAGACCGCGTTGAAGTAGGCGGCGGGGGCCGAGTCGAGGCCCTGCGAGCCGTCCCAGCCCTTCAGCAGCCCCCTGGCCCGCGCGCTCGGTCCGGCCAGCTCCACCTCCATGAGCGCGGGGACCAGCGTCGTGGCCAGGCCGTTGTTGCTGTCCTGCTGGATCCTGGACATGGTCGCCGCGTCGACCTGGCCCTTGTCGATCTCCTGCTTGAGCCGGTCGGTGATGCGCTGCGAGCGGTAGCCGTAGGACCAGTCCTTGGTCAGCAGCGGCTGGTAGCGGCGAGGGTCGATGACCGCGTTGTTGGCGGTGACGATGTAGCCCTCGGCGGGGTTCTCGACCGAGGGGAGCTGGTCGTAGGGGATCGGCGCGGTCTTCCAGTCGTACTCGCCGGTCCAGCCGGGCACCGGCCAGGTGCCGTCGCCCTTCTCGCGTACCGGGATCCAGCCGGGCGCCTGGTAGCCGATGCCGCCCTCGGTGTCGGCGTAGACGAGGTTCTGGGCGGGCACGTCGAACAGCACCGCCGCGGCCCTGAACTCGTGCCAGTCGGCGGCCTCGTTCAGCGCGAAGATCGCGTCGGCGGTCCGGCCGGGCATCAGCGCGGTCCACTGCAGGGCCACCGCGTTGGCCCCGTCGCCCGGCTTGACGTCGTCCATCACCTCGTTGATCAGCGGCCCGTGCCGGGTGCTTCTGACGTCGATCGTGACGGTGGCGCCACCCGCCACCTTGATCTCCTCACGCCTGGTCTCCAGCTTGACCTGCTCGCCCTTGTACAGGTACGTGTCGCCGGTGACCTGCTCCATGAACAGGTCGGCCACGTCCGGCGCCAGGTTGGTGAAGCCCCAGGCGATCTTGTCGGTGTGCCCGATGACGACGCCGGGCAGGCCGGCGAAGGTGAATCCGGTGACGTCGAAGCCGCAGTGCTCCGTGATCTCCCTGCAGTGCAGCCCCGCCTGGTACCAGACCGACGGGAGCTGGGCCGACAGGTGGGGGTCGTTGGCGAGCAGCGGCTTGCCGCTGGCCGTGTGGCGGCCGGAGACCACCCACGAGTTGGAGCCGATGCCCTCGTGGTCGGGGCCGCTCATCGTTGCGGGCAGGGCGTCGAGCGTCTTCCTGGCCTGGGCCAGCGCCGCCGCGCCCCGCGCGTCGGTCGCAGGCTCCTCCTGCCGCGGCTTGGCCCGCTGGTCGAAGCGCTCCTCGACGATCGCCCCCTGGGTGACGATCGGCTCGTGCTCGTCGAACGGGTAGCCGGGGTAGAGCTGCTCGACCCGTTCCCGGGGGAGTTTGGTGAGGGCGAGCGCGCGGTCGATCTCGTCCTCCAGGTTGGAACGCAGGTCCCAGGCCATGGCCTTGAGCCAGGCGATCGAGTCGACCGCGGTCCACGGCTCGGGGGTGTAGCCGCCGTTCTGCACCTTGAGCACGGAGTATTCGAGGCTGCGGTCGGAGGCGTTCGGGTTCGCCTGGAGCCAGGCGTTCACGCCCTTGGAGTAGGAGTCGAGGTAGCGCCGGGTGCGCGCGCTCAGCTCGGGCAGCTCGCGTTCGGCCACCTGGCGCCAGCCCATGGTCCTGATCGCCTTGTCGGTCTCGACGGTGGCCGCGCCGAACAGCTCCGACAGCCGGCCGGCGGTCGTGTGCCGCCGGAAGTCCATCTCCCAGAACCGGTCCTGCGCGTGCGCGAAGCCCTGCGCCATGAACAGGTCCTCGGAGGAGTCCGCGTAGATGTGCGGGATGCCTGATTTATCGCGATAAATCTCTACGTTCCCGCTTAACCCCGACAGCCGAAGCGTCCCCTCCACCTGGGGGAACGACTGCCGTACGGTGTACACGAGCACCCCCGCCAACACCACGGCGAGTGCGAGGAAGATGGTCAACACCCGTGCCAACCAGCGCAACGGCCACGGCAGCCAGGCATAGGGCCTCAACCTCACGAAAACCTCCAAACTCCCGCGATGCCCCCTAAGTCTGGCAGTCCGCGGTCACTGCTCTCACCGCCACGGCGACCGGCCGTCAATGTCCGCCGAGCACCCAGACCTGCCCGTCGGGCGTGTCGGACACCAGCACGCCGACCTCGGCGAGCGAGTCGCGCAACCGGTCGGCGACGGGCCAGTCGTGGGAGTCACGGGCCCGCGCACGCTGGTCGAGGAGCTCGGCCGCGCCCGGCGGCAGCACCGGGGCCCTGCCGATCTCGGTCGAGAGGTCGAGCGCCAGCACGTGGTCGAGATGCAGGAACGACTCGAACTTGGAGCCCGGCGGCACCGACTCGTCGTGTTCGAGCTCGCGCAGGATCCGCAGTGCCGCGGGGGTGTCGAGGTCGTCGTCGAAGGCCGCCTCGGCGCGCTCGACGTGGTCGCGGGCCATCGGCGCGCTCGGCGACTCCGCCCACTCGGCCACCCGGCTCCGCCAGCGCCGCAGCGTGCGGTCGGCGGCCCGCAACGTGTCCCAGTCGAGGCTGACCTGGTGACGGTAGCGCTGCTCCATGAACGCCAGCCGGACGGCGAGCGGGTCGAGCCCGGCCTCCACGACGTCGGACAACAGCACCACGTTGCCGGTCGACCTGGCCATCGGGCGGCCGTCGAACAGCAGCTGCTCGCCGTGCACCCAGTGCTTGACCACCTCGTGCCCGGCGGCCGAGTCGGACTGGGCGCGTTCGTTCTCGTGGTGCGGGAAGCGCAGGTCGATGCCCCCGGTGTGGATGTCGACGCGCTCGCCGAGGAAGCGCAGCGACATGGCCGAGCACTCGATGTGCCGGCTGGGAAGGCCGCGGCCCCACGGGGTGTCCCAGGTCGGCTCGCCGTCACCGGGCCTCCACAGCGCCCAGTCGGCGTGGAAGCGCTTGCGCGGGTCGACGTCGCCGTGCCGGTGACCGGGCTTGAGGGCGTCGAGCCGGTTGCCGGAGATCTCGCCGTAGGTCGGGAAGGACGCGGCGTCGAAGAAGACCGAGCCGTCCGGGACCGCGTAGGCGTGGCCCCGCTCGATGAGCTTGGCGATCAGCTCGACCATGGGCTCGATCGTCTCGCCGGCCCGGGGGGCGTGCTCCGGCGGCCGGAGGTTCAGCGCGGCCGTGTCGCGTTGGAAGGACTCCTCGTGGTGGCGGGCGACCTCCGTCACCGGACGGCCCTCGGCCCCTGCCGGGGCCCCGTCCGCACCGGCCTCCGCGTCGCCGGCGAGGAGACCCACGTCGGTGATGTTGCGGCAGACCACCAGGCGCACGCGCCGTCGCTCCAGAACCCGGCGGATCAGGTCGGACAGCAAGTGGGAACGCAGGTCGCCGATATGGGCGGGCCGGTGGACGATCGGCCCGCAGGTGTACATGCGCAGCGCCCGCGCGGGAACGATCTCCTCGGTCCGCCTGGTCCTCGTGTCGTAGATCCGCGCCATCCTCCGAGCCTAGCCCTCGGCCCGGTCAGGAGGTCAGCCGCCCAGGAAGCCGACGATGTCGCGGTCGCCGCGCTCGCGCAGCCGGGCCAGCACCTCGTCGCGCGAAGTCGCGTCGGGCAGCCCGACGCGGGCGCCGATCAGCCGCAGCCCCTCCACCTCGGAGGTCACCGGAGCGGTGTAGCCGATCAGGTAGAGGGCGCGGTTCAGCGGCGGCATCCCCGCCGGAGCGGCCGGCAGGTAGCGCGTCAGCAGTTCGCCGCCGTCGGAGACGGTCAGGAACACGTGGTCGCCCTCACTGGCCTTGAAGTCGGCCAGCACGTTGCGGATCGAGCCCATCGTCGGCTGGTTGTGCCAGCTGATCACCACGTCGCCGGACGGCGTCGAGGCGGTGAGCTGGCCACCGGGCGCCATGCCCAGGTAGGCCGCGAACCCCGTGGGCAGCGGCGAGCCCGAGCCGCGCAGGTGCTCGGCGTTGACGTCCACCCGGTGCCACCAGCGCCCGTCGCGGCTGCGGAAGCTGCGCCGGGTCTCCGACACGTCCTTACGCGGCTGGTACGGCTCCGCCTCCCCGGTGGGGGAGGTGCCCGCCACCCGGATCCATCCGCGCTGGGTCCGCTCGAACCCCGGCCCGCCCGAGTACGCCCGGACCGAGCTCTCGCTCACGTCGTAGCGGGAGGTCAGGTTGGTGACGATGGTGCTGACCGAGGCCTCGCCGCCGGCCCGCTCGATCTCCCTGGCGATCATTTCCCTGATGCCCAGGTACTCGTCGCCACCCCACTTGGTCAGACCGTACTTGTTGCGGTCGACCCGGTGGAAGCGCCCGTCGGCGGTGAGCTGGTTGCGGATGCCGACCAGGCTGTAGTCCTCGCCGATGCGCTCCTGGATCTCCTCGGGCGACAGCGGGCGACCGGCCACCAGCAGCACCGCCTCGGCCTTCTCGTTGATGCTGCGCGGCCACGGCACCACGTGCTGGTCGAGCACCCGAAGCTGCGGCACCGACGCGATCCACCGCTCGGCCACGTCCTCGCGGATGCCGAGCTGCGTGACCATGGACACGGCCTCGCCGAGCGGCCGGGGCCCGTCGGCGAACAGCTGGCGCGTCTTCTCGCGCAGCTCCTCGGCCCCGCCCGCGATCAGCCAGCCGTCGGCCTGCTCGTAGCCGGTCAGCAGCGTGCGCACGAACCGCCAGGCCGGGATGCCCAGCGTGCGCAGCTCGGCGCGATGCCACGGCACCGCCGCCGCCAGGTCGTCGGCGGGCACCGCCGAGCCGAGCCGGCCCCGCAGCCACGTGACGTGCGCGACCAGGGCGGTGGCCTCCGGTCCGCCCAGCCAGGCCTCCACGTGGTCGCGCAGGTCGCGCTCGATCTGCCTGATCCGCTCCCGCGTCACGGAGAAGCGCTGCGCCAGCTCGTCGAGCGTGGCCCGCTGCACCGCGTAGAGCCGGTCGCGCGCGATCGCCCGCTGCCGCTCGTCCAGCGCCGCGAACAGCCCGTCGACCAGGTCGGGCAGCGGCTTGTCCGGGCGGGCCGGCGCGGGCTCGGGCACCGGCTCCAGCAGCCGCTCGAACACCCCGCCGAACAGCTTCTGCACCACGTCCTTGCCCAGGGTCTCGGGCGCCCGCTCGGCCTCGGCCGGGTTGGAGAAACGCAGCAGCGGCAGGATGTCGCCGAGCAGCAGATGGCCCCAGCAGGTGACCGCGAGATCGGCGAGACGGCCGGCCACGGCCTGGGCGCCCACGATGGCGCACGCGCGGTCGAGTGGGATCGCCTGCCACCAGGCCTCGGGCAGCTGGGGATCCTCCGCGATCGGCGCGATCTGCCCAGGGGAGGTCCAGCGCAGGGGTGGCGCGAGGTCACTCAGGCTGAGGTTCATTGAGGTCCAACCGGCGAAGGGAAGATATCCGCAGTTCAGAGTATGTGATCAGAGCTACAGAAAGGGGCTACCTCTTCCCGAATGGGATATGTAGAGCATCGAGCGGGCTCGCGTGCAGGCGACGTACAGCATGCCCCGCTCCCGCTGCAGGAGTCGCGCGCGGGCGCCGGGATCATCGGGTGGCGTCTCGGGCACGATACCCTCCGCCACGCCGATGAGGGCGACGCGCTCGAATTCGAGTCCCTTCAGATTCTGGAACGTCGACACCCGGACCTCGGCCTCCGCGAGCGCCCGCCTGGCAGCCCGCACCAGTTGCGGCGTGCGGGCTCCCACGGCGATCTGCCCTGCGGGCACGCCCTCCTCCAGCCAGGACGCGACCGTCTCGGCCAGCCCGGCCAGCTCCGCCTCGGGCGAGTCGTAGACCCGGATCAGCGGGTGCTCGCCGTTGCGCGTGGCGCGGAAGCCGTACAGGCCGGACACGCCCTTGACCAGACCGTCAGCCGGCCCGCCGCCACGCAGCCGGACGCCGAACGAGAGGAGCTCCTGCGGCAGCCTGCGGGAGACCCACAGCGAGTGCAGGGCGGCGGGGATGCCCACGGCGCCGAGCGCCACGCGCGTGTCGGTGACCCGCTGGTGCGGATCGCCCACGATGAACAGGTCGTCGTGCGCGCGCGGCACCGCCGCGCGCAGCAGCCGCCACTGCGCCGGGCTGATGTCCTGCGCCTCGTCCACGATGATGTGACGGTACGGCTTGTGCCCCGGCTCCACATCGTCGAGCAGATCTCCCGTCGCCCTCGACAGCAGCCGCAGCGCCTCGTCGGTCAGCTCGGCCAGGGTCCGGGCGCCGGGGCCGACGAGGACGGGCCGTCGGCCCTCGGCCTGGCCCACGATCCGCATCGCCAGCCGCTCGGCGTTGTCCACCTCGACCCGCTTACGCGGCACCTCGTCGACGAGCAGCCTGTCGAGCCTGGTGGACAGCTCCTCGCCGAGGCTCTGCGAGTAGGTCACCAGCAGTACCGGCCCCTTGCCGTGCGTGGCCAGGTGGGCGGCCCGATGCAGGGCCAGGAGCGTCTTGCCGGTGCCCGCTCCGCCGATGACCAGCACCGGATTGTCGTAGCGGGCGGCGCGGGCCAGCCGGTGCTGCTGCGGATACAGGAACGTGCACCACGCCGGCGACTCCAGGACCCGTTCCAGCTCCAGCTTGTCGGTGACGAACACCGCCCGGTCCGGGCTGCGGCGCAGCGCCGCGTGGAAGTCCTCGCCGTCGATCGGCCCCGGGTCGCCGTCGTAGGGGCGGTGACCGTCCAGCTCCCGCCAGGCGTCGGAGAGCGAGCCGCCGCGTGCCAGCACCGCCAGCGGAGCGTGCTGGGTGACCGGGAGAAGTGGTTCGAGCGCCTCCACATCGGCCTCGGTGGTGATGAGCCGTACCAGCCGTAACGCCCGCACGTCGATGCCGAGGGCGAGCAGGTCGCCGTCACAGATCGGGTCGAACAGCCGCGAGGCGCCCGCCGACCTGCGCAGCGCGGGCTCCACCCGCTCCAGCGCCTCGGCGTCCCACTCCTCGACCACCCCGATCACCGGGTTGATCCCGTAGCGACGGCGCCGCGCGTACGACCAGGCGTCCGGGTCGGGCAGCAGTGTGAGCAGCCAGTAGACGTCCCGCTCGCGCACCACGACGCCACGGAGCCCCTCGGCGAGCCGCAGGGTCGCGATCCGGGCGTCCCGGGCGCCCCTGACCCGCTCGGGATGCGGACCTCCCGTGACGTTCAGCAGGAAGCGGCGCAGCGCGACCACGGCGTCCCTGCGCACCGGCGGGGCCAGTGCGCTGAGCTCCCGGGGGAACTCCGGGCCGATCGCGAGCCGCGGCACGGCTCAGTCCAGCAGAACGAGCAGGTCGCGGTCCCCGCGCTCGCGGAGCCTGGTGAACAGGTCGGGCAGGGCCACCGGGCCGGTCATGCCGATCCTGGTGGCGATCACTCTGGCGGCCTGGTCCTTGGTGCCGCCCGGCGCGGTGTAGCCGACCAGGCGGAGCGCCCTGGTGATCTTCTCGGCGCTCTGCGCGGCGACCGGCAGGTGCCTGGCCCGCAGCACCCCCTCGTCCGACAGCGTGAGGAACAGGTGACCGCCCTCCTTCGCGCCCACGTCGACGAGCAGCCGCTCGATCGACTCCAGCACCGGCCTGCCGTGCCACGTCATGGTCAGCGCGCCCGCCGCGCTCCGGACCGACCGGGTCTCACCGGGCGACAGGCCCAGGTAGGCCGCGAAGCCGGTGGGCAGCGCGCACTCGCCTCCGGCCAGTTGCTCGGCCGTGACGTCGATCCGCAGCCACCACCGCCCGTCCGGCTGGCGGAAGCAGCGCCGCGTCTGCGAGACGTCCTTCAACGGCTGGTACGGCTTCGCCGCCTGCTCGCCCGACCCTCCGTTGGCCTCCACGCGGGCCTCCACGGGGTGGGCCTCCACCGGGTGGGCCTCAGCGGGCGTGGCCGGCGCGAACGCCTGGAACAGCGGCGCAGGAGACGGAGCCCCGTTGGCCGGAGCCGGCCGGGCGAACGCGGACGGCACCTCGGGCCGCATCCCCGCCGCCTCAGACAGCGCCCCCGGCTTATCGGGCCGGGCCCCTGGCTCGTCGTCCGGGTGCGTACGGGCCGGCAGGGTCGCCAGCACGAACTGCCAGGCGGGCACCTCCAGCGCGCGGATCTCCTTCGCGTGCCACGGCGCCGCTCCGATCAGCCGCTCCTTGGGCGCGGCCGGGCCGATCGACCTGCGCAGCTCGTCCAGGTGCGCCCGGTACGGGGCCGCCTCGTCGCTGGCCAGCCACTGGTCGAGCTGCGCTCTCAGCCGCGTCTCGGTCGCGGCGATCTCGGCGGGGGGCACGGCGAACAGCTTGGCCAGCTGGTCCACCGCCGACGGCTCATCGGTGAACACCCTGTTCTGCGCGACGGCCCAGCTCTTGTCGTCCAGACCGGCGAACGCCGTCTCGATCAGCTCGGCCAGGTCCCCTCCGTCACCGGATGGCCCCTTCTCACCGTCACGCCCGCTCCCAGCGCCGTCGACATCCTCGTCCCGGCCCAGCACCGCCGAACCGTCCGCGCCGACACCCCGCCCCCGCGGGTCACCGGCGCCCCGGTGGGCCTCGGCGATGTCCACTTCCGCCGACGGGTGATCCGGGCCGCCCTCGGCGAGGCCCGCCTCCGCCGACGGGTCATCCGCGTCGGCCTCGGCGATGGCCGCCCTCACCGGCGAGTCAGCCGCGTCGGCACGGTCAGCGTCACCGGCGTCGGCCTGCGGGCCGGCCGCATTCGCCCGGTCCGAGTCGGCGGGGTTCGCGTCGGCGGGGTTCGCGTCGGCTACCTCCGCGTGTTCCGCGTCAGCGGCGTACGCCTCCGAGCCGTCGTGGCCGTCGGCGAGCTCCGGTTCGCGGGACTGGGATTCGCCGTGACCCGCGCGGTGCGCTTCGACGGCCTCGTCCGCGGAGTCAGCCTGCCGACGCGCCGCTGCGGCCGAGTTCGCCGCCTCCGCCAAGTTCGCCGCTTCCGCCGCGTCGACGGACCGGCTGTGTGCCTGGGCGGCTTCGTCGGCGACCCGCTGGCCCGGTTGGGCGTCGTCGGAGTCCGTACCGGACGGCGAGGCGGCCTGGTCGGACGGCGAGGCGGCCGGGGTGGAAGCCGGGGGTTCGGCCAGGGACAGGCCGGGGGAGTCGGCTGGTTCGGCCGCGTCCTCGGCGGGCCGGCCATGTGGGTCGACGGCCCGGAAGCGGGGACGGAAGACGTCGGCGAGGCCGTCGGCCGGGGACGCGCCGCCGGGGGAGGGGTCTCGGGGAGGGCCGTCGAGGACCCGGGGGCGCAGCGGGCCCGAGGAGTCGGCCGAGGGCACATCCGCGTCGACCGCGAGCTGCGGCTCGGAGGCGTCCTCGGTCAGGGGCTCGGCGTCGGCGTCGAGCACCGGCTGGGAGTCGTCGGTGGCCGGTTCGAGAACCACGACCTCGGCGCCGGGCGCCTCGGCGGGCGTGGAGACGGCCGTGGGACGGGCGGGGGCGAGTCGTACCAGGACCGAGGAGAACAGCGTGGTGAGCACGGGGCGCGCCTGGATGAACGGCTGGTCGACCAGCTCCCTGCCCGTCAGGGCGAGCAGCCCGGCCCAGGAGCCCGCCCGGTCGAGGGCGATCGCGACCTGCGGCTCGTCGGCCTCATCCGGATCGAGCACGTGCAGCGCGGGCAGGACGTCACCCACGGAGGCGGCGGGCCAGTGCTCCAGCGTGATCTCCGTGAGGAGCTCGGCCAGCGACTCCGGGGCGATCGCCGCGAGGACCAGCGGGAGGGGCAGGCTGCGCCACCAGGCGTCCGGGAGGTCCGGCTGACCGGTGAGAAGCGTGATCGTGGACGCGTCGCTCCACCTCAACGGTGGTACGAGGTCGCTCAGGCAGAAATTCATCCCGTTCCGTTCACCAGCCCCTCACTCCGCCGAAGCGGTGCAGCCATACTCTCGCCGCCCACGGAACAGACCATAGTCCGGCAAAACGGCACTACGCATCATGGACGACGCATCAACGCCGTACGGCCGCGAAGCGCAGGCGTACATAGTCGGCCATCCAGCCGGTCTCCCTGCGCAGCGCCGGCGCCGCCAGCTCGTTGACCCGCCGGAGCAGGGGTTCGACGATATCCGGCGGCAGCCCTTCGAGTACCGAGGACGCGAACATGCGCACCCAGTCGGCGGCTCCGCCGGGGCACTCGTCGAGGGGCGTGGGGCGGTCGAAGTATTCGAGCAGCCGCACGACGAAGCCCTCGCGTTCCAGGCGCTGGGCGTAGTCGGCGGGCGTGGGGAAGTACCAGGGCAGGTCGGGTTCGCGCAGGCCGTACTCGCGCCAGGCCGTGAGCATGGCGGCTGTCAGCTCGGCGCAGTTGCCGGCCCCGCCCATCTCGGCGACGAATCTCCCGCCTGGCGTGAGCGCCTCGCGCACGCTGGCGATGACCGCGCCGGGTTCGCGGCTCATCCAGTGCAGCGCGGCGTTGGAGAAGACGGCGTCGTAGGCCTGCGCCACGGTGAAGTCGTGGCCGTCGCCGACGATGAAGTCGATGCCCGGATACTGGGCGAGGGCCTTCTCGATCATCGCGGAGGACCCGTCGATGCCGAGCACGCGGGCCCCGCGGGAGGCGATCTGGGCGGTCTGTACGCCGGTGCCGCAGCCGAGGTCCAGCACGCGCTCCCCCGGCTGCGGGTCGAGCAGGTCGACGAGGGGAGCGCCCTGGGTGGAGACGTAGCCGAAGCTGCCGTCGTAGGCGCGACTGCTCCACCGCTCCAAGCTCGGTGTGTCATAGCGCAAGACGATCAGCTCTCTTCGTCAGACATCGGGCCCCCGTGGCCGTGCTGTCCATTCACTTTAGAGGCTGAAAGTCTCTATGACATACCAAGTCACATCGGTCTCATCCGCCGCTCTTTGTCCATTCCTTCTTCAGGTAGGACTTGCCGGCGTCCGTCTGCGGGATCGTGAGCAGGATGGGCGGTCCGGGGGCCGCGGGCAGCCGGGCCGCCTGATGGGTGTCGAGCGTGCCCCGCGTGAGCATGGCCTCGCCACGAGCGGGCCGGGCGAACCCCTTCTGGAGGAGGTTCTGGCCTTCGTCGGAGAAGACGAACTCCTGCCAGAGCCGGGCGGCGGCGGGATGCGGCGCGTGCTTGCTGATCGCCTGGACGTGGTAAGCGCCGAGCGGCGCGTCCTTCGGGATCGTCACCTTCCACGCCTCGGGGTCATGGGCGCTGCGGATGGCGTTGAGGTGGTCCCAGCCGACGACGACGTTGGCCTTGGCCGGCTCGGTGAGCCGCCCCTCCCGCTTCAGCTTGCGGAACAACTCCACCCCGCGCTGCGGGCGCGGCGCGCCGTGCAGCAGCGAGGCCGCCATCACGCCCTCGAAGGCGGCCATGGACCGCAGCGGGTCGCCGTCGAGCGCCACCACGTACCCGGGCTTGGCCAGGTCGGCGAAGGAGGCGGGCGCGGACACCGTGCGCGGGTCGTAGCCGATCGACATGTAGCTGCCGTAGGCGGCGTACCAGGCGCCGGACGTGTCCTTGACGTCGTCGGGCAGGTCCTGCCAGCCCTGCACCTTGTACGGGGCGAACTTGCCGGCGTTGGCCACCGCCACGTCCAGGGTCAGGTCGAACACGTCGGGCTTCAGCCGCCCGGCGGCGTCGATCTCGCGCTGGCTGCTGGCGTTCGGCTCGAACTCGTTCACCTTGATGCCGTACTTCTCGGCGAAGGTGTCGATGAGCTCGCCGTAGTTGACCCAGTCACGCGGCAGGGCGATGACGTTGAGCTCGCCCTCCTGCTTGGCGGCCTCGGCGAGCCGCTCCAGGCTGCCGAAGCCCGCTTTCATGGAGTCGGCGTTGGCGTTGACCGGAGGCAACGGCTTGGTCTCTGTGGTCGTCGACGCGCCGCATCCGGCGCTGACGAGGATGGCTGCGGCAGCGGCGCAGGTACGTACGGTCACAGACTGAATACTTACGGTTACGAAGCTCCAGGTCGAGGAGGCGCGGCGGGAACGACTCGGGCCGCCACCAGCGACTCTTCGGGGATCTCCACCAGCGTGCCGTCTCTTTTACGAACTTTGAGCACTCCGTCGGCCCACGATTCGAGGACGCCCACCGTGTCGCGGAAACCCGCCGGATCGCGTCTGCGCGTGGTGATTCGCGTCCCCACGTCGGCTGCTGTGATGCTGATCACGAAGCGACCGGCCACGAGTTTGCCACCCTCCGTTCCGGCCAGTTGGCAAGCACGGCAATACTAGGGCGTAGCAAACCGCGGTCAGAGACATGCCATGGTGGCGGAGAAGAAGGAGCTCGAGGTGACCTACGTCATCGCGCAGCCTTGCGTGGACGTCCTGGACAAGGCGTGCATCGAGGAGTGCCCCGTCGACTGCATCTACGAGGGCGAGCGCATGCTTTACATTCACCCCGACGAGTGCGTGGACTGCGGCGCGTGCGAGCCAGTGTGCCCCGTCGAGGCCATTTTCTACGAGGACGACCTTCCTGAGCAGTGGAAGGAGTACTACCGGGCCAACGTCGACTTCTTCGAGGACCTCGGCTCGCCCGGTGGCGCCTCCAAGGTCGGCAAGATCGAGAAGGACCACCCGGTCGTGGCCGCGCTGCCCCCGCAGGGCGAGGGCCACTAGCCTTCGCAGGGCGTGGGCCGCCCTTCGGGGCCGCCCACCCGCGGGTCTTCCCGGGCGCCGTCTCGGGAAGACGCGACCGGCCGAGTTCCGGCGCGCGTCGAGTCCCGCCGCACCACCGAGATCCTGGAGCCTCGTGAACACCCTGCCTGACTTCCCGTGGGACCGGCTGGAGCCGTACAAGGAGCGCGCCCGCGCGCATCCCGAGGGCATCGTCGACCTCTCGGTCGGCACGCCCGTCGATCCGGTGCCGGGCCTGGTCCAGAGCGCGCTGTGCGGGTCAGCGGACAGCCCCGGCTATCCGCTGACCCACGGCACCGCGGAGTTGCGGGAGGCCGCGGCGGGCTGGCTGCGCCGCAGGCACGGCGTCACGGTCGACGCGCGCGACGTGCTGCCGCTGCTCGGGTCCAAGGAGTTCGTCGCCTGGCTGCCGACCTATCTCGGTGCCAAGCGGGTCGTCTTCCCCGAGCTGGCCTATCCCACCTACGACGTGGGGGCCCGGCTGGCCGGAGCGGCGGCGACGGCGGCCGACGGCCTGCTGGCACTCGGTCCCCAGCACGTCGACCTGGTCTGGGTCAACTCCCCGGGCAACCCCACGGGCCGGGTGCTGCCGCCCGAGCACCTGCGCAAGGTGGTGGCCTGGGCGCGCGAGCGCGGCACGGTGGTCGCCTCCGACGAGTGCTACCTCGAGCTCGGCTGGGAAGAACAACCGGTCTCCATCCTGCATCCCGACGTCTGCGGCGGCTCCCACGAGGGGCTGCTCGCGGTGCACTCGCTGTCCAAACGGTCCAACCTGGCCGGATACCGGGCGGCGTTCGTCACGGGCGACCCCGCTCTGGTGGGCCGGTTGCTGCACGTGCGCAAGCACGCGGGCATGCTGATGCCCGGTCCCGTGCAGGCCGCGATGACGGCCGCGCTGGGCGACGACGAGCACGCCGACGCGCAGCGCGAGCTCTACGCCGCCCGTCGTGCCCGGCTGCGTCCGGCGCTCGAACAGGCGGGCTGGCGCGTCGATCACTCGACGGCCGGACTGTACCTCTGGGCGTCCAACGGAGAGAACGCCTGGGATCAGGTAAGCAAACTCTCCGAAATCGGCATTTTGGTCGCACCAGGCGATTTCTACGGACCAGCAGGTAAGCGACATGTCCGTATCGCCATGACGGCCACTGACGAAAGGATCAGTGCGGCGGTGCGCCGCCTCCAGTAGGATCCCGCGTCATAGTCAGCTCGCAATTGCGAGCAAGCATATATTGATAAGGGCGTTTGCCGAGGCAGACCGCGAGTGGAGCGAGCTGATCGATGAGCATGACCTCCATGGTCGTACTCGGGCTGAGCATCGCCACCGTCCTCCTGCTGCTGGGAGCCTTCTTGGCCACCCTGCGCCAGGACAGGAAGGACCGCACAGCCGCGCCGCCGGTTGAGGTCGCTCCCGTTGAGACCCCGTTACCGGCGCCGGTGAGCGCGGCTGGGCATGCGGGGTCCGACTACACCGATCCCCGGACCATCCAGGTCGGAGACCGGATCCACGTCCACGGCTCGCCCGCGCGCGTGCTGGGCGCGATGTTCATGTCGTGGCAGGGCCAGCAGTGGACCGAATACCTGCTCCGCGACCGCACCCGCCGCTTCCAGTGGCTGTCGGTGGAAGTGCGCCAGGGCCTCACCCAGGGAGATCCGCCGCACCTGGAGGTGCTCCTCTGGACCGAGGTGCCCACCCAGGGCATGGTCCCCGCCAAGAGCATGCTGATCATGGAGGGCGTCGAGTTCTTCCCGATCGAGCGGGGCACGGCGGCGTTCCGATGTGAGGGCGACACCGGCAACCCGGAGCGCGGGCTGCTCGACTTCGCCGACTACCGCGCCTCCGACGGGCGGCTGCTCTCCTTCGAACGCATCCAGGGCAGGGCATGGACCGCCAGCTACGCCCGGCCGCTGCCGCCCGGCTCGATCGACATCGTCAGCCGCGCGTCCTAGGACAGCTCGACGCGGCGGTCGCCCGCCTTGCCGCCGGACCGCCAGTCGTCGGCCTCCAGGTCGTTGGACCAGGTGGCCCCGCTGAACCCGACCCGGCTCAGGCTGTATTCGCGCGCGTGGGCCACCGACCAGGCGGCGATCAGCCAGCCGCGCCGCTTGCTGGTGATGGTGGTGTCGCCGAGTGCCCGCGCGAGCTGGCGGCGGGCCTCACCGGTGCGCGCCACGGGCGTGGCGGTCTGGCCCTTGGCCGGTGGATACCAGCAGTGCACGGACCGGGGGACCCGGCCGGTGAACGCCGCGGCCAGGATCTTGGCGTCGGACTCGTGGGGCGCGTAGGCGTAGCCGCCGGCGGAGCGCTGCACCTCCTGCGCGGCCTCGGCGAGCGGGATGGTGCGGTAGTTCTTGACCTTGACCAGCGCGGCGAAGAACTTGTTGGTCGAGTAGACCGGGTCCATGATCTGTTTCTGCGTGCCCCATCCCTGCGACTCGCGCTGCTGGAACACCCCGACCGAGTCGCGGTCGCCGTGGTCGAGGTTGCGCAGCTTCGACTCCTGCAGCGCCGTCGCGTAGGCGATCACGACGGCCCGCTCGGGCAGCCTGCGCCGTGCCGCCACGGCCGCGATGGTGGCCGACACCTGCGCCTGCTCGATGTCGAGGCCGAGCGACCCTTGGGGAGTCCGTACGACGCAGGAGGCATCGGGCACGGCCAGCGGCTTGGCCTTCTTGAGCAGCGCGTAGAGGCCCACGGAGATGCCCACCGCGAGCACGAGAACGATGACCGCGATGGTGAAGACTCCGCGGGAGAAGCGCAGGCGCACCCTGAAAAACCTACCCGGCCAGATAGGCTCCGTGGCCATGAGTCACCAGAGCACCTCGTCACCGCTCCCACGGGCCGTCGACGCCCTCTGGGAGCGGCGCGCGGAGCTGTCGCCGAACGACGCCGAGGCCCGCGCCGTGGTGGTCGGCGCGATCGACCTGCTCGACACCGGCAAGGCGCGGGTCGCCCAGGTGTCCGACGGCGAGGTGGTCGTCGACGAGCGGGCCAGACGCGCGATCCTGCTCGCGTTCAAGGTGCTCGGCCTGGCCAGGTCGCAGGTGGGCGACTTCCAGCACCATGACCGGCTGCCGCTCAAGACCACGTTCGACGGGGTCCGGGTGGTCCCGGGGGCCATCGCGCGATGGGGCTCCTACGCGGCGCCCGGCGTGGTGCTGATGCCGTCGTTCACCGACATCGGGGCCCATATCGGCGCCGGCACGATGGTCGACACCTGGGCCACGGTCGGATCCTGCGCCCAGATCGGCGGCAACGTGCACCTGTCGGGCGGGGTGGTCATCGGCGGCGTGCTGGAACCACCCAACGCCGTGCCGGTGGTCGTGGAGGACGACGCGCTGATCGGCAGCCGGGCGATGATCGTCGAGGGCGCCCGGGTCGGACGGGGCGCCGTGGTGGGCGCGGGCACCATCCTGTCGGCGACGATCCCGGTCATCGACGTGATGACGGGCGACGAACTGGCCCGCGGCCGGATCCCCGACTGGTGCGTGGCCGTCGGCGGCACCCGGCAGAGAGAGTTCCCCGGAGGCACGTTCGGGCTGCCCTGCGTACTGGTGATCAAGCGCCTGGACCCCGGGCAGCGGCACGACAAGGCGGCCCTCAACGAGGTGCTGCGCGAACATGGAGCCGATACCTGATGCTGGACCTGACACAGGACGTGCGCGCGCTGACGGCGGCGATCGTGGACCTCGAGTCGGTGAGCGGGGCCGAGAAGGCACTGGCCGACGAGATCGAGCGGGCGCTCGCCGCGCTGCCGCACCTCGAGCTCGACCGGTCGGGCGAGACCGTCGTCGCCCGCACCTCGCTGGGGCGCGGCGAGCGCGTGCTGATCGCCGGACACATCGACACGGTGCCCGTGGCCGCCAACCTGCCGAGCCGCGTCGAGGGCGACCTGCTCTACGGCTGCGGCACCTCCGACATGAAGGCGGGCGTGGCGGTCGCCCTCAAGCTGGCGGCCACCGTGCCGGCCCCCAACCGCGACGTCACGTTCGTCTTCTACGACTGCGAGGAGATCGAGGCGGAGCGCAACGGGCTCACCCGGGTGAGCCGCGACCACCCCGGCTGGCTGGCGGCCGACTTCGCGGTGCTCATGGAGCCGACCGACGGAGTGATCGAGGGCGGCTGCCAGGGCACGCTGCGGGCCGAGATCACGGTGACGGGCAAGCGCGCGCACAGCGCCAGGTCGTGGTTCGGGGTCAACGCCATCCACGGCGCCGAGCCGGTGCTGGCCCGGCTCAACGCCTACCAGGCGCGGCGGCCGGTGGTCGACGGGCTCGAATACCACGAGGGACTCAACGCCGTACGCGTCGAGGGCGGGGTGGCGGGCAACGTGATCCCCGACGCCTGCGTGGTGACGGTCAACTACCGGTTCGCGCCCGACCTGTCGCTGGAGGAGGCGGAGACGCACGTGCGGGAGGTGTTCGACGGATACGAGGTCCGCTTCGTGGACGCGGCGCCCGCCGCCCGGCCGGGTCTCACGCATCCGGTGGCCGCCGCCTTCACCGCGGCGGTGGGCGGCACGCCCCGGGCGAAGCTGGGATGGACCGATGTGGCGAGGTTCTCCGCCCTGGGGGTTCCGGCCGTCAACTACGGGCCGGGCGATCCGAACCTGGCGCATCAGCAGGGGGAGTACGTGTCGCTGTCCAAGATCGTGGAGAGCGAGCGGGCGATGCTCGACTGGCTCACAACGTGAAAGTGGCTTTCCTCGCCGGCCATTTGGCGGGGAAAGCCACTTTCAGTCCCGAGCAGCACCCTCGGCAGTTAGACGCGAGGGGGTCGAAATTCGGTTCCCTGCTTCTTTCAAGATTTTTTACGAGCTTGACACGGGCCGTCCACCTGCGGTTATGCCATCCATGATGTCCTCTCGGTGACTCACAGCCGGATCCTTCGCGCGGTGAGCACATCGAGTGACAGGCGCCGGCCGCGACCCGAGAGCCGGGGAAGAGGACTAGCGTGATCCGCATGGAGAAGATACGTCGCGAACGCCGTCAGGGGCAGGCCGTGGTCCGTGGCGCGCTGGTTCCCGAGTCCACCCACGACCAGCGGTTGCTCGACCGGCAGGGGCCCGCCGACTGGGTGCACATGGACCCGTGGCGGGTGCTGCGCATCCAGGCGGAGTTCGTGGAGGGGTTCGGGCAGCTGGCGGAGCTGCCCAGGGCGGTCACCGTCTTCGGCTCCGCGCGCACGGACGAGGACGACGCCTACTACGCCATGGGCGTCGACCTCGGCCGGACACTGGCCGAGGCCGGCTACGCCGTCATCACCGGGGGCGGGCCCGGCACCATGGAGGCGGCCAACCGGGGCGCGACCGAGGTCGCGGGCGGCATCTCCGTGGGCCTGGGCATCGAGCTGCCGTTCGAGCAGCGCATGAACGACTACGTCGAGCTCGGCATCGAGTTCCGCTACTTCTTCGTACGCAAGACGATGTTCGTGAAGTACTCCTGCGGCTTCATCGCGCTGCCCGGCGGGTTCGGCACCCTCGACGAGCTGTTCGAGGCGCTGACCCTGGTGCAGACCCGCAAGGTCACCTCGTTCCCCGTCGTGCTGCTGGGCACCGAGTTCTGGGGCGGCCTGATCGACTGGATCAGGAAGGCCCTGCTCGGCACCGGCAAGATCGCCACCCACGACCTCGACCTGATCACGGTCACCGACGACGTCGACGAGGCCGTGCGGGTCATCGTCGAGTCCGACCGGGCCCGGTCCCGGCAGAGCCTGGAGGAGCGGCAGGCCGCCGCCTCGCACCTCGCCGAACCGCAATAGGCTGGAGCCTCGTGAACGTCTGCGTCTACTGCGCCTCCAGCCAGAAGATCGACCCCAAGTACGTGGAGCTCGCCACGGAGGTCGGCACCGAGCTCGCCCGGCGTGGCCACACCCTCGTGAGCGGCGGCGCCACCGTCTCGTGCATGGGCGCCGTCACCACCGCTGCCCGGGCAGCCGGCGGCCACACCGTCGGTGTCATCCCGCAGGTCCTGGTCGACATCGAAGTGGCCGACCGCGACTCCGACGAGCTGATCGTCACCGCCGACATGCGCGAGCGCAAGGGCGTCATGGACGCCCGCTCCGACGCCTTCCTCGTGCTGCCCGGCGGCATCGGCACGCTGGAGGAGCTCTTCGAGATCTGGACGGCCAGGGTGCTCGGCATCCACGACCGCCCCCTGGTCATCCTCGATCCCTGGGGCCTCTACACACCGCTGCGCCGGCTCGTCGAGGGCATGTACGACGAGGGCTTCACCAGGGCCAACGTGTTCGACGCCATCGCCTGGACGACCACGGTGGACGAGGCCTTCGCCCATGTGGAGGGCCGGCCGGCGCCGGTCCGCCCTTCGGTCGCGGAGCTCGGCGAGGCCGTCGGCTGACCCGTCAGGCGAGACCGCGACGGGTGAGGGCGGGTGGGCGGCGACCGGCCAGCGACTCGGTCATGTCCAGGGCGAGCCGTACCTGATCGGTATGTTCCGTGACGAAGACCTGCGCGCCGTGCCAGCAGTAGATCGCGGCCGCCGCGAGCGCCGCGTCGAGCTCGTCGGGCAGCGTGACCAGCACGGTCGCGCCCGTCCGCGCCAGCGCGGACGCCTGCGCGGGCGAGGCCGCCGGAGTCCAGGTGGGGTCCAAAGGCTCACCGGGCGCGACAACTGCGGGACTCATGCCTCGATGGTATGAGTACGATGCCAATGTGCTGGTCATACTCGCCATCGCCGCGCTCGCCATCCTGGCCTGCGTCGTGCTGGTATCCCTTGGCAGGGGCGGTGAGCTGACCGAGTTCCCGCCGGACGTGCCGCCTCTCGACCTGCCCGAGCCGGGGCAGCTGACGGCGGTCGACTTCATGGCGTTGCATCTGCCGGTCAACCTCGTCGGCTATCACACGCAGAGCGTCGACGAGACGCTGCGCCGGGCCGCCAACGCGATCAGCGCCCGCGACACCAGGATCGCGGTTCTGGAGCAGCGGGTCTCCGAGCTGCTGTCGAGCCGGTTGCACGCGCGGCAGGAGGTCTACGCCGCCCCCGGTGGCGGCCTGCGCACCGACCACGAGCCCGAGGCGCCCGCCGCGTCCATGGAGCTGCCTGAGGCGGGCGATCCCGTCCCGTCCCTCGACACCGCCGCCCTGGCGCCGTTCGCCACGGGCTCCGAGCTTCCGTTCGCCACCGGCTCCGAGCTTCCGGTCCCCAACGGCGTCGAGCGCCGCGGCCCCGAAGCCGTCCGGGCCGACGACCTCCCGGACACCCAGGCTGATATCCCGGTTTCCCAGGCGGACATCCCTGCTGCTCAGGCGGACACTCCGGCCGCTCAGGCCGACATTCCGGCCGACACGAAGGACGCGCCGGACGGCGAGGCGGGGCGCGACGGCGACGACTCCCGTGGCAGCGGTCCCGGTGGAGGGACGCCTCGTGAGTGAGGTGGTGCGGTGCGCCTGGGCGGGCATCTCCGATCCGCTCTACCTCGCCTACCACGACGACGAGTGGGGCCGGCCGGTCCGAGGTGACGACAGAGTCTTCGAACGGGTGTCGCTGGAGGCGTTCCAGTCCGGGCTGTCGTGGCTCACGATCCTCCGCAAGCGTGACAACTTCCGCGCCGCCTTCGACGGGTTCTCGATCCCGAAGGTGGCCGCCTACACCGAGTACGACGTCGAGCGGCTGCTCCGCGACGCCGGGATCGTCCGCAACCGGGCCAAGGTGGAGGCGGCGATCAGCAACGCGCGGGCCGCGCTCGACCTGCCCGGCGGGCTGTCCGAGCTGGTGTGGCGGCACGCCGACCCGGACGCGCCCGTGCCGAGGGCGATGTCCGACGTCCCCGCCGTCACCCCCGGCTCCGTGGCGCTGGCCAAGGAGCTGAAGCGGCACGGGTTCAGGTTCGTCGGTCCCACCACGGCCTACGCGCTGATGCAGGCCATCGGCCTGGTCAACGACCACATCGAGGGGTGTGTGGCCCGCGCCGGGAGTGCCTGATCACTCCCGGCCGCCGGTGTCGCGGCCCGGCGGCGCACGGCCCGGTGTCCCGCGGCACGTCGCGCACGGTCCGGCGGCGCACGGCTCGGCGGCACGCGGCTCGGCGGCGCACGGCCCGGTGTCCCGCGGCACGTCGCGCACGGTCCGGCGGCGCACGGCTCGGCGGCACGCGGCTCGGCGGCGCACGGCCCGGTGTCCCGCGGCACGTCGCGCACGGTCCGGCGGCGCACGGCTCGGCGGCACGCGGCTCGGCGGCACGCGGCCCGGCGGCACGCGGCCCGGCGGCGAGGTCGCCCCTACGGGCCGGTCAGCGGCCGTGGAAGACCGGCCGCTCCTTGGCCAGGAAGGACTTGGTCGCGTCCTGGTGGTCGCGGGTGGCGACGCACTCGTCCTGCAGGTCGGCCTCCACGCGCAGGGTTTCGGACAGCGAGTGCGTGGCCGCGTGGGCCAGTGCCCGCTTGGTGGCCGCGTACGCCAGGGTGGGGCCCTGCGCCAGCCGTACGGCCAGCTCCTGGGCGGCCTTCGGCAGGTCGTCGGCGGGCACCACGCGCGAGACCAGGCCGAGTTCGAGGGCGCGGGCGGCGTCGACCGGCTCGCCGAGCAACAGCAGCTCGGCCGCCCGCCCCTGGCCGACGAGCCGTCGCAGCGTCCAGGAGGCGCCGGAGTCGGGCGCCAGGCCGATGCCCGTGAACGCCATCGCGAACTTCGCCTTGTCCGAGGCCACCCGCAGGTCGCAGGCGAAGGCCAGCGCCGCGCCCGCGCCCGCGGCGACGCCGTTGACCGCGGCCACGACCGGCTTGTCCATGGTGGTGATCAGCTCGACGATCGGGTTGTACTGCTCGCGCACGGTGTTGGCCAGGCCGCGGCCGGCCTCCAGGTTGGCGGCGTGCTCGCGCAGGTCCTGACCGGCGCAGAAGGCCCGGCCCGAGCCGGTCAGCAGCACCGCCCGCACCTCCGGGTCGCCGGCCGCCCGGCGCACCGCCTCCAGCAGCGCGGCCTTCACCTCGGACGTCAGCGAGTTCATCGCATCGGGGCGGTCGAGGGTGACGGTGGCGACGGCGTCGGTCACGTCATAGCGGATCACGATAACTCCCTGTCGACGAACGCGGCTGCTGCGGGCAGCAGGCGGGCTGCCTCCTGCTCGAAGTAGGATCTGGCCTTCTCCCCAGGCCAGGCGGGTGGCAACAGCTCGGGGGTCAGGCCGGGGTCGCGGAACAGGAAGTTGCGCCACCCGTGCACCAGTCTGCTCCTGGTCGCGAAGACCTGATCGGCGGGGGCCCCGTCGGGGAGCGCCCCGACCAGCGTGACAGCCTCCGACAGCCAGTGCTCGTACGCCTCGCCGATCGCCGTCAGGTCCCAGGCCCGCGACACCAGCTCCTGCGAGACGCCCTCCAGGGCCGCGTCGAACCTGTCGGCCCGCACCCCCTCGCCGTCGAGGAGGTTGTCGAGCTCTGGGGAGGAGCGCGGGCCGATCCAGGCGGTCTCGGACAGCGAGGCGTAGCCGAGGAAGGTGAGATCGGCTCTCAGCCGCTCCCGGCGCTGGCGATCCTTCACCGGTTCGAGCACGATCAGGTGCCAGCGTCCGTGCCAGCTCGGTGTTCCGGCTCGGTAAATTCTCAGTGCGGCCTCGTCCAGCCGCCTGACGCACTTGGGGGTGAGCCCGTAGCCGGGCCCCTGAGGCAGCCTGACCGGTCGCAGCCAGCCCTGCCTGACCATCCGTGAGACGGCGGTGCGCACCGCCGGAGCGGCGATTTCCAGGGGCTTCATCAGGCGTACGAGAGCGGCCACGGACGCCTGCCCGCCGCGCGTGCGCAGGTGGTCTCCGTAGAGGTCGAAGAGGGCGGCGCGAGCATGCACGAAGTCCAGTTTGAACGTCTTGGCCACCGTGGACAACGCATTCTGGGAGGAGATCGTTACCCATGAGGGCTCTCGATGCGGGAGAATAGGACATCACAGAAGACGTGAATGCGCCGCCCTCCCTAACGGGCGGTCGAAATCGCGGGCCGCGGGAGCCCAAGGCAGGAAGGGATGCACGCATGGCGGCGATGAAGCCGCGGACCGGCGATGGTCCGCTCGAGGTCACCAAGGAAGGGCGCGGCATAGTCATGCGGGTCCCCCTGGAGGGTGGCGGCCGGCTCGTCGTGGAGATTTCCGCCGACGAGGCAAAGGCGCTCGGTGAGGCGTTGAAGAACGTCGTCGGCTGAGAGCTCCCGAGACAACCTGACCCCACGGCCCTGGCGTTCGCGCCAGGGTCGCTGACGTTCGAGGAGAATGTTCCCGTGCCGATTGAGACCACTGCGTCGGTGGTCACCGACCTGCCCGCGGACGCCGAGCTGGTGGCCGTCCCCTATGCCCAGGACCTGATCCCGTCCCGCGCGCTCGACCTGCCGGTGCCGGTGGCCGACCTGCTGGCCCACTACGAGGCCAAGGGCGAGCCCGGCGAGGTCGTGGACGTGCCCGTGGCGCGCGGGAGCGGGGTCGGCCGGGTGCTGCTCTACGGCGTCGGCGACGGCTCGCCACGCGCGCTGCGCAAGGCCGCGGCGGCGCTGACCCGCCGGGTCAAGGGGCGCGCGGAGCTGGCCGTGGTGGTGCCCGACGGCGACGTGGCGGTGTTCGCCGAGGCCGCGCTGCTCGCCGCCTACGCCTATCGCATCGGCGCGCCGGGCAAGACGCCCGTCGGCGCGCTGAGGTTCGTCGGCGCCGACGAGGCGTCCGTACGCCGCGCCCAGGCCGTCGCCGAGGCCGTGGCGCTCGCCCGTGACCTGGCCAACACGCCCTCGTCCGTGAAGAACCCCGCCTGGCTCGCCGAGCGCGCCGCCGAGCAGGGCGTGCCCACGCGGATCTGGGACGAGGAGCAGTTGCAGGCGGGCGGCTTCGGCGGCATCGTGGCCGTCGGCCGGGGGTCGGCCAGCCCGCCCCGGCTCATCCAGCTCTCCTACACCCCGGCCGAGCCCGCCGATCGGCACGTGGTGCTGGTGGGCAAGGGCATCACGTTCGACTCGGGCGGCCTGTCGCTCAAGCCGACCGAGAACATGAAGACCCAGAAGACCGACATGGCGGGCGGCGCCGTGGTGATCGCCGTCCTGGGGGCGCTGGCCGCCCTGGGCGCGCCCGTACGCGTCACCGGCCTGATCGCCGCGGCCGAGAACATGCCGTCCGGCACCGCCCAGCGGCCCAGTGACGTGATCACGCACTACGGCGGCCGCACGGTCGAGGTGCTCAACACCGACGCCGAGGGCAGGCTGGTGCTGGCCGACGCGCTCGCCTACGCCGACGCCGAGCTCGACCCCGACGCGGTCGTCGACGTCGCCACGCTCACCGGGGCCATCACGGTCGCCCTCGGGCGCAACGTCGGAGCCGTCTACTCCACCGACGACACGCTGGCCCGCGAGCTGGTCGACGCCGGGCAGGCCACCGACGACCGGCTGTGGCGCATGCCACTGATCGACGACTACGCGCCCGCGCTGGAGTCGCCGATCGCCGACCTGTCCAACGTCGAGAGCGGCTCCACCTTCGGGGCGGGGTCCATCACGGCGGCGTTGTTCCTGCGGGAGTTCGCGGGCAAGCGGCCGTGGGCGCACCTCGACATCGCGGGCGTCGGCCGCAGCACCGTCGACGAGGGCACCCTCAGCAAGGGCGCGACGGGGTTCGGGGTGCGCGTGCTGCTGGAGTGGCTCACCCGGGGCTAGTCGGCGATCTTGACGGCGGCGAGCAGGCCGTCGCCGAGCGGCATCAGCAGTGAGCGGAGGCGGTCGTCGCCCTGCACGAGCTTGCCCAGCTCGCGGAGCGCGACCGTCTCCGGGTCGCGCTGGGACGGGTCGGCGACGCGGTTGTGCCACAGGGCGTTGTCGAAGGCGACGATGCCCCCGACGCGCAGCAGTCGCACGGCCTCGGCGAGGTAGTCGGAATACTCCTGCTTGGCCCCGTCGGCGAACACGAGGTCGTAGCCGCCGTCGGAGAGCCTGGGCAGAACGTCGAGCGCGCGGCCCGCGATGAGCCGCACCCGGCCGCCGGAGAAGCCCGCCTCGGCGAATGCCTGCCTGGCCAGCCGCTGGTGCTCGGGCTCCACGTCGACACTGGTCAGTGTGCCGTCGGGGCGCATGCCCCGGAGCAGCCAGAGGCCCGAGACGCCGCAGCCGGTGCCGATCTCGACGACCGACTTGGCGTTGACCGCCGTGGCCAGGAAGCAGAGCGCCGCCCCGCCTCCGGGAAGGATGGGGGTGGCGCCCATCTCCAGGCCGCGCTGCCGCGCCGCGTACAGGATCTCATCCTCGTGATGGAACTGCTCCGCATAGGCCAGAGTGGCCTCTACCGGACTGGTCATCGGCCTCCTCCCCCCACTTTCATGCGATTGGTCACCGGTCGCAGCCTAGGGGAGACACGCCCGGACGGGAACTCAGGAGCGCCCTCCGGCGTTGCAGGTTTAAACGGGCTTTGCCGGTCCGGAAGGCAGGCAGTACGCACGAAGGGACGAAACCAGGCACTATGGCGGTAGCGGTGGTCCCAGAGAGAGGAGTGCTGGTGGACGATAGTGACCACCAGGCCGATACTCCCATGTCTGATTGGACGCCTCCCACCTGGGAGGAAGTGGTGCGGACTCACTCCGCCCGCGTATATCGACTGGCGTACCGGCTCACCGGCAATGTCCATGACGCCGAGGATCTCACGCAAGAGGTCTTCGTCCGGGTTTTCAGGTCGTTGTCGAGCTACACGCCCGGCACGTTCGAGGGCTGGCTGCACCGGATCACCACCAACCTGTTTCTCGACATGGCGCGGCGCAAGCAGCGCATCCGGTTCGAGGGTCTCGCCGACGACGCGGCCGAGCGGTTGCGCGGCCGTGAGCCGTCACCGGCCCAGGCCTTCGACGACGCCCACTTCGAGCCCGACGTCCAGGCCGCTCTCGACGCGCTCACTCCCGACTTCCGGGCGGCGATCGTGCTGTGCGACATCGAAGGGCTGTCGTACGAGGAGATCGCGGCCACGCTCGGCGTCAAGCTGGGCACTGTCCGGAGCCGTATCCACCGTGGCCGGGCGCAGTTGCGGGAGGCGCTCGACCACCGGGCACCCCGTAATTCACAACTCCCCCCGCCAGCATTCCCGTCGGGGACCCGTGGGGAGGAAGTCTGATATGTCACATCTTGGAGAACGCGTATCCGCGCTGGTGGACGGTGAGCTCAATCACACCGAACGCGAGCGTGCCCTGGCTCACCTAACCTTCTGCGCGGAGTGCAGGCGCGAGGTCGAGTCGATGCGGGCGCTGAAGTCGCGCCTGCGGTCGCTCGACGACATGGTCATGCCGGCCGATCTCACCATGTCGCTGTTGCGGATGTCGGAGCCGGGCGGCCCGCTGCCGCCCCGGGAGCGGCCTTTCCCTACCCGGACGTTCGGCGGGGTGCCCATCCCGGGCCCCTACAGCATCGCCCCGCTGGACAACCGCCCGCGCAGGGACGCGACCGGCGGCGCTTCCGGCCCTGGCCGTGGAGCTAGACGGCGCTCGACCTACGTCGCCGTGGGCGTGGTCTCGGCGGCCGTCGCCCTCGGCACGTTCTTCGCCGCCTCGGGAGTGGGGCAGACCACCCCCAGCCCGCCGGTCGAGCTCTTCAACCAGCACCGGCCCGCGACCCCGCAGGTCACCACGCCGCCGATGCCCACACCCTGACCTTGGCCCGGTGAGCTGGGATACTCGGTTGGCGTAGTCGGCGGTGACGGGGGCATACGATCTGGGTTCGGGTTTTGTCAGGTGTGCCCACTTTCTGGGGGCATCCTTGACAATTGCTTTACGACCCTCGTATGCCGATCGCGCCAGGATTGCGGTGTCCGAGCAAGGAGTGGTGAGAGTTAGATGACCGACGAGACGCGCCCCAACGAAGGACGCACACCGTCGGACTTCCCCGGCTCACAGGGGCGACCGGAGTTCCTGCCCGCTGATGAGCATCCGGAACAGCCCGGTTGGGGATCCGAGACGAGCTCGTTCGGTCTCTGGAGCGATCCGTCAGGTCGTTCCGCCGGCACGGAGATGTACGGCCCGCCCGACCGGCCGTACATGACCGCCTCCCACGGTGAGCCGTCGGGCCCGCAGTCCGGTTCCCAGCCCGGTCCGCAGTCCGCGCAGGGGCCTCTCGGTGACCCGTCCGGCCCGCAGCCCGCTCAGGGCGGCTTCGGAGACCCGTCGGGCCCGCAGTCGACGCGCGCCTACGAGAGCCCCTTCTTCGGCACCTCGGCCGGCCCGCCTCCCTACGGCGGCGAGGTGCCCCCGCCGCCTCCGCGCGGCGCGCTCGGGATGGGGCAGGGGTGGGCGCCGCCGCCCGGGTCACCGGGCGCGGCCACGGCCAGGCGCGGCCCGAGCGTCAGTCTGATGGTCGTCCTGGCCGTCGTCATCGCCTTGCTGGCCTCCTTGCTCGGCAGCGTCGGCACCTACCTGCTGACCAGGAGCGGCGACGGCACCGACCCGTCCTACAGCCTCGGTCCAGCTCCCAGCGGCGCCGTCAACCGGCCTCCCGACTCGGTGGCCGGCGTGGCGTCGCGCGTGCTGCCCAGCGTCGTCTCGCTGGAGGTCGGCAACGGCAGCAACACCGAGGGCGCGACCGGCTCCGGCTTCCTGATCAAGAACGGCTACGTGGTCACCAACAACCACGTGGTCGCCATGGCCGCCAAGGGCGGCGAGATCCGGATCATGTTCAACAACCGCAAGACCACGACCGCCCGCATCGTGGGCCGTGACCCCGGCTCCGACCTGGCGGTGGTCAAGCCGGAGGAGACGTTCGGCACCCCCGAGATCACCCTGGGCAACTCCGACCAGGTGGTCGTCGGCGACCCGGTCATCGCGGTCGGCTCGCCGCTGGGCCTGTCCGGCACGGTCACCACGGGCATCGTCAGCTCCCTCAACCGCCCGGTCATCGCCGGAGACGAGAGCGGCACGTCCGCCGAGGAGCCCGCCTACATCAGCGCCATCCAGACCGACGCCGCCATCAACCCCGGCAACTCGGGCGGACCCCTGGTCAACGGCAAGGGCGAGGTCGTGGGGGTCAACTCCGCGATCGCCACGTTGAGCCGCTCACTCGGCAGCCAGAGCGGCAGCATCGGCCTCGGGTTCGCGATCCCGGTCAACCAGGCTCGCCGCGTCGCCGAGGAGCTCGTCAGCACCGGCAAGGCCAAGCGCCCCAAGATCGGCATCGTGCTGGACCGCGACTACAAGGGCGAGGGCGTCCGCATCACCACCGACCGGGTCGACGGCCGGCAGCCGGTCGACGCCAACGGGCCGGCGGCCAAGGCAGGCCTCAAGGAGGGCGACGTGCTGATGGAGATCGACGGGCTCCGCCTGCAGGACGGCAACGAGCTCATCGCGCTGATCCGCAGCAAGGCCCCCGGCTCCCAGATCACCGTCAAGTACCTGCGCAACGGCGAGGAGCGCACCGCCACTCTGACCGTGACGGCCGACGACGAACCCGTCGCCACACCGTCCTGATCCGGATGCGCGACGGGTCACCGCCCTGGACGGAGCTGTCCAGGTTTGGGATCGTCAGCGTGGGTGGGCGCCCGAGCTGTCCCGGCTAGCCCTTAGTCTGGGATTTGACCGGGGTCGTCCTCGGAGCTATTTCACTGCGGTAGGAGCTCACCGTGTTCGGACTCGGCTGGATGGAGATCGGAGCGCTGATCGTCATCGCGCTGCTCGTCTTCGGTCCGGATAAGCTGCCCCAGGTGGCGTCACAGGCGGGCGAGACGCTGCGCAACCTGCGCCGGATGGCCAACAACGCGCGCGAGGACCTGCGTGCCGGGCTGCCGCCGGAGCTCTCCAACTTCGACCCCGCCGACCTCAATCCGCGCACCTTCGTCCGCAAGCACCTCCTGGACGACGTGGAGAAGGACTGGAACGGCAGGCCTCGGGAGCTGGAGCCCGCTACGGCGGCCTACGTCGCGGAGGCGGAGCCGGTCGACCCGTTGGGCTATGGCGAGATCCCGCCGTACGACTCCGAGGCGACCTGACGCCCGCGAAACACGGCGGGCCCGCTCGCGGACGAGCGGGCCCGAAGCGAAAGGGCGTCAGCGGTTGGGCGACAGACCCAGCTGCAGGCCCTTGATGCTGGACGAGCGCTTGCTCAGAGCCGCCGCGATCGAGCGGAGCTCGGCGGCGGCGGGAGAGTCGGGATCGGTCAGCACGAGCGGCTTGCCCTCGTCGCCGCCCTCGCGCAGCCGCAGGTCGATCGGGACCTGACCGAGCAGCGGCACCCGGGTGCCGAGGGTGCGGGTGAGCGCGTCGGCGACCGTCTGGCCACCGCCCTCGCCGAAGACCGAGATGCGCTCGTCGCAGTGGGGGCAGGGCAGCCACGCCATGTTCTCGATGACGCCGGCGATCTGCTGGTGCGTCTGGGCCGCGATCGAACCCGCCCGCTCGGCCACCTCGGCGGCGGCCATCTGCGGCGTGGTCACGACGAGGATCTCGGCCGACGGAAGGCGCTGGGCCACCGAGATGGCGATGTCGCCGGTGCCCGGAGGCAGGTCGAGCAGGAGGACGTCGAGATCGCCCCAGTAGACGTCGGCGAGGAACTGGTGGAGCGCCCGGTCGAGCATCGGCCCGCGCCACACCACCGCGCTGTTGCCCTCGGGCTTGAACATGCCGACCGAGATGACCTTGATGTCATGCGCCACCGGCGGCATGATCATGTCCTCGACCTTGGTCGGCCGGTCGGAGGCGCCCAGCATGCGCGGGATGCTGTGGCCGTAGATGTCGGCGTCGACGATGCCGACCTTGAGGCCGCCCGCGGCCATGGCGGCGGCCAGGTTGACCGTCACGGACGACTTGCCGACGCCGCCCTTGCCGCTGGCCACCGCGAAGACCCGGGTCAGCGAGCCCGGCTGGTTGAAGGGGATCTCCTTCTCGGGCCCCCGGTCGCCGCGGAGCTTGGTCTGCAGGGTCTTGCGTTGCTCGGTGCTCATGACGTCGAGCTCGATCTCGACGCCTGTGACACCGTCGAGGGCGGTGATCGAGGCGGTGACGTCGCGGCGGATGGTGTCCTTCATCGGGCAGCCGGCGACGGTGAGGTAGACGCCGACGCGTACGACTCCGTCGGGGGCGATGTCGATGCTCTTGACCATGCCGAGATCGGTGATCGGGCGACGGATCTCGGGGTCGATGACGGTGGCGAGCGCTGCCGTCACCTGTTCCTGGGTTGGTGCCATCGAAGTCTCGGCACGAGGGAGTGCCGTCCCTCCTTTGTCGTCTATGTAGGACAGGCGCTGCACGCCAGTGAGGATGCCCCTCCATGGTATGAACCAGTGCCCCGGCACGGTTAATCCAAGCTGTTTGGGTGTCCGTGCAACGTTCTAAGGTTACTCCGTGACTCTTCTGCACGACGAGAGCCTCACCGCCGAGGAGCTGACGGTCTGGCGGATGCTGCAGCGAGCCCAGATGCGGGTCACCCGCCATCTTGAGGCGGAGCTGCTCGTCGCCCACGACCTCGCCCTGGCCTCCTACGACGTGCTGCTCCAGCTCGCGGAGGCGCCCGAGCGGCGGCTGCGGATGAACGACCTGGCGGGCAGGGTGCTGCTGTCCCGCAGCGGCCTGACGAGGCTGATCGACCGGCTGCAGCGTGACGGGCTGGTGGAGCGCGAGGCGTGCGCGAGCGACGCGCGCGGTCTCTACGCCGTGCTCACCGACACCGGCGCCGCCCGGCTGGCCCAGGCGACTCCCACCTATCTGGGGGGCATCAGGAGCCAGTTCCTCGACCTGCTCGCCCCCGGCGAGATCGAGCAGGTGCGCGTGATGCTGGCCAAGCTGGCGGCGCTCGACCTCACCGGCGCTCCCTGAGCTCCTCCAGCAGCCGCTGCACCTCGGAGTGCAGATAGTCGCGGGTGGCCACCTCGCTCAGGGCCATCCGCAGCCCGGCGATCTCGCGGGTCAGATACTCGATCTCCGCCTGGTTGCGCTCGGCCGCCTCGCGGTCCTGCTCGTACTGGACGCGGTCCCTGTCGGCCTGGCGGTTCTGCGCCAGCAGGATGAGCGGTGCGGCGTACGAGGCCTGCAGCGACAGCATGAGCGTGAGGAAGATGAACGGATAGGGGTCGAACCGCAGAAGTTCTGGGGCGAAGACGTTCCAGATCCCCCAGATCCCGACGAAGACCGTCATGTAGACGAGGAACCTGGCGGTGCCGAGGAACCGGGCGATCTGCTCGGCGAGCCGGCCGAAGGTCTCCTGGTCGTAGCGCGGGCGCAGTGTGCGGCGTAGATCGCGGGGCTGGTCGAGACGGTCGGTGCTGGTCACGGGTGCAGCCTTTCGCGCCAGTCCTTCGGCAGCATGTGGTCGAGCACGTCGTCGACCGTCACCGCGCCGACCAGCCTGCCCAGCTCGTCGACGACCGGAGCCGCCACGAGGTTGTAGTTGGCCAGGTAGGCGGCCACGTCGGGCAGCCTGAGCTCCGGCCTGATGGGGTCGATCGAAGGGTCGAGCGCGGCCCCCAGGAGGGTGGAGGGCGGGTCGCGCAGCAGCCGCTGGAAGTGGCTCACGCCCAGGTAGGCCCCGGTCGGGGTCTCGGTGGGCGGTCGTGTCACGTAGACCTGGGCGGCGATGGCCGGGGTGAGGTCCTTGAGCCGGATGTTCGCGAGGGCCTCGGCGACCGTGGCGGTCGGGGGCAGGATCACGGGCTCGCTGGTCATCATGCCGCCGGCGGTGTCCTGGGGGTAGGTGAGCAGCCGCCGCACGGGGGCCGCCTCGCCCGGCTCCATCAGCGCGAGCAGCCGGGCCGCCTCCTCGGGAGGCAGGTCGTGCAGCAGGTCGGCGGCGTCGTCGGGGCCCATCTCCTCCAGGACGTCGGCCGCCCGCTCGGGCTCCAGCGTGCTGAGGATGCCGATCTGGTCGCGGGGCGGCATCTCCTCCAGCACGTCGGCGAGCCGGTCGTCGTCGAGCGCGCGGGCGACCTCGAGCCGCCGCTTGCCGGACAGCTCGTGCAGGGCGCTGGCCAGGTCGGCGGCGCGCATGGACTCGAAGGAGGCGATCAGCCCGGCGGTGCCCTGGTCCTTCTGCAGCACGTCGAAGCCGGCCACCTCGCCCCAGTCGACGACCCTGGCCTCGCGGCGCCGCCTGCCTCGGTAGACGGCCACGCTGGTGATCTCCCAGGTCGAGGTCTTCGTCTCCTCCATCGCCACGTCGTAGACGGTCATCTGCTGGCCGCCGACGGTCACGGCGAGGTCGAGCATCTCGCCGACGACGAGCGTCTCGGTGGTCCGCTTCTCGAACCTGCGGACGTTGAGCTTGCCGGTGAAGATCACGGCGCCCGCCTCGATGCCGCGCACGCGGGTGATGGGCAGGAAGACGCGGCGGCGTGGCTGCACCTCGACGACCATGCCGTGGACACTTGGCGGACGGGAGCCGCGCAGGCCGACGACGACGTCCCGGATGCGGCCGATCTGGTCGCCCGCGGGGTCGAAGACCGAGGTCCCGGCCAGGCGGGCCGCGAAGATCTTCACGTGAGCAGGCTAACAGTGGCGCGGCGTTGCGCCTGGAACGCCCTACGTGTCAGGATCATGCGTTGCTAACGGTACTTACTCTGGATGGTGCGGCATGCGGAATGCCGGTCTCGCCTTCGCGCTGGTCTCAGCGTCCTGTTTCGCCTTCTCCGGACCGATGGGAAAGTACCTCATCGAGGGCGGCCTGACCCCGATCGAGGCCGTGTGGTGCCGTATGGCGGGCGCCGGGTTGCTGTTGTTCGCCGTCCTCGCCGTGCTGCGACCCGCCGCGCTGCGGATCCCCCGCTCCCGGCTGCCGTTCTTCGCGCTGTACGCGATCGTGGCCGTGGCCGGAGTGCAGTCGCTGTACTTCGTGGCCATCACCCGGCTGCCGGTGGGAATCGTGCTGCTGCTGGAGTACATGGCGCCGGTGATGGTGGTCATCTGGGTGCGGTTCGTCCGGGGCGTCAGGCTGGCCCGCGCCGCCTACCTCGGGGCCGTGGTGGCCGTGGCGGGGCTGGGCATCGTCGTGGAGGCGTGGGACGGGCTCCGGCTGGACGGGCTCGGCCTGCTGCTGGGCCTGGTGGCCGGGGCGTGCTGCGCCGGATATTTCCTGATGAGCGATAGCTTCGGGGACGATATCGACCCGCTGGGGCTGATCGCCTGGGGCATGATCGGAGCGGCCGTGGTGCTCGTCCCGTTCGCCCGGCCGTGGGGCATCCCGTGGGAGTCGTTCACCGTCTCGGCCGCGCCGCAGGGCGGGGTCACGCTGCCGGTGCTGGGGGCGTACCTGTGGATGGTGCTGATCGCCACCGTGACGGCGTACATCCTGGGCGTCAACGCGGTGCGGCGGCTGTCGGCGGCGGTCGGGGCCACGGTGGCGTCGCTGGAGGTCATCGGCGGCGCGCTGGTCGCCTGGGCGCTGGTGGGCGAGACGCTGGGCGTCTTCCAGGTCATCGGCGGCCTGATCGTCCTGTCGGGCGCCCTGCTGGCGCAGACCGCCTCGGCCCGCCGCTCACCGGCGCCGGGGGTGGCCGAGCCGGTGCGCGTGACCTGAGACCCGTGGCCGCTCAGAGCCGGCGCCCAGAGCGGGTGGCCAGAGCGGGTGGCCAGAGCGGATGCTCAGGTTGCGGGCGCTTCAGGCTGTGGGCGACTTCAGGCTGTGGGCGTGAGGCGTAGCACCGTGGACTCCCGCGCCCACCGGTCGGTCAGGTGGACGCTGTCGGGAGCGTTGAGGCGCTCCTTGGCCAGCGCGGCGACGGCGTCGGGCTCGGCGGCCTGGTCGACCACCCGGACCGCGGCCTCGAACTCCACCAGCCGGGCGCCGTTGTCCTTGCTGCGCAGCGTCACGCGCACCCGGTCGAGGGCGTCGAGCCCCGGCAGGACCTGCTCGCCACCCCCGGTGACGAGGTAGATGCCGCCGTCGTGCCAGGCGTGCCAGGCCAGGCGTGGACGGTCGAGGGTGAGCCAGAGGATGCCCGACTTCTTGGCGCCCTCCTCGATGGCCACGGTGTTGTCGCTCACAGCAACGACTGTAACCCCGGCCCGAAAGCTGTGGAGCGTCCCCGTTAACGTGTGCGCATGCGCTCTCGTCGTTCTGTGCTCGCGGTGCCCGGCAGCAACCCCCGCTTCCTGGAGAAGGCCCAGGGCCTGCCCGTCGACGAGGTCTTCCTCGACCTGGAGGACTCCGTCGCGCCGATGGCCAAGGAGGAGGCGCGCAAGAACGTCGTGACCGCGCTGCGCGAGGGCGACTGGACCGGCAAGACCCGCGTGGTCCGGGTCAACGACCTGTCCACGCAGTGGACCTACCGCGACGTGATCGAGGTCGTGGAGGGCGCGGGCGCGCACCTCGACTGCCTGATCCTGCCCAAGGTCCAGGACTCCACCGAGATCGTCTGGCTCGACACCCTGCTCACCCAGATCGAGCGGACGATGGGCTTCGAGGTCGGTCGCATCGGCGTCGAGGCGCAGATCGAGAACGCCCGCGGCCTGGTCAACGTCGACGCGATCGCCGGGGCGTCCCGCCGGATGGAGGCGTTGGTGTTCGGCCCCGCCGACTTCATGGCGTCGGTCAACATGCGGACCCTGGTCGTGGGGGAGCAGCCGCCCGGCTACACCGAGGGCGACGCCTACCACTACATCCTGATGCGGCTGCTCATGGCGGCCCGGATGCACGACCTCCAGGTCGTCGACGGGCCCTACCTGCAGATCAAGGACGTCGACGGGTTCAGGCGGGTGGCCCGGCGAGCCGCCGCGCTCGGCTTCGACGGCAAGTGGGTGCTCCACCCGCTGCAGGTGGACGCGGCCAACGAGGTGTTCTCACCCGGCCAGGAGGACTACGACCACGCCGAGCTCATCCTCGAGGCGTACGAGTACTACACGACGGTGGAGAAGCGCGGCGCGGTCATGCTGGGCGACGAGATGATCGACGAGGCCTCACGCAAGATGGCGCTCGTCATCGCGGCCAAGGGGCGGGCCGCCGGGCTGGCCCGCACCAGGACGTTCAGCCCCGAGGGTTAGATCTTCAGCCCGATCGTGGTGAAGAACCAGAACGACGAGGTCAGCCAGAGCCCGACGAGCAGGGTGAACGTGAGCCCGCCCAGCACGGGCAGCGACCAGCCCGGCAGGCCGCGCTTGGGCAGGGCGAGCAGCTTGGCGGTCAGCACCCCGTAGAAGAAGCAGCCGAGCAGCGAGTGCGCGAGCACCCGGGGCACGTCGTACTGCAGGCCCAGGGCGTACAGACAGTGGAACGCGACGGGGATGGTGAGCAGGAAGGCCAGCCGGCCCGACCAGCGGTGTACGGCGGGCGGGATGGAGATCCCGAGCCTGCCCCACATCGACAGGGCGGAGACCACCTGGACGAACGCCAGCACGAAGGCGCCAGTGGTCAGCCAGGCCTTCATCGGGAGCGCGGCGGAGAAGCCCGCGGGGCCCACCGCGAACCCGGTGGGCGTGTGGACCCTCCCGTAGACGCCGAGCGCGATCATCACCAGGCCGCCGGCCAGCAACGGCACGACCAGCGGGGTGAGGCTGTGAGAGGGCTGCCGCGTGGTGGTGGTCATCGCATCTCCTGGATGAAGCCGTCGACGTCCTTGGGGTAGAGGGTGGCCTGGTCGACGGTCACGGGGGCGGTGGGTTGCTCGCTGTTCAGCTCGGGGACGTCCAGTTGCCTCTCGTCCACGAAGGCGGTGCCCACCTGCGTGAAGCCGCCCTGCGGCCGGGCCAGCATGATCCAGCCCGCGCGGATCCTGGCACCCCTGACCTGCGCGGTCGCGCGGTAGAGGCCGGAGGGCTTCTTGACCGTCGGGGCGTCGAAGTTCCACTTCTTGCCGCCGACCTTCAGCCAGCCCTTGGCCTTGCCGCCGCCGAGCGTCGCCCCGGCCTCGGCGCCGCCGAAGCCTTCGAGGCCGACCTTGCCGGCCCCGGCGGTGCCCTTGAACCAGGCCTCCGTCCTGCCGTCACAGAAGTAGCCGATGGCCTTGCCGCCGCGGATGGAGATCGCGATGAGGCCGCCGTTGCCGGGGACGCGGCCCGCGTAGTCGATCTTCGTCGCGGTCGTCTCGGTCGGGGTGGGCTTGGCGCTCGCGGACGGCTCCCCGGCGGGCGGCGTCGCGTCGCCGCTGGTCGCGGGGTTCTCGGCGGGCTCGCCCGCGGTTTCGGGCGCGGTTTCGGGCGCGGTGCCGGTGGCGGCGGTGGGGTCCGCCGCGGGTGTCGCGGTGGTGCTGGCGACACCGAGCCCGGCGGCGAGCACGGCTCCGGCCGCCAGGGTGATGACAGGTCCCAGCCTTGACATTGGATTGCTCCCAGGGTCGAGATGTGTACCTCCCCGAGCATCCGCTCAAATGGCCGGTCCGTCTGTGAACTAATGCGCATCAGGTGGACACAATGTAAAGATGCAGGAGAACCCAGGACCCCAGTTTCCGTCCGGCCCTCGGCCGCCGGAAGGGCCCGCCTATCCCTATCCGCCGGCGCCGCGGCCCACGCCCTGGTTCCTGCCGATCCCGCGCGGCGCCAGGTACGACCAGCTCGCCCGGACCCCTGACACCCGCCTGTGGCGGCAGATCGTCGGCACGATCATCCTGGCCGGCGGGTTCCTGCTGGTCGGTGTATTCGTGGTGTTCGGGGGAGTGGTGGTCGCGACGCTCCTGGGCGTCTCCTCGCCGATGCGGCCCGGCAGCTACTTCGGCGATCCGGTCTTCGAGCTGGTGGTGTTGCTGCTGTCGATCGCGCTCGTCCTGCCGCTGGTCTTCGGTACGGTCGCGCTGGTGCAGCGGCGCCGGCCCGGGACTCTGTCCTCGGTCGCCGGGCGGCTGAGATGGGCGTGGGTGCTGCGCTTCGCCGCGCTGGGGGTGCTGGCCCTCGCGCTCGGGCAGACGGCGCAGGTGATCGCGCTCAGCCTGACGGGAGCGGAGACCTCCGACTTGTTCGGGTGGGTCGGCTGGGGCGCCTTCCTGCCCGCGCTCGTCGCCATGGTGCTGCTGGTGCCGGTCCAGGCGGCGGCCGAGGAGTATCTCTTCCGTGGATGGGTGTTGCAGGCGTTCGGGGCGCATCTGCGCAATCCGGCGTGGGGAATTCTGATCGGGGCCGGGATCTTCGCGTCGTTGCACGGATACACGTGGGTGGGGCTGATCGACGTGTTCAGCTTCGGGGTGGTCATGGGGTGGCTCGCGGTGCGGACCGGGGGGCTGGAGGCCGCGATCGGGCTGCACGTGGTCAACAACATGGTGGCCTTCGGGCTCAGCGCCGCCGCCGGCAGGCTGGAGGAGGCGTTGCAGCAGGGGGAGGTGCCGTGGCAGTCGCTGGTGGGGACCGTGGTGCAGCTGGGCGTCTTCACGGTTGGGGTGCTCTATCTGGCCAAAAAACGGTCGATCGGCACTATTTCCGGATAAACGGTGCCGGGGTTCCGGGAATCTCGCTAGAGAGGTCTCGCCATTCCGGCCCAGGCATGCTGATCTGGATCCTGTGGGGGTGGCGAGGATGGCGGAGGTGATCATCTCTGTTCGACGGGGTACGAGTAGACGCGTGCCGATATTCCATGCTGTTGGTGCATGGAGCCTGAAACAGGCACATCAACTGAACGAGCACCCCTGGAACGGTCCCAGCGGCCTTTGGGAGGGCTCGGTCATTGCCCGGTTGACCAGGTTGGACCCGCTCGACAAGCGCGACTAGGAGGTGCGCCGCGTGGCCTCCGGCCCCAGCGACCCGCCACGGCGACTGCCGGATGACGACGACCCGCGTTCCGACGAAGGCACACCCGCCTCGGAGTCGCACGGCCAGGGCGCGTCGCCGTCTCCTCACGAGCCCCGGATCCGGCACTCGCCGCCCGGGCCCACCGACGACCGGGCCAGAGGCTTACCCCTGGCCTCTCCCTGGGGTCTGCCGCCCTTCTCCTCGCCCACTCCGGACGATGACGAGCCCGCGGAACCTCCGAGAGGACGCAGGCCGTACAGCTCCCCGACGGCCGAACCCGAGACCGAGCAGCGGCGCCACCCCCGGCGCCAGGTGAACCGCCCCGACAAACTGGTCGCCTCCGGCCCACCCCGCCCCCCATCGGAGACATCGCGTACGGATCACCCCCCATCCGACCGTCCCGACGCCACCCACCCCGACGATGATCAGTCCGAGGCCCGTCAGCCGGACGCCGTCAGGCCGTACATCGATCGGCCGAGACCCGAGTCCATCAGCCTCCCTCCCGGCGTGGTGCCGCGATCCTGGTTCGAGCCGGGCGCCGAAAAGGCGGGACAGGAGCCCGATCCGGCACCCCGCCCCGACGTCGATGACCCCGTGCGCTCCGGGGCCGGGGAGCACGGCGAAGAGGCCGTACGTCCTGCCGCTGAGCCCGAGCACGTCGCCGGCGAGGACCAGCACGGCGAGGACCGGCACAGCGAGGACCGGCACAGCGAGGACCGGCACAGCGAGGACCGGCACAGCGAGGACCAGGACGGCGAGGATCAGGCTGTCCGGCGGGTGGGGCGGCCACCGGGGGGACGGCCCACGCGGCCTGACCTGCTGGTCGCCACGGGCCCGACCCGCTCCGGGGCCAGCGGCAGGCATCACCGAGGCCCGGCCCCGGCGGCGGTCCGACGGGCGAGCCCCGTGGGCCGGCGGCGGCGCGGCGCGGCGCCGTTCGCCATCCTGCTGGCCCTGGCGCTGGTCGTCGCGGGAGGCGTGCTGGTCTGGCGGTGGACCACTCCCGAGGAGGCCGGGCTGCGGCTGGAGGCGGGCACCGGCCAGTCCGGCGACGACCTGTTCACGGTCCCGTCGGCCGGCGACGGCTCCGTACAGATGCTCAACGACATGACCTCGGTGGGCCCCGCCGTGGTGGCCGTGGGCAGCGACACGACGAGCCCGACGCCGCGCCCGCTGTTCCTGTTCTCGCCGGACAACGGCAGGACGTGGCAGCTGGGCCAGGTCACGGGCGCGACCACGCCCACCGTCCAGCGGGTGGTGGGAGGCGAAGGGCTCTGGCTGGCCAGCGGCGGCGACGGCCAGGGCGGCGAGCGCGGGCTGTGGACGAGCGCCGACGGGTTCAGCTGGACGGCCGTGGAGCAGGCCGGGCTGTCGGCGTTCCGCGCCGGTGACCTGATCGCCGACATCGCCAGGACCCGGTCCGGGTTCGTGGCGGTGGGACGTACGACGCTGGAGGACGGCGGGACCGGCCCGGCGGCGTGGCAGTCGGCGGACGGGCGCTCCTGGCAGCGGGTCGAGACGCGCGGGCTGGACGTGCGGGAGCTGAAGGCGGTCGTGGCCAGGGGCGACACGGCGATCGCGGTGGCGCAGCCCGCCGATGGCGCCGGCTCGCGCGTCGTCCGGTCGGGCGACGGCGGCCGCACCTGGCAGGCGACCGGCTTCCAACTGCCCGAGGCGGCCCCGCGGCTCGGAACGCTGGCCGTGCTGGCCAAACAGTTCGTGCTGGTGCCGACCCGCCAGCGTACGGTCAGCGGCGAGGTGCGCGTCTACTGTTCGCCGACGGGCGCGCAGTGGTCGCTGTGCGGCTCGATCGGCGGGCTCGGCGGCGAGAGCCCCGGCATCGAGTCGGTGATCAGCCACCAGGGCGGCATCGCGGCGGTCAACCAGGTCAATCTCGGCCGATACGCGGTGCTGACCAGCACCGACGGCCGCGCCTGGAAAAAGAGCGCCGACCTCGGCGACCTGTCGGGGGCGACGCTGCGCGGCTTCACGATCACGGAGTCGGGCACCCTGTTCGCGGGCGGCGACCGGGCGGCGGCGGACGTGGACAACCAGCTCGTCCTGATGGCCGCCCCCGCGCGCGGCGGCGTCTCCCAGGTGGGGCTGGCGGGCGTCGACGGCCTGTCGAGGATGGCCAGGGAGACCAACGGGCTGGCGCACCACGACGGCAGGTACGTCGCGGTCGGCTCCGCCTCGGGCGACGCGGGCATCTGGACCAGTCTCAACTGGCAGAGCTGGACCTCGATGAGCCTCGGCGGTCCGCGTCAGCAGACCCTCGACGACGTCGCGTACGGCCGCCGCGGCTGGCTGGCGGCCGGCAGCACGCAGACGGGCATCGGCGTCACCGAGCCGCTCCTGGTCTCCTCCTCGGACGGCCGCACCTGGAAGCGGGTGGCCTCGTCCGGCGACCTCGCCCTGCCGAAGGATCATCCCCATCTCGGCGTCCGCGTGGTCGCCGCCGGCCCGGAGGGCTACGTGCTGGCCGGCGAGGACAGAGACTCCTCCGGCCCGGCGGCCGCCCTGTGGTTCACCCCTGACCTGCGGAAGTTCACCCGGTCGAGGAAGCTGCCGCAGGGCGGTTCCGGCGCCCGGATCCACGACCTGGCGGCCACGGGCTCGGGATACGTCGCGGTGGGCGGCGCCGGCTCGGGCGACCAGGAGAGCGGTGTCGTGTGGGTGTCGGAGGACGGCGTCAACTGGAAGGCCCGCAAGCGGGTCGCGCCGCCCGGCGCCACCGGCGCGGGCCTGCGCCAGGTGGCGGCGTACCAGGACCGGCTCGTCGCCATCGGGTCGGCGGTGGAGCGTGGGTCGCGGCGGGTGTTCTCCGCGGTCTCGGACGACGACGGCGTCACCTGGCGCACGGCCTGGCTCCCCGCGGACGGGGCGGCGGCCGTCTACGACCTCGCCTCCGCCGACCAGGGGCTCGTCGCGGTCGGCTGGCACGGCTCCCCGGACAACGGTGACAGCGCGGCCTGGATCTCGCAGGACGGCCTCACCTGGAACCGTTCGGACCTGACGAAGGACCGCCTGGCGGGCCCCGGCATGCAGTGGCTGGCGGCGGTCACGGTGGCGGGCTCGGAGGTCGTCGCCCTGGGCCGGAGCACGACCTACAGCGCCGACCACCTGATCCTGTGGACCTCCACCCTGACCTCCAGCCGCTGACGGCGGGTCACCGGAGAGGGAGCACGCCCCACTCCGTCAGGTCACCCACGAGACCATCGGTGATCGGGAGCCGGGCCAGGTCGTCGGACGTGCACCAGCGCGCGTCCGCGGCGTCGTCTCCGGCGGCGAGCGCGCCGCCCGTCACGGTGGCGTGGTAGTCGCGGATCTCGTACGTCACCCCGCCCGGCCCCGGACGTTCGACCGTGCCGGCGAGGGAGCCCACCGCGACCCGCAGGCCGGTCTCCTCCAGGATCTCGCGCTCCACGGCGGCCCGGTCGGTCTCCTGGGGCTCCACCCGGCCGCCGGGCACCGACCAGAGGCCCTCACCCGGTGGGCGGCCGCGTCGGACGAGGAGGAGCCTGCTGGAGCCGTCGACGACGATGGCGCCGACACAATTTACGCGCACATGGTCAAGATTACGACGAGACAACGAGATGTGGCCTTGACGGGTCCATATTCCAGGAAGCACCGTGGGTAGCTGTGAGAGCGGCTCCGACGTGTCCCCGTTGCTTTGGCCCGCTTCATGGGCCGAATGTCTGGTCGAGTGCATGGCGTTGTGACACGCATGGTGATGTCGTGCCCTACCGGCCGCCCTGGCCGCCGTCCGCGGCGGCCGTGGAGGCGCTGCGCAAGAGCGCGGTGGTGCCCGTCTGGCTGCCCTGGCCGTTGCCCACCGGCTGGCTGGTGACCGGATTCTCCGAGGCGGGCGACGAGCGCACCGGAGCGGTCGCCACCGTGGTCGCGCTGTGCGGGCCGTCGATCAGCGCCGGCCCCGCCGACCTGCTCATCATCGCCGAGGAGCCCGGCGTCGGGCTGGGAGCGGCGTTCGCGGGGGTGGACGGGCCCGATCCCGGTGAGGGGTTCGACTCGGGGCCGCCGAACGCCAAGATCGGAGTGCTGGGCCACCCCAGCCCGCTGTGGTGCGTCGAGGGCGCGCCCGACCGGGCCGTCTACGCGGGCGAGGCGCTGGGCAACTGGCTGTGGGCGATCGCCTGGCCCGCCGAGGCCGGCTGCCTCATCGCGCTCAGCGAGCTCGATCTGCTGGACCTGCGCGAGCTCGACCTCGACCTGCCTTTCGGGGCGTTCTCGCCGAAACTCGAGGACTAACCGGTACGACTCATCCGCAACGCGATTCGCACGGCCATGGAGACGAGCTAGAGTTCGGAGGCGTGACAGCGCGTATCGAACGAGTGGTGACCGAGGGCACCGTCGACATCGACGGCACCGAGTACAAGGTCGAGAACAACACCTGGATCCTGGGCGACGACGACGAGGTGATCGTCATCGACCCGGCGCGAGACGCCGACAAGATCCTGGAGCAGGTCGGTGAGCGAGAGGTGCTCGCCGTCATCTGCACACACGGCCTGCCCGACCATGTGGGCGCGGCCATCGAGGTGGCCAGCAGGGACGAGGCGGTGGTCGCCCTGCACCCCAAGGACAAGCCGCTCTGGCGGGAGACCTGGTCGGAGACCTGGCCCGACATCGACATGGAGGACGACGGCATCTTCGGCGTGGCCGACGTGCAGCTCGACGTCATGGAGACGCCTGGCATCACGCCCGGCGGCGTCTCGCTCTACTGCGAGGGGCTCAGCGCCGTGTTCACCGGCAAGTCGCTCCAGGCCGACGGCCCCGGCAAGATCGGCGGCGAGTATCCCGCGCTGCCCGACCAGCTCACCTCGATCGGTGGCCGCCTCTTCACGCTGCCCACCGACACCCGGGTGCTGGCCGCGCACGGCGAGGAGGTCACCGTCGGCGACCTGGAGCCCCACTTCGACGGCTGGGTCTCTGGCTCGCTCACCCGCACCGAGACCGAGGACGAGGGGCCGCTCACCGACGGCACCAGGGTCGCGGGCATCAGGATCACGCCGGGCGACGACTAGGTGTACGACCAGCTCCCGCTGGAAGGGATGCCGCGGCGGCTCTACTCCTGCACACCGTCGCGGTTAAACACCTGGCTCGACTGCCGCCGCCGCTACCGGTTCACCTACCTTGACCGGCCGCAGCCGTCGAAGGGGCCGGCCTGGGCCCACAACAGCGTGGGCGCGAGCGTGCACAACGCGCTGGCTGCCTGGTGGCGTGAGCCGTACGAACGCCGCACCCCGCTGACGGCGGCCATCCTGCTCACCAACGGGTGGATCACCGAGGGGTTCAAGGACTCCGAGCAGTCCTCCCGGTGGCTCGGCCGGGCCCGCGACCTCGTCTCCGGCTATGTCGCCACACTGGATCCCTCGGACGATCCCGTGGGTGTGGAGCGCACCGTCGCCACCCGCACCCAGGTCATCGCGGTCTCGGGGCGCATCGACCGGCTCGACCGGCGGGGTGACGAGCTGGTGGTGGTCGACTACAAGACCGGCCGGCGGCCGCTCACCCAGGACGACGCGCGCGCCTCGCTCGCGCTGGCCGTCTACGCGATCGCGGCGTCCCGGATGATGCGCACCCCGTGCCGCGCGGTCGAGCTGCACCACCTGCCGACGGGCGAGGTCGTCGAGTGGCGTCACACCGACGAGTCGCTCGGCCGCCACCTGCGGCGCGCCGAGGAGATCGCGACCGAGGCCGCCACCGCCGACGAGCACTACCGTGAGGCGATGGGCGCGCCCGCGCGTCCCGCCGGGCCCGTCGATCGGCGGGCGCAGGCGCAGCCGGCCGACGTGCCGCCCGAGGTCGACGCCCGGTTCGCCCCCAGCCCGGGGCCCATCTGCTCCTGGTGCGATTTCCGCCGCCACTGCCCCGAAGGGCTGGCCGCCGGGCCCGAGCGCCGCCCCTGGGAGGGCCTCGCCGACCTCTCGGAGTGACCGGGTCAGCGGGTCGGCGCGACCGGGGCTCGGAGTGACCGGGATAGCCGGCCGGCGCGACCGGCTTGGAGTGGCCCGGTCAGACGGTCGGCGCCGTCGTGCTCGGAGTGGCAGGTCAGGCGGCGAGTGCCGCCGGCCAGCGGCGCGGATCGGTCAGCCCCTTGAGCCCCTTGCTGACGTCGTAGCCGGCCGCGCCCAGGCGCTGCCGCGCGCCGTGCAGCATCTCCCTGGTGGAGGGCATGAACGCGCGGTCGTGCAGGTGCTCGGGCAGGGAGTTGAGGCCGAGCCTGAACGCCTTCAACCCGGCCGTCACGGTCGCCTGCGGCACCTCGGGCAGCACGCCGTACATCCGCCTGGCCCACTCCGGCAGGGTGTAGTAGCAGAGCGCGCCGAACGGGAAGTAGGCGGGTTTGCCCGGTGACAGCAGCCGCAGCTCCTGGGGCAGCCGCGGCCAGAGCAGGAACCGCACGGTCGAGGCGGCCTCCTCGGTGACGCGCAGGCTGGGCCGTACCTGCTTGACATAGGCGTCCAGCTCCGCGCACGAGCCGGGCACGTCGTCGAGGTGCAGGCCGACGTAGGTGGCGCTGGCGCGCTGCTCGCGCAGGTAGCGGTCGGCCTGGCGCTCGGTGAGACCGAGCCCGCCGCGCCTGGCCACCTCCAGGTAGGACGAGACCTCCGCGCAGTGCACCCACAGCAACAGCTCGGGGTCGTCCACGCGGTGGACCCGGCCCGTGTCGGGGTCGGTGACGCGCAGCCGCCGGTGGATGTCGCGGACCCGCCTGCCGATCTCGTCGGCCTCCTGGGGGCTGCCGAACGTCACCCTGCCCACGAAGTCGGCGGTGCGGCGCAGCCGGCCGAACGGATCGTCCTGGAAGTTGGAGTTCTGCCAGACCCCGCGCATGGCCAGCGGGTGCAGCGCCTGCAGCAGGAGGCCGCGGACGCCGCCCACCCACATGGAGCGGTCGAGGTGGACCTGCCAGGTGGCGCTCTGCGGCGGCTGGACGACTAGCTCTTCGATGCTCGCCATAGTAAGTAGATGATTACATTACATTGGACCGTTTGTCCAAAGAGCGGCTCTCGGCCTCGTTCCAGAACCTGACCAGGGCCGCGGCGGTCGTCTCGGGAGCCTCCACGGCCGGTGAGTGGGCCGCGCCGGGCACCACCGTGTAGTCGGAGCCCAGGGCCGCGGCCATCTCCGACTGCGTCTCGGCGGGCCAGCCGTCGTCGTGTTCGCCGTAGAGCACCAGCGTGGGCACCTCGATCTGGCGCAGCTCGTCGATCCGGTCGCGCATCGTCAGCACCTGCTCGGACATGCTCGCCAGGCCGACGGGTGAGTTGGCCAGCAGGCGCTTGCGCAGGAACGCGAGGATGTCGTCGGGCACGTCAGCGGTCATGGCTTCCGGCTCGAACCTGGCGTGCCAGACGTACTCGAGCCCCTTTTCCGGGATCTCCTCCATGAGGCGGCGGGCATGACGGGCCCGCCGGCCGACGATCGCGGCCGGGCCGGAGCTCATCAGCGTGAACGAGGCGAACTTGGTGCGGCCGTCGATCACCGCCTCGCGGGCCACGAGCCCACCGAAGGAGTGCCCGACCAGGTGGATCGGCTCGCCGTCGCCGAGCTCCTGGGCCAGCAGATCGATGTCGGCGCCGAGCGCGGCGCACGAGTAGGCGGCCGGATCGTCGGGGCCCGGAGTCTCGTACTGGCCGCGCAGGTCGATCGCGACGACCCGGCGGCCGGACTGGACCAGCGTCTGCAGAATCGCGAGAAAGTCTTCCTTGCTGCCGGTGAGCCCGGGCACCAGGAGGGCGGTCCAGCGCTCGACCACCCCGCTCATCGGAAGCGCGTCGAGGGCCGCGAACGTGCCCTGGGGCGTCTCTATCTTCCGTGGCTCGACGCCAGGAGGCAGGTTGAGGAAGCGCGGCGTACTCACGTGGGGCAACAATACCCAGAGGTCAACGCTTCGACACCGGCAAACTCCGTACGCTGGTGCGACTTCGGGGGAGTTGTGACGATTGCGCACCCTGGAGATCAGGCGGGCGTTCACCAGCTGACATGACGAGGCGCGCACCGCGTGGTCGCGGTGCGCGCCTCCTCAGTGACGTTCAACGCCTCTCGGCGCTGCCCGGTGAAGCTGTCAGCCGGAGCGACGGCGTCCAGGGCCGCCGCCGTTGCCGCCACGAGGCTGGCGGCGCTGCTGCTTGCGCTCGGTGGCGGCGGACGGGGCGATCTCGTCGTCGTCCGTCGCCAGATCGGGTGACTGGAAGATCACCGCGAACGGGCTGGGCGGGATGATCCGCTCCGGCTCCTTGCGGGCCGGAGGCGGCGGCGTGGACAGGAAACTGGGCTCGTGCCCCTTGTCCTGGCTCACGACCTGCTCCCGGTCCGCCCGGCGCTCCGCGACGGGCTCCCGCTCGGCGGCGGGCTGACGCTCCGCGACCGGCTCCCGCTCGGCGACCGGCTCCCGCTCGGCGACCGGCTGGCGCTCCGCGACGGCGGACTGGCGCTCGGCGACGGGCTGGGCGATCGTGGCCGGCTCGCGCCTGACGTCGGCGACCGGTGCGGTGGCCGCGACGGCGGAGCGGCGGGTGCGACGCCGTGGCTCGGCGGTCACCGCCTCCACCTCGCCGGTGGAGATGATCGCGGGCGTCTCGTCGGCGTAGCGCGAGTGGTTGTCCACGGGCTCGACCTCCGGCGTCTCGACGGGCGAGGTGCCCTCTTCGGTTAGCTTTCCGCCGCGGGTGCGACGGCGCTGGCGTGGCGTGCGGGAGGGGCGCTCCTCGCGTTCCTCACGACGACGGCCGCCGCCGCGCGTGCGTGTCCGGCCGGTCTCGCCGAGGTCCTCGATGCGCTCCGCCGACAGACCCGCCCGTGAACGGCTGGCGTGCGGCAGGACACCCTTGGTGCCCTCGGGGATGTCGAGCTCGGTGTAGACGTGCGGCGAGGTGGAGTAGGTCTCCTCAGGCTCGGCGAAGTCGAGCCCGAGCATCTGATTGATCATCTTCCACCGCGTCAGCTCCTCCCACTCGACGAACGTGACCGCGATGCCCGTACGGCCGGCTCGGCCGGTGCGGCCGATGCGGTGCACGTAGGCCTTGTCGTCGGCGGGGCAGTCGTAGTTGACCACGTGGGTGACGTCGTCGATGTCGATGCCGCGGGCCGCCACGTCGGTGGCCACCAGCACGTCGATCTTGCCGTTGCGGAACGCGCGCAGGGCCTGCTCACGCTGGCCCTGCCCGAGGTCGCCGTGGACGGCCGCGACCGCGAAGCCGCGGACGTCGAGCTGCTCGGAGACCATGTCGCAGGCCCGCTTGGTCTCGCAGAAGACCATGGTGAGCCCGCGGCCCTCGGCCTGGAGCAGCCTGGCGACGATCTCGATCTTGTCCATCCGGTGCGCACGCCAGACGATCTGGCGCACCTGCGGAGTGGTCTCGCCCTCACTGTCGCTGCCGTGCTCGGCTCGGACATGGGTGGGACGGTTGAGGTATTTGCGCGACAGCGCGACGATCTCGCCCGGCATGGTGGCCGAGAACAGCATGGTCTGTCGCTGCTCGGGGATGAGCTTGAAGATGCGCTCGATGTCCGGCAGGAAGCCCAGGTCGAGCATGCGGTCGGCCTCGTCGAGCACCAGCGAGGTGATCTGGCTCAGGTCGAGGTGCTTCTGCTTGACCAGGTCGAGCAGCCGGCCGGGGGTGCCGACGATCACGTCGACGCCGGCCTTGAGCGCCTCGACCTGCGGCTCGTACGCGCGACCGCCGTAGACGGTCAGCACGCGGGAGCCGAGCTTGCCCGCGGCGGTGACGAGGTCTCCGCTCACCTGGTGGGCCAGCTCGCGGGTCGGCACGACGACCAGCCCGCGTGGCTTCTTGCGGTTCTTGCGTGGCTTGCCGATGCTCTGGAGCATGGCGATGCCGAACGCGTAGGTCTTGCCCGTGCCGGTGCGGGCTTGGCCGATCAGGTCCTGACCGTCCAGGGCGAGTGGGAGTGCCATCTCCTGGATGGGGAACGGTGTGGTGATGCCCTCGGTCTCGAGGGCATCGGCGATTTCTGGTGTGACTCCGAGGTCTCGGAAAGTCGTCAGCGTGGCCTGCCTCAGTCTCAAATGAAGGCGGGCCTGCCGGGACCAACGGGCGGAAAACAAACCCCGTGCCTGGGTCCTCGCGGTAGAGCCAGCCCTCTCGCGTCATCAGCGACCGCAGCCCGGGGAGCGGGGGTTATCGGGGAAAATCCCCGAAATAACACAGTGCGGTCGCACTTTCACAGATCAGTGTACTCGATACCACAACGCTGGCCGAGCTAACGGATGTTCCCGAAGATTCCGGGAAGTACGCTGCCTTCCATGAAGGAGTCTCCTGGAGTCGTCGATCTGCTCGGTGTGCTGGCGTATGCCGAGCTCAGTGCCTATGCGCGCATGACGGAGGACGCGGCTTCGCTGGCCCCCTCGCTGGCCGACCGGACCGCGCTGAGCGAGCTGGCCGTGGCCGAATACAGACACTTCCGGCTGCTGCACGACCGGCTGGTCGAGCTCGGGGCCGATCCCGAGGCGGCGATGTCGCCGTTCGTCGAGGCCCTGGACGCCTGGCACGCCCAGACCGCTCCGGCCGACTGGCTGCAGGCGCTGGTCAAGGCGTACGTGGGCGAGGGCATCGCGTTCGACTTCTACCGGGAGGCGGCCAGGCTGCTCGACCCGTCGATCGCGAAGCTGGTCGACGAGGTGCTGGCCGACGAGGGGCGCTCGGAGTTCGCGGTCGAACGGGTGCGGGCCGGGCTGGCGGCCGACCCGGTGGCCGCCGGCCGGCTCGCCCTGTGGGCCAGGCGGCTCGTGGGAGAGGCGCTCAGCCAGGGGCAGCGGGTCGCCGCGGCCCGGCCCGAGCTGGCCCGGATGCTGGCCGAGGCCGAGAGCGACGACCAGGCGGAGATCTCGCGGATGTTCGCCAGGCTGACCGAGGAGCACAACAAGCGGATGGCCGCCCTCGGCCTCTGACCATCGTGCGGTCGCCCATCGAGCGGCGCGAGGGCGTGAACGGCGGTAGCGTGCCAGACATGAGGGCCTCGCGCCGCTATGACGGTTCGTTGACGAGATGTGGGCCGAATCACTGGACCACGCGTGTCGTGCTGAGGAGGGGGAGCGCGAGTTGCCCCACGAGTGAGCCACGGCGTCACGACCTCCACAGGCACCGGCGTCCGCCCGGATGCGCTCTCGGAAGATCCGGCGAGCGCGCCTGACCGGCCTCGGGGAGCGGCCGGCAAGCCGCTCCCCGCCGCTCGGATGACGCCGGGGCCCGCAGAAGCCTGGCAGGCCGCAGCCGACGGGCTGGAGGACCTTGGAGGGTGCCGCCGCTGACGGCGGGCTGGAAGGCTCTAGAGGGTGCCGCCGCAGCCGGCGGCTGGAGGGCCTTAGAGGGTGCCGCCGAAGCCGACGGGCCTGGACTCGTCCTCGCCGATCTCGACGAAGCCGAGGGAGGCGACGGGCACCAGCACTCGCCTGCCCTTGGTGTCGGTGAGGGCGAACACGCCACGATCGACGGCGAGCGAGTTGCGGATCTCCTCTTCGACCTGGTCGGCCGAGAGGTCGGTCTCGACGACGAGCTCGCGGTGCACGGATCGTACGCCGATCTTGACTTCCATCATGCTCCCTTTCGTGCCTGTGGACGCGGCGGCTACGGAGCTTCCGCTGGACGGCCGGACATACCCCATGGTCGTCGCTGGGGATGGGGAAAAGGTCGTTGATCGCCCCGAGCGAACGCTGTTATGCCGTACGCGGAAAACCGCTGATGCCGCGCCAGGCGAGCCGGGCCATGAGCTGCTCGGCCGCGTCCTTGGGGATGGAGCCGTGGGTGGTGACCCAGTAGCGGGCGCTCACCTCGGCCATGCCCACCAGGCCCACGCCCAGCAGGTGGGCCTCGTCACTGGCGCAGCCGGTGTCCTCCTGGATCACCGCGCTGACCATCTCGGCGCACTCGCTGAGGGACCGCTCCACCCGCTGGCGTACGGGGGCCACGTTGCGCAGGTCTGACTCGAAGACCAGGCGGAAGGCCTCACCCTGGGTGGAGACGAAGTCGAAGAACGCGCTGAACGTCGCCTGAACCCGCAGTTTGTTCTCGTTGGTGGAGGCGAGCGCCTCACGGCAGCGGTTGACCATGTCGTCGACGTGCAGGTCGAGCAGGGCCAGGTAGAGCTCCAGCTTGCCGGGGAAGTGCTGGTAGAGCACGGGCTTGCTGACCCCGGCCCGGTCGGCGATCTCGTCCATGGCGGCCGCGTGGTAGCCGTTCTCGACGAACACTTCCTGCGCGGCGCTGAGCAACTGCCGTCGGCGGGCGAGTCGGGGCAGCCGGGTGCCCCGGGGCTTGGCGTCCGGGGTAGCGGTCACGCGGGTCTCCAAGAGGTATGGCGGCGGGCCGGATGACATCCTACGTGCGCGACCTCAGCGATAGTCGTCATCGTCGAGCTCTACGACCCGCTCCTGGTCCGCCGCGTCGGCGGGGTCGGCCTCCAGCGGGAGAGACCAGTGCGGCTCGTCGCCCGCGTCGGCCTCACGACGCTGCTCGGCGACGTCGGCCTCCGGCGCCTCCACGGACAGCCCACTCTCGTCGAAGGGGCCGTCGTCCCCGCGTACGTCCATCTCCGACATGTGAAGTCCCCTTCCAAGGTGTGGACGGCACCAGCCTACGCCTGGCCGAAAAGATCACCGTGTTCTTCCACTCTGGCGAGTACGTCGGGCGCGGTGAAGATCAGGTCGTCGGGGTGCTCACAGCTCTCGACCTCCTTCCACAGCAGCGGGGTGGACACCGTGGGGTGGTGCCGGGCCCGCAGTGAGTAGGGGGCGACGGTGGTCTTGGCCGGGTTGTTCTGGCTCCAGTCGATGAGCACCTTGCCGGGACGGGCCTTCTTGGCCATCACGCTGACGACCTGTTCGGGGTGCTCCTTCTCCAGCAGCTGGGCGAGCCGCTTGGCGTACACCGACGCCTCCTCGCGGCCGTCCCACGCGGCGTACAGTTGCATGCCCTTGTTGCCGCTGGTCTTCGGCCGGGCGGTGAGCCCGTCGGCGCGCAGCACCTCGCGAAGCGTGACGGCGACGCGGCAGCACTCCACGACGGTGGCGGGAGCGCCCGGATCGAGGTCGAACACCAGCGTGTCGGGCGGCAGCGCCTCGCCGTCGGCGGAGACCCGCCACTGCGGCACGTGCAGCTCCAGGGCCGCCAGGTTGGCGTAGTAGACGAGGGTCGGCAGGTCGTCGACGACGGCGTAGTCGATGGTCTCGCGGTTCTTGGTGCTGCCCACCGCCGGGAGCCTGACTCTCCTGACCCAGTCCGGGGTGTGCTCGGGGGCGTTCTTCTCGAAGAAGGAGGGGCCGTCGACGCCGTCGGGGTAGCGCTTGACGGTCAGCGGCCGGCCGGCGAGGTACGGCAGCAGCACCGGCGCCACGCGGCTGTAGTAGTCGATGACCTCGGCCTTGGCGAAGCCGGCGGCCGGGTAGAGCACCTTGTCGAGGTTGCTCAGCACGAGCTCGCGCCCGTCGACTCTGACCGGGACCTTCTTCCTCATCTGCCGGGTTCCGGACACTTCACAGGACGACCTCCGCGGGGAGCTGGTCGGGGCGGAGCCCGCGCCATACGGGATGGCGCAGTCTCAGCTCGTCGGTCCACATCGTGTAGGCCACCTCCCCGACGAGATCGGGTCTAACCCAGCGGTTGCGCCAGGGCACGTCGTTGGCGAACGGGCTGCGGGGGATCTCCAGCGGGCTCAGCGCGGCGTACAGCTCGTCGAGTGTGGCGTCGGTGAAGCCGGTGCCCACGTGACCGACGTACGTCAGCCCGTCGCCGGTGAACACACCGACGACGAGCGACCCGATGCCGCCCGACCTGCGGCCCTTGCCGGGTTTCCAGCCGCCGATCACGACCTCTCTGGTGCTCAGGTTCTTGACCTTGACCCACCAGGGGGAGCGCGTGCCCGACCGGTAGGGGGAGTCGAGCCGTTTGGCGACCACGCCTTCCAGCCCCTGCGTGAGCGTCGCCGCGAGCAGGTCGGAATCTCCCGGAAAGTACGGCGGCGCGCCGATGTCCAGCTCGTCGAGGAGGCTGCGCCGGTCGCGGTAGGGCAGTTCGAACAGTGCGGTGCCCTCAAGGTAGAGCAGGTCGAACGGCAGGTAGGTGATCGGGTACAGCTCCAGCATGGCCGGTTCGGGGTCCGTCAGGTGCATCCGCCGTTGCAGGCGCTCGAAACTGGGCCTGCCTCGTCGGTCCAGGGCGACCAGCTCGCCGTCGAGGATGGCGTTCTTGACCCCGAACCCCGAAATTTCGGGGTAACGGCGCGTGTAGTCCACTCCGTGGCGGCCCGTCACCCGCAGCCCGTCGTCGAGATGGACGAGCGCCCGGATGCCGTCCCATTTGACCTCCAGGCCATACCTTTCCCGATCCGTGGGTAGTTGCCCAGGTACGGCCAGCATTGGTGCGATCGGGTATGGCATCGCTTGCCCCATGACGGGTATGTGCCCATTGGCGAGCTGCCCGCTACAGCTGAGGAGTGCACATGCGCAGCATCTGGAAGGGTGCGATCTCCTTCGGGCTGGTCACGATCCCGGTCAAGCTGTTCTCCGCGACCGAGCAGAAGGACGTCAGCTTCCATCAGGTGCACCGTGCGGACGGCGGCAGGATCCGCTACAAGCGCGTCTGCACCAAGGACGGCGAAGAGGTCCCCTACTCCGACATCGCGAAGGGCTACGAGCTGGCCACCGGCGAGATCGTGGTGCTCACCGACGAGGACTTCGAGGGCCTGCCGCTGAGCACCTCGCGCCGCATCGACGTGCTGCAGTTCGCGCCGGCCGATCAGATCGACCCGATCTACTTCGCCAAGTCCTACTACCTCGAACCCGACGCCCAGGGCGCGAAGCCGTACGTGCTGCTGCGGAACGCGCTGGAGAGCTCGGGGCAGGTCGCGGTCGTCAAGGTGGCGTTGCGCCAGCGCGAGTCGCTGGCCACACTGCGGGTGCGCGACGGGGTGTTCGTACTGGAGACCATGCTCTGGCCGGACGAGATCCGCCGGCCGGACTTCGAGTTCCTCGACGAGGACATCGAGGTGCGGCCGCAGGAGCTCAAGATGGCCGAGTCGCTCATCGCCACGATGGAGTCCGACTTCGACCCGGCCGCCTACCACGACTCCTACCGCGAGGCGCTGCAGGAGGTCATCGAGGCGAAGGTGGCGGGCAAGGAGGTCATGGCGCCCGCCGAGGCCGAGGAGGAGGGCGGTCCGGCCGTCGACCTCATGGCCGCGCTGCGGGCCAGCGTCGAGGCGGCCAAGCGAGAGCGTTCGGGCGAGCCCGCCAAGGCTGGAAAGGCGACCAAGGGAGCCAAGGGGGCGAAGGAGAAAGAGGCCGAGAAGGCCGCTCCCAAGCGCAAGGCTCGCAAATCGGCCTGAGACCCGCCCTGAGGTCGCGTACGGACCGTGCCCCAGCGGGGGCACGGTCCCGTCTGTCCCGGCGCGGGGACGGTCCCGTCTGCCCTGGCGCCCGGAGCACCTGGCCGGTGATTCCGGAAACGCAGAATGCGCCTCCGGCGATAATCCGCCGGAGGCGCATTCTTCTTTGACAACTGCTCCGTCGGTGAATTCCCTTGAACGGCCCCGTGATTTCTGAGGGCGCATTCTCGGGGACGGAGACCGGTGCGGCCCTTTTCCGAATGCCTGTGTCCGCGCAGTCCAATCGCGTTGCCTTAGCGAACGATTCTCCTGGAGAACACAGGCACTCGGCTTCGGGTCGGCACCTCAGGCGGGCCGGGATCCGGTCGCCTGCCCACACCTCTACTACCGGACGCTCCGACTGCGAGCGTCGCGAGCCTCAGCTACTGCTGGATGGGCGCCGCGGTGCCGTAGTAGTAGTACGGCGGGTAGTTGCGGTTGTCGTTGTCGTTGTCGTTGTCGTTGTCATTGTCGTTGTCGTTGTCGCCGCGGTTGAAGTTGCGCGCGCGGGCGTCAGCGTCGTTGTCGTTGTCGTTGTCGGTGTCAAGGTTGTTGTGGTTGAACACGTGCACCTTGACCTTGACCTTGTGACGCTTGTGTCCGCCGCGGTGGCCACCCCAGCCACCCCAGCAGTGCCGACGCCAGCAGCCCGTGGTGAAGCTGGCGGTGGGCGTGGCGGTGGAGGCGGTGGTGCCGGCGGCAGCGCTCGACGCGGTGGTCAGCGCGCCCAGGCTGATGACTCCGCCGGTCATGGCCGTGCCGACCGCAAGCCCCGCGATGAGACTCTTGAACTTGGGCATTGAATTCCCCCCTAAAGGATCGGTTGCCCCGTTCACGATATTCTCCGGACTGATCGGAAAATATCGTGGATGACAGTTAATGCGCCATCCGACCGTTTTCATTTCCGGCGGACGAGCAATACAAACGGCCCTAGGGGTGTTTTACGATAGACTAACGCTCTCATTGCTAATGTTAACCTTTTATGAAATGAAATGGCATGATTTGTCCGTTTTCAAGGCGGCGGTCGAGTGCGGTGAATCCACCGCTCTCCCGCTCGCCTTATCTACATAAGTCCCAATAAAGGTGGATTTGTCCGATATGAGATAGTGTGATAGTCCAAGGTGGCTGTCATCAGGGGAGCGAGGAGGACCGATGGCAACAGAGCCGATCCCGCACTGGCCAGGACGCACGGTGGGCTCGGTGCACGTCAGATCGACCCCCGAGGGCGCGCCGGAGCGGGCCGTGTTCGTGCACGGCCTGGCGGGGGCCGCCACCAACTGGACCGACCTGATGGACGAGCTCAAGGACGTCGTGACCGGTCACGCCATCGACCTGCCGGGTGCCGGCCGCTCACCCGCGGCCGCCGACGGCGACTACAGCGTCGCGGGCCACGCCCGGGCCGTGATCGAGCTGATGGAGCACACCGGCCCCGCCCACCTGTTCGGCAACTCACTGGGCGGCGCGGTCTCCGTCAAGGTCGCCGCCGACCGCCCCGACCTGGTCCGCTCGCTGACGCTCGTCTCGCCCGCGCTGCCCGACCTGCTGCCGAGGTACGGCCCGTTCCGCGTGGCCGCCGCCGCGACGCCGTGGCTGGGGGAGTGGGTCACCGGAAAGCTCCGCCTGGTCTCCGCCGAGCAACGCGTCAACGCCAGCTTCGCGATGGTCTGGGCCAACGCGCGGGCGGTGCACCCCGATCGCCTGCGCGAGGCGATCGAGGAGCTGCGCCGGCGTGACGACCTGCCCTACGCCGCCGCGGCCATGCTCGGGTCGGCCCGGGGCATCGTGGCCGAGTACTTCCGCCGCGGCGCCGACAGCCTGTGGAGCCACGCGGCCAGGGTCCAGGCGCCCACCCTGATCATTCACGGCAGGCATGACCGGCTGGTGCGGCCCGCCATGGCCGCCAAGGCCGGCCGTACGTTCCGGCAGGTCAGGCTGGTGCTGCTGCCGAGAGCCGGGCATGTGGCGATGATGGAGATGCCCGGTGTGGTGGCCTTCGAGGCGCGCCGTCTGATCGCTGAGACGCGATTGGGGAATGCCCCGCTGGCCAGCTAGGTTTCACACAGGGAGATAGGTCCCCCTGAAACGGGAGCGTAGAAGTGTCGTTGCCACCGCTGGTCGAGCCGGCCGCCGAGCTGACCGTTGACGAAGTGCGCCGCTACTCGCGGCACCTGATCATTCCCGACGTCGGGATGGCCGGGCAGAAGCGGCTGAAGAACGCCAAGGTGCTGTGCGTGGGCGCCGGCGGTCTCGGCTCGCCCGGCCTGCTCTACCTGGCGGCCGCGGGCGTCGGCACGCTCGGCGTCATCGACTTCGACGTCGTCGACGAGTCCAACCTGCAGCGCCAGGTCATCCACGGGCAGTCCGACGTGGGCCGGCCCAAGGCCGAGAGCGCCGCCGCGTCGGTCCGCGAGATCAACCCCCTGATCGACGTCGTGGTCCACAACACGGCGCTGACCACCGAGAACGTCATGGAGATCTTCTCCGGCTACGACCTCATCGTCGACGGCACCGACAACTTCGCCACGCGCTACATGGTGAACGACGCCGCGGTGCTGCTCGGCAAGCCGTACGTCTGGGGTTCGATCTACCGCTTCGACGGCCAGGCGAGCGTGTTCTGGGCCGAGCACGGCCCCTGCTACCGCTGCCTCTACCCCGAGCCCCCGCCTCCCGGCATGGTGCCGTCGTGCGCCGAGGGCGGCGTGCTCGGCGTGCTGTGCGCGTCGATCGGCTCCATCCAGGTCAACGAGGCCATCAAGCTGCTCACCGGCATCGGCGAGCCGCTGGTCGGGCGACTGATGATCTATGACGCCCTGGAGATGAAGTACCGCGACCTCAAGGTCCGCAAGGACCCCGAGTGCGTGCTGTGCGGCAAGAACCCGACGGTCACCGAGCTGCTCGACGACTACGAGGCGTTCTGCGGGGCCATCTCCGACGAGGCCGCCGAGGCCGCCAGCGGCTCCACGATCACCGCCCTGGAGCTCAAGGCCATGCAGGACGACGGCGAGGACATCTTCCTCGTCGACGTCCGCGAGCCCAACGAGTACGAGATCGTCTCGATCCCGGGCGCCACGCTGATCCCCAAGGGCGAGTTCCTCAACGGCTCCGCCCTGGAGAGGCTGCCGCAGAACAAGCGGATCGTGCTCCACTGCAAGTCCGGCGCGCGGTCGGCCGAGGCGCTGGCCGTCGTCAAGAACGCCGGGTTCGCCGACGCCGTCCACGTCGGCGGTGGCGTGCTGAGCTGGGTCAAGACCGTCGACCCGAGCCTGCCGTCCTACTGAGTCCGATACGGTCCGGCGCCCGGTTTCCAAGGATGTCACCGGGTCGCCCGCATTAAGGTCGGTGCCGTGGACACCGCTCGCCCCTGGCCGCCCCTGGTAGTGGCCTCCGTGCTGACCATGGTCTGCGCGGTGGCCGCCGGGGTCGCCACGAGCGCGGCCGTCACCGAGCTGACCAGGAGCCCGACCGGAGCCGAGCTGCACGCCGCCGCCGAGCGGGAGGTGGCCGGGCGATGGCGCACCTGGGCGTCCGGGCGCGTCTTCCCGGCCACGCTGCCCTACTCCGCCGAGCAGGGCGGGCGCGAGCGGGCCAGCAGGATCGGCATCTCGCCGCAGGCGGCCTGCGCCGGCGCGGTCGACTCCAGGGCCGCCGCGGCGCTGCGCCGGGCCGGCTGCAAGGGAGTGCTCCGCGCCACCTACATCGACGCCCTGCGGGGCGTGCTCGTCACCGTGGGCGTCGTCGCCCTGCCCGACGAGCTGAGCGCCGCCCGTGCCAAGTCCGCCTTCCCCGAGGGCGGCGAACCCGTGCCCGGCCTGCTCCCGCTGGCCTTCAAGGGCACGCTCTCCGAGCGTTTCACCCCTTCCGTACGCCAGGCCGGCACCGTACGACAGGCCGGCCCCTACCTCGTGCTGACCACGGCCGGGCAGGTCGACGGGCGGCCCGCGCGGGCCGCGGGGGAGCAGCGGCCGGCCATCTTCGCCTTCGCGAGCGAGATCTCCGAGCGGGTCCTGGCCGACCTGAGCACGCCGCGGATGCCCGACTGCGGGGCGGCGCAGTGGCAGTGCTGAGGCGCGCGGCCGCGCTGGCGGTGGCCGGTGCGGTGCTGCTGGGCGGCGGCCCGGCCCTCGCCGACGACGTGCGCGCGGGGCAGCAACCGGTGCTCGATACGCTGGCGCTGCCCGAGGCCTGGCGGACCAGCAAGGGTGAGGGGGTCCTGGTGGCCGTGCTCGACTCCGGCGTCGACCCGCACCACCGCGACCTGGACGGCTCGGTGACCGTCGGCGAGGACTTCACCGAGGGGGCCAATCCGCCTGGGGTGGCGCCGCGCCGCCTGCACGGCACGTACATGGCCTCGCTGATCGCCGGGCACGGCCACGGTCCCGGCGGCAGGCGCGGCGTGATCGGCGTCGCGCCCAGGGCCGGGCTGCTGTCGGTCCGCGTGATCCTGGAGGACGAGGAGCCGGGGTTCCGGGACTTCAACTCCGCCGAGCGCTTCGAGGACGTGGTGGCCAGGGGCATCCGCTACGCGGTCGACCAGGGCGCCCACGTGATCAACATGTCGATCTCCAAGGAGCTGGCGACCAGGGAGGAGCGGTCCGCGATCCGCTACGCGATCTCCAAGGGGGTGGTGCTGGTGGCCGCCGCGGGCAATGACGGGGCACGCCGCCCGGGCCACGCGGCGTCGGCCCCCTACTCCTATCCCGCGGCCTTCCCCGGGGTGGTGTCGGTGGGGGCGACGGACCGGCGGCTGCGGCGGGCGACGTTCTCCAACTGGAACTCGTCGGTGCTGGTGTCCGCTCCCGGGGTCGACATCATGGGGGCCGGGCCCGGTGACGAATACTGGGTCGGCAGGGGGACGTCGCAGGCTACGGCGCTGGTCTCCGGGGTTGCCGCCCTCATTAAGGCAAAATATCCGGAAATGTCGCCCGCGCTCGTCGCGCAGGCCATGACCGCCAGCGCCACCGACCGCCCACCCGGCGGCTACGACACGGGCACCGGGTTCGGCGTGGTCAACGCGGCCAGGGCGCTGACCGAGGCGGCCCGGCTGGCCGGGCACACCGAGCGCGCGCGGGGCAGGCAGGCGCAGGATCCGTCGGCTCCGGTCGGCGGCGGCTCCGCGGGCCCGATCAGGGTCGTGGTCAGGGACCAGACCCGGGTCACGGTCTACGGCACGATTGCCGTGGCCGCCGGCACCGGGGCGCTGGCATCCTTGATGTTGATATATGTCCTGGTCAGGCGCGTACGCCGCGCCCAGGGTCCTCAAGACGCATGATCTGCGTACCTAGGGGGACAAAATAGACACGAGCCGAGCCTGGGAACGAGGCGGTGGTGAAGGCACGTAGGACCACCTCAGGGCTGCCACGCGGCACCGGAGCCACACCGGGACGGAGAAATCCACTCGGTGCGCCCGCGGGCCGCGGTTCGCGTGTGCGCGCCTGGCCGGCGGCCTCCTCCCGCCGCGGCACGGCCGTCCGCGAACGCGCGGAGGCGGCGGCGCTCCAGCAGGGCGTCCGCTACCGCCGCTGGTTCGTGCTGCTGGTGGTGGCCGCGCTGGCCATGTCGGCGCTCGTCGTGCTGGTCGGCATCGCCGGTCTGGTCGCCGAGACCAGGTCGAGGCCGCTGACCGGGGCCGAGCAGAACCGCTACAAGCAGGAGGAGATCGCCCGGCGCTGGCAGACGTGGCCGGCGACGGGAGTCTTTCCCGAAGAGGTGAAGTACGTCGGGCTCGACCGGGCCCAGCAGTACGCCAGGCGCGTCGGCATCGCTCCCGAGACCGCGTGCCGCGACGCCGTGGACACCTCGGTGGGCGGCATCCTCGGTGACCACGGCTGCGTCACCATGCTCCGCGCCACCTACGTCGACCAGACGTCGACGTTCGTCTTCACGGTCGGGGTGGCCGTGCTCAAGGACGAGGACTCCAGGCTCTCGGCCACCGAGCAGCTCAGCCAGGACGACCGGGTCGGCGTGCTGCCCGTCGCCTTCCCCGGCACGGTGACCGAGCGGTTCGGCAACAGCCAGCGCCAGCGCACCGGCTGGGTCGGCGCCGGGCCGTACATCGTCTTCTCCACCGGAGGCTACGCCGACGGGCGCACCCGGGCCGCCGTCCCGCAGGAGGAGATCCTGCACAGCGAGCTCTGGCCGGCGGCCAAGTCGATCGGCAACCAGATCGCCTACTTCCTCGCGGATCCGCCCAAGGTTCCGCCGTGCACCCAGGGGAACGTGTGCTGACCGTCGTCGCGCGCGTGCTGACCGCCGTGACCTTCCTGCTGCCCGGTCCCGCGATCGACGAGCCCGTACGCGAGCGGCAGCAGTGGGTCCTCGACGCGCTCAACGTCGAGCAGGCGTGGACCGTCACCAAGGGCGCGGGCGTCACCGTGGCCGTGATCGACAGCGGCGTCGACGCCGAGGTCAGTGAGTTGCGCGGCCGGGTGACCCTCGGCCCCGACATGAGCTCGGCCTCCCTCGACCGCGAGGTGCGGCCCGGCAGGCACGGCACCGCCATGGCCGGGCTCGTGGCCGGCTCCGGCGCCGGCAAGGGGCTGGTCGGCGTCGCGCCCGAGTCGCGCATCCTGTCGTTGCCCGTGGCCGTGACCGAGGATCCACCGGTCGACAGCCTCGACCCCCCGAGGGAGGCGGAGGGCGCGCCGGAGAGCCCGCTGGCCCGGGCCCTCCGCTACGCCGCCAACCACGGCGCCCAGGTCGTCACCATGTCCATCGGGACGTACGGACCGGTCAGGTCCGAGCGGGAGGCGGTCTCCTACGCGCTGAGCAAGGGCGTCGTCCTGGTCGCCGCCGTGGGCAACGACGGGCAGACCGGCTACGCCAAGGAGAAGGGCACCTCCTACTGGAGCTTCCCCGCCGGATATCCCGGGGTCATCGGAGTGGCGGCCGTCGACAGACAGGGCCGGGGCGCCACGTTCAGCAGCGACAACCTGTCCGTGCTCGTCGCGGCGCCCGGAGTGGACGTCCCGGTCGTCAGGCGAGCCGGCGGCTACGAGCTGGCCAAGGGCACCAGCCCGGCGGGCGCGCTGGTGGCGGGCGTCGCCGCGCTGATCAAGTCGCGCCACCCGGCCATGCCGCCCGAGCAGGTCGCGCAGGCGCTGATCGATGGCGCCCGGGGTCGTCCGGCGGCCGGATACGACGACAAGACCGGGTTCGGCGTGGTCGACGCGGGCGCGGCGCTCAATGCCGCCGCGAAGCTCGCCGGCGTCAGATCCGAGGTGGCCGTCCCCGGAAACCTGCACTTCGGAGTGGGTAAGGAGTCACCCCCGCTGTCACAGCCGGGCCCCGATCCCTGGCGGCTCTGGCTGTACGGCGGAGGTGTGCTGCTCGCGCTGGCGATCTTCTCCGGGGCCATCATCGTCCTCAATCAGCGCAAAGGTTGAAAGATCCGCTATGGTCGCGCCTCATGGGATACGAGCTCCGCGTGGTTCGGGAGGCACCGATCGCCTTCCCTGACCTCGCGAAGGCGATCTCGCCGGCCGGATTCGAGCTGCGCGAGACGCACGAGATCGTCGCCAGGCATGGCGGCGGCACACACGCCGTGGGGCGCTGGCAGGGCCAGTTGGTCGGCGAGCCCGGCTCCGACTGGCAGGTGGCCCAGCTCGTCAGGCTGGCCACGCTGCTCAGCGCCAGGCTCGTCGGCGAGGACGGCGAGATCTACGCGCTGCGCGACGGCGTCCTCGAGGTGCTGGCCGACGGCACCGCGATGGAGATGGGCAAGTTCGACGAGATCATCGAGGCCGGCCCGGCCGAATGGCGCCCGTGAACCCCTACGCCGAGCGCGTGCTCGAGGTGGTGGAGTCCATCCCCTCGGGCATGGTGATGTCCTACGGCGACATCGCCGAGTATCTCGGCGAAGGCGGCCCCCGGCAGGTAGGCCGGGTCATGTCGACGTGGGGCGGCGGGGTCCCCTGGTGGCGGGTCGTCCACGCCGACGGCACGGGCGCCCCTGACCACGAGCGACGCTGCCTGGCCCACTGGACGGACGAAGGCACCCCGCTTCGCGGCGACCGGGTCGACATGCGGCGGGCCCGGTGGGGCGGGCCTTCAGCGGATTCTCAGGAAAGCGTTTAACCTGCAGGTTTGTCCGCTTAGCGGCTCCATGGCAGATGACTCCCCTTAGCATGGGCTGAACAGTGATGGCGGTCCGAAAGGCGGTCCCCCCAATGGCCACCGGCGTTACAGCCCAGAGCCAGGGCGGCGAGCAGGCCGCCGACCGCCTGAAGGCTGTCCAGGACCTCTGCGACCGCGGCGAGCCCCTTGACGCGGTCATGCGGGCCGTGGGCCCAGGCGGTCGCGACGCGGCGTTCGACGGCGAGGTGCTCAGCGGGCCGCTGGGCGCCCGGATGGACCTCGCGGTCAAGCGTGGCGTCCCGCGCAGGCGCGAGCTCCTCACGCTGGTCCGCCCCTACCTGGCGGCCGTCGACCCCGGCGTCAAGCGCGAGCTGCCCGTCGCCCGGCGGCTCATCTGCCATCTGATCGAGCACCGGCCCGACGCCGAGCTGGTCGAGGGCGACACGCTGACCAAGGTCGTGGCGGCCGCGGCCGAGCCGTCCAAGCGGATCCGCAAGGGCCTGCGCTGGTACGCCGAGCTGCCGTTCCGCGACGAGCTCCCGCCCGCTCTGTTCCGGCTGCGGCGTGCGGACCTGGTGCCCGTCACCCACATCGACGACATCCAGTGGATCGACGGCCGGCTGCGCGTCACCGGGTTCGCCTACCTCGCCGGCCTCTCGGTGCGCAGCCGCCGGTTCAACCGGGCGACCGTGGTGCTGCGGGGCCCCCGCTGGCTGCCGCCCGTACGCCTGCGTACCCGCCGCGTGCTCGCCCCCGAGGCCACCCACGGCGCCCGCGAGCCGGGCTGCAACTACGACTGGTCGGGCTTCTCCGCCGACCTCAACCCGTGGGCGCTGCGCTGGCGCGGCGCGGTGCGGGGCCTGGTCTCCGCTGTCCGGCGGCGCATGCGCCACCGGCCCGCGGTGCGCGACGCGACGACCTGGCGGGCCGAGATCGTGTTCTGGAGCCGTGGCGCCCGGGCGACCGGCCTGCTGCGCGGCTCGTCGATCGGCCGGCCCGAGCGGCCCGCCGGGCGCAAGCTGCGGCCGGGGTTGTGGGCCAGGCCGGTCTGGACCTCCGACCGCGCGCTGCAGGTCGTGCTCCAGCCCAACCGCGCCGAGCTGGCCGACGCCGCCGTCCGTGACGACCATCTCGACCTCAAGATCTTTCTGCCCGGCCGTACGGTCACCAAGGGCCACGCCCGTCTCGGCGGGCATCGCATGGCCGCCGAGTTCACCCCCGTGGCCAACGGCACGGAGGTCCTGGTCAGCCTCGCCGTTCCGGCGTTGCTGCAGGAGAAGGACGGACGGCGGCTCTGGGTCGAGCCCAAGGGCGACCCCGCCGCGTCCGTCATGCTCGCCGACTCGGGCGAGATCCGCGCGCCGTCCGGCGACCGCGAGATCACCGTGCTCGGCGACCGCCGCGACCGCGTGATCGTGTCCGCCCACCGCATCCGCCCGGTGATCACCTCGGCGGTCTGGGAGGGCGGGGCACTGGTCCTGCGTGGCCGCTACCCCGACGCCGCCGGGCCGCGCGTCGTCACCCTGCGGCACCGCTCGGGGCTGTGCTACTGGATCCCCATGGACCGCTCGGGCGACGAGTTCTCCGTGCGGCTCACGCCCTCGGCCATGGACCGCTTCGGCGAGGCGGTGCCGTTGTCGTCCGGCACCTGGAACATGTCCATCCGCCACCCGTCGGGCGAGATCGTCCCGCTGCGCATGGACCACGCCGCGCTGCCCGGCCTCGACGAGAACCCGCGCACGCTCGACGGCCGCGTCTACCGCATGGTGTCGACCCGCTTCGACGTGCCGGTGGTCACGGTCGAAGAAGACCGTCCCGCGGGCGAGAAGGGCGTGGCCGGCACCCATGTGCTGCGCCGCGTCTTCTACCCCGCGCAGCGCGCGGAGCCGCTCAACGACGCCACCGTCTACGTGGTCAACGACGGGCGCCTCTACGCCGACAGCGTCCGGGCCGTCTACGAGGAGCGGCTGCGCCGGGGTGACGACCGCGAGCACATCTGGATCGTCAAGGACGGCGCGTTCGTCCCGCCGGGCGGCGCGACCGCGGTGCGCGCGGGCAGTCGCGAGCACCACGCCGCGTTGGCCAGGTCCCGCTACATCGTGACCAATTCCTTCCTGCCCGTGTGGTTCCGCTCCCGCGAGGACCAGGTCGTGGTGCAGACGTGGAACGGCACTCCCGTCAAGCACATCGGCAACGACCAGCCCCACATGACCCGCGACCCGCGCCCGCCGGTCTACCACCGGCAGGTGGCCGAGGTGCGCGGCTGGGACGTGCTGCTGTCGCAGTCGCCGTGGGCCACGCCGGTGCTGCGCCGGGCGTTCGGCTACCAGGGCGAGGTGCTGGAGAGCGGGCTGCCGCGCAACGACGTGCTCTCCTCACCCGACCGCGACCGGCTCGCGGCCTCGGTGCGCGAGCGGCTGGGGCTGGCCGAGGGCAAGCGGGTGATCCTCTACGCGCCGACCTGGCGCGACTACGACCGCAAGAACGCGATGGTCAAGCTCGACCTGGCGAAGGCGCGCGAGGCCCTGGGCGGCGACCACGAGCTGCTGGTGCGTGGGCACGCCATGCAGGCGGTGCCAGCGGTCCCCGACATCGCCCGCGACGTCACGACTTATCCGGATATGGCCGATCTTCTGCTCGTGACCGACGTGCTGGTCACGGACTACTCCTCGGTCATGTTCGACTTCGCCGCCACCGGCCGGCCCATCGTCCTCTACGGCTACGACCTGGCGAAGTACGCCTCGAAGCGAGGGCTCTACATCGACCTGCCGGAGACCGCTCCAGGGCCGTTGCTGTCGACCTCGGCCGAGGTGATCGAGGCGTTGCGGTCGATCGACGAGGTGGCGGCGGCCCACTCCGACCGCTACGACGCCTTCCGGGCCACCTTCGCCCCCCGCGACGACGGCAAGGCCACGGCCCGCGTCGTCGACCACATCTTCTCCTAGCCGCCCGCCTCAGACCTCCAACGCCGCCCAGTCGATGACGACGGGGATGGGGTTGCTGATCAGTGGGGTCTCGCCCGGCTCGTCCTTCATGAAGGTTCCGGTGTGCTTGTACGACCTCGTGGCGCTGTCCAGCCGGTAGCGCTCGATGATCGACACGCCGGTGCGGTCGAGCCGGACGATCCAGTAGTGCGGGATGCCGGCCTTGGCGTACTCGCCCAGTTTGTCGGTCGTGTCCTGAGTCTCTGACCCGGGAGAGACGATCTCCACGACGAGGAGAGCGTGCTCGGCCCGCAGGCGTTCGCCTCGCTCGCGATCGAGGCACCGGTAGAGCACGACGTCCGGCCGCCGGTTCAGCAGGGGCAGATCCCGGAGGCGCAGGTCCACGTCGTTGTTCACCGAGAGGCAGGGGTGGCCCTCGCGCATCGCGGCGTCGGCGTAGCGCTCCAGGAGGTTGGCCAGGCGCCTGCCGGCGGTCTGGTGATCAGGGGTGGGAGCCGCGCAGAAGACCACATAGCCGTCGACGATCTCTATGGCTCTGGCGATCTCCTCGGGTAGCGCCTCGTACTCCTCAGCCGTGACGCGGGACGGTTGGGGGCGGATGTTGAGGAGCCAACTGTCATCTGGCAGAGCTGTCATCGGGCATCTCCCCGGTCAGTGTCCACTCGCGCGCCAAGCCTATGGTCTCCGGCATCGCCTCAGGATGTGTACCGGTCGGGCGTATCCGCCGGTCCGGCCGACATCGAGTGCGGTGCCCTGTCGGTCGCCGCGTTGGCTGGTTCGGGCAAGACGAGGAATAGGCGAACGGTTCGGGGCGGCGTGTCGGCGCGAACTTGGAAATTTGCCCCGATATCGTGGGCGGTTTCGGCGGGGAGAGCGGTCAACTCGGCACGATCTACCCCTGTGGTCTGGTGGAATCTAGTGTTGTGAGTGGTCAGACCTGGCGATTGGTGCGGCGTGGGGGCGGGGGCCCCGTTGAGGCCCCTGTGCTCGATGAGCACCAGCGTGCCGTGGTCCGGCACGGGAGCGGCCCGTTGCTCGTCCTCGCGGGCCCTGGCACCGGCAAGACCACGACCGTGGTCGAGTCCGTGGTCGAGCGCATCGAGCGGCGCGGGGTCGATCCCGAGCGGGTGCTGATCCTCACCTTCAGTCGCAAGGCCGCCGGTGAGCTGCGCGAGCGCGTCACCGGGCGCCTGCGCCGCACGACCAGGACCCCTCTGGCACTGACCTTCCACAGCTACGCCTACTCCCTGCTCCGGCGGGAGGCGGTGCTCGCCGGGGAGCCGCCGCCGCGCCTGCTCAGCGGCCCCGAGCAGTTGCTGGAGATCCGCCGGCTGCTGCACGGCGAGCTGGAGGACGGGGCGACCGACTGGCCGGTCGCGCTGCGCGAGCCGCTGAAGACGCGCGGGTTCGCCGAGGAGCTGCGTGACTTCCTGTCGCGGGCGTACGAGCGCGGGCTCGACGGTGAGCGCGTGGAGGAGCTGGGCAGGCGGTACGGCAGGGCCGACTGGGCGGCCGCCGGCCGGTTCGCGCTGCGCTATCAGGCCCGGTTCGACCTCGACCCGGAGCCGGCTCTCGACTACGCCGAGCTGATCAGGGCCGCCGCGGCACTGCTGACCGACCCCGACGTGCGTCGCAGGGAACGCGCGGCGCACGACGTGGTCTTCGTGGACGAGTACCAAGACACGGATCCGGCGCAGGAGCTTCTGCTGCGGCAGTTGGCCGGTGACGGGCGTGACCTGGTCGCGGTTGGTGACCCGGACCAGTCGATTTACGGGTTCCGGGGGGCCGACGTGCGCGGGATCCTGAAATTTCCGGAACGGTTCCGCACCCTCGACGGGCGGGACGCCCCGGTTCTGGCCCTGCGCGTCTGCCGGCGCAGCGGGCCTGACCTTCTGGAGGCGTCGCGCCGCATAGCCACCCGCCTCCCCGCGGCCCCCGCCCCCTCACTGGCCGGGGGGCGAAGGACGTACGGGCATCGGGAGCTGGTGCCGGTGGACGACGCCGAGGCCGGTGAGGTGCGGGTGCTGCTGGCCGACAGCACCAGCCAGGAGGCGGCCGTCGTCGCCGACACGCTGCGCCGGGCTCACCTGATCGACGGGGTGCCGTGGCATCGGATGGCGGTGCTCGTGCGATCCGCCACCCGGCAGGTGCCTCTGCTGCGGCGGGCCCTGGTCAGTGCCGGCGTGCCCACGATGGTCGCGGGCGACGAGGTGCCGATCGCGCAGGAGCCCGGCGTCCGGCCCCTGCTGACGATGCTCCGGGTGGCGCTCGATCCCGAGATCCTCGACGAGGGCGTGGCCGAGGAGCTGCTCACCGGCCCTCTCGGCGGCACGGACATGATCGGCGTCCGGCGGCTCCGCCGGGCCCTGAAGATCGCCGAGAACGAGGCGACCGGCGGCGCGCCGCCCACCGCCACGTCCGAGGCAAGCCCATCGGACGCGGAGCACGACGCCGTCCCGTCCGCCGCGCCCGCCGCTCCGGAGGACGTCGTGCCGGGTGACGGGCAGGTCGCCGAGGACCCTGATGAGGACGGCGCCGGGCCGCGCTCGTCGAGACCCCGTTCGTCCGGGGAGCTGCTGGTGGCGGCCGTACGAGACGTGCGGGAGCTGACCCGGGTGGAGCCGCACGTCGCGCTGCCCGCCGAGCGGGTGGCCAGGCTGCTGACCACGGCCCAGGAGGCCGTGCGCCGGCAGGGCAGCGCCGAGGACGTGTTGTGGGCCGTCTGGCAGGGCAGCGGCCTGGCCGAGCGGTGGACGGAGCAGAGCCTGGCGGGAGGCGCCAGAGGGGCGCAGGCCGACCGCGACCTCGACGCGGTGGTGGCGTTGTTCGATCACGCGGCGAGGTTCGTGGACCGGCTGCCGAAGGCGGGGCCCGAGGTGTTCCTGGATGATCTGGCCTCGCAGGAGATCCCGGGTGACACGCTGGCCGAGCGGGCGCCCGACGGCGACGCGGTGCGGGTGCTGACCGCGCACCGCTCCAAAGGGCTCGAATGGGACGTGGTCGTGGTCGCGGGGGTGCAGGAGGGCGTCTGGCCCGACCTGCGGCTGCGGGGTTCGATGCTGGGAGTAGAGGATCTGGCCGAGGTGGTGGAGGGGGCGCGGCCGAACGCGGCGTCGCTGGCGTCCAAGCTGATGGCCGAGGAGCGCCGGCTGTTCTACGTGGCCGCGACGCGGGCCAGGAAGAGGCTGGTCGTCACGGCGGTCGGTGGCGAGGACACCGACGAGCGGCCGTCCCGGTTCCTGAGCGAGCTGATGCCGGGGGCCGTCGACACGGCCACGGTGGACGACCGGGCACGGTGGCTGAACATGTCGGCCCTCGTCGCCGACCTGCGGAGCGCGGTCACCGACCCCACGAGGCCGGCGACAGTACGGCAGAAGGCGGCCCAGCAGCTCGCCCGGCTGGCCGCCGCCGGGGTCCAGGGCGCGCACCCCGGCGACTGGTACGCCCTCACGACCATGACCGACGACCGCCCGCTGAGCTGGCCGGACGACATCGTCAGGATCTCCCCGTCGGCGGTCGAGAGCTTCAGCAAGTGCGGCCTGCGCTGGCTGCTGGAGACGGCCGTCGGGGCGGCCGGCACCAGCTCCGCCCAGGGGCTCGGCACGGTCATCCACGCGCTCGCCGTACTGGCCGCGACCGACCTGCCGAACGAGGACCTACTGGGCGAGCGCCTCGACGAGATCTGGAACGAGCTCGACTTCGGCGGCGTGTGGTTCAACCGCAAGCAGCGCCAGGTGGCCGAGCAGATGATCGGCAAGTTCCTGCGCTGGCACAAGGAGAATCCTCGCGAGCTGGTCGCGCTGGAGGAGGCCTTCATCGCGACCGTGAGCGACGGTGTCCAGATCAAGGGCCGGGTCGACCGCGTGGAGCGCGACTCGGCGAACCGAGCGGTGATCATCGACCTCAAGACCGGCGGCGCCAAGCCCAAGGCGGGCGAGCTCGACCGCCATCCCCAGCTCGGCGTCTACCAGCTGGCCGCGCTGCTCGGCGCGTTCGCCAGGCACGGCATGACCGAGCCGGGGGGCGCCGCGCTGGTTCAGCTGGGCAAGGCGGCGGGCAAGAAGGAGGCCGTCGAACAGCGGCAGGGCGCGCTGGCCGACGACGCCGACCCCGGCTGGGCCAGGGACCTGGTCGACACCGTCGCGATCGGCATGTCGGGGCCGTTCTTCCAGGCCAAGGTCAACGACGGCTGCCGCACCTGCGCGGCCAGGGCGAGCTGCCCGGTCAACGACAACGGGGGTCAGGTGTGCTGAGTTCCGCCGAGCTGGCCGCGAAGCTCGGTGTCCTGCCGCCGACCCGTGAGCAGGGCGAGGTCATCGAGGCCCCGCTCGAACCGATGGTCGTCATGGCGGGCGCCGGCTCCGGCAAGAGCGAGACCATGGCCGGCCGGGTGGTCTGGCTGGTCGCCAACGGCCTGGTCAAGCCGGAGAACGTGCTCGGCCTGACGTTCACCCGCAAGGCCGCGGCCGAGCTGGCCACCAGGGTCAGGGAGCGGCTCGCGGGTCTGGCCGAGGCCGGCCTGATGGAGCCGGGGCTGCTCGACGAGGAGCCGACCGTCTCCACCTACCACGCCTACGCGGCCCGGCTGGTGACCGACCACGCGCTGCGTGAGGCGCTGGAGCCGACCATGCGGCTGGTCACGCCGGCCGTCTCGTGGCAGCTGGCGTCGCGGGTGGTGGCCGGGTACGACGGCCCGATGGACCGGATCGAGCTCGGCCCGCCGTCGGTCACCGCGGCCGTGCTGGAGCTCGCCGGCGAGCTGTCCGAGCATCTGCGCACCGCCGCCGACGTGCGGCGGATGGGGCAGTGGCTGGCGGAACGACAGGCCGGGCTCCCGGGCCGCACCACGCTCGCGCAGCGCCGGCCGGGCAGTGTGCAGGCCGCGAGGGAGCAGTTGCTGCCGCTGGTGGAGGCGTACGAACGGCTCAAGCGCGCCAGGGAGGTCATCGACTACGGCGACCAGATGTCGCTGGCCGCCCGGATCGCCGCCAACCACAGGGAGGTCGGCGAGATCGAGCGCTCCAGGTTCGCGGTGGTGCTGCTCGACGAGTACCAGGACACCAGCCACGCCCAGCTGGTGCTGCTCCGGAGCCTGTACGGCAACGGTCACCCCGTCACGGCGGTGGGCGACCCCTGCCAGTCGATCTACGGCTGGCGTGGCGCGTCGGCGGGCAACCTGCGCCGGTTCCCGACCGACTTCCGCACCGGCGCCGGCGATCCGGCTCCGGTGCGTCAGCTCGGCGTCAGCTTCCGCAACGGCGACCGGGTCCTCGACGTGGCCGCCCGGGTCCAGCTGCCGCTGCGCATGGAGGCCCGCGAGGTGCCGGTGCTCGTGCCCGGCCCCAACCGGGTCGACCGCGGCCGCGTCACCTGCGCGTTCCACGAGACGGCCGAGGACGAGGCGCGATGGGTCGCCGACGGCGTCGCGGCGCTCCTCGGCCAGGAGGTCGCGCCCGACGGCCTGCCCTGGGGCGACGGCGAGCGCAAGAAGACCCTGGCCGTGCAGCCGCAGGACGTGGCGATCCTGGCGCGCAAGCGCTCGCAGTTCCCCACGCTGCGCAGGGCCCTCGAAGAGCGTGACATCCCGGTCGAGGTGGTGGGCCTGGGCGGCCTGCTGACCGTTCCCGAGGTCAATGACATCGTGGCCACGCTGCGGGTGCTCTACGACCCGACGGCGGGTGACGCGCTGGCCAGGCTGCTGGCCGGGCCGCGCTGGCGCATCGGGCCCGCCGACCTCCGGGTGCTCGGCGAGTACGCCCGGGAGCTGACCCGCGAGTCGCGCGGGGGCCACCGGGAGCGGGATCCGCTCGACCAGGTGGTGGCCGACCTGGCCGAGGAACGCGGCAGCCTGGTCGACGCGCTCGACGAGCTGCCCGACCGGGAGGCGTGGCTGGAGGCGTTCTCGCCGCTGGCCAGGACCCGGCTCGTCACGCTCGCGTACGAGCTGCGTCAGCTCAGGGCGCACACCGGGCAGCCGCTGCCCGACCTGATCACCGAGGTGGAGCGGAGGCTGGGCCTCGACATCGAGGTGGCGGCGCGAGGCGGAACGGTCAGCGCCTTCGCCGCCCGGGCCGACCTCGACGCGTTCCTCGACGCGGCCTCCAGGTTCGCGGGCGACTCCGAGGATCCGACGCTCGGCGCGTTCCTGGCCTACCTGCAGGCGGCGGAGAGCGAGGAGTTCGGGCTGGAGGCGGGCCGGGTCGGTGAGAGCAACAGCGTCAAGCTGATGACCGTCCACGCGTCGAAGGGCCTGGAGTGGCCGGTGGTGGTCGTGCCGGGCCTGTCGCAGCTGGTCAGCTCGAAGGGCACGATCGCGACCGGCAGCGTCTTCCCGGCCACGCCGGTCACCAACAGCCGCTGGACCGAGAACCCCCGCAAGCTGCCCTATCCGCTGCGCGGCGACGTGGGCGACCTGCCCCGGCTGACCGGACTGACCAAGGAGGAGCTGGCCGCGTTCGACGAGAGCTGCCGCGAGCGCGACCTCATGGAGGAGCGGCGCCTCGCGTACGTCGCCGTGACCAGGGCCCACTACCACCTCATCGCCTCCGGCTACCGCTGGGGCACCGCGTCCAAGCCGCTGGAGCCGTCCGACTTCCTGCTGGAGATCGCCGACACCGCCGACCGGGTGGCCTTCTGGGCGCCCGCCCTGGCCGAGGGCGCGACCAACCCGCTGCTCGCCGAGCCCGCCGCCGCGGTCTGGCCGGTCACGCCGGAGGGGCTGCGGTACGAGTCGGTGCTCGACGGCGCCCGCCTGGTGGAGGACGCCCTCGCGGGCGACCTGGTCCCGGCCGAGGACGAGCCGCTGCGCTCGTTCGAGGAGGAACGCGTACGGGCCTGGGAACGCGACACCGACCTGCTGCTCCGCGAGCGGGAGCTGCACCGGCGGCGTGGCTCGACGACCGTCGAGCTGCCGTCCAGGCTGACCGTGTCGTCGCTGGTCACACTGGCGGCCGACGCCCGTGAGCTGGCCCGCAGGATCCGCCGTCCGGTGCCGGTCAAGCCGGCGCCGCTGGCCCGCCGGGGCACCTCGTTCCACAGATGGCTGGAGTCGCGCTGGGACCAGCAGCGGCTGCTCGACGACTTCGAGCTCCGCGATCTGGACCTGGTCGAGGAGGTCGAGGAGGCCGACGTGCGCCTGGCCGACCTGCAGCGCCTCTTCGAGCAGAGCGAATGGGCCGAACGCCGGCCGCTCGACCTGGAGGTGCCGTTCGAGACCATGATCGCCGATCGGCTGGTGCGGGGCAGGATGGACGCCGTCTTCGAGCTGCCGGACGGGCGCTACGAGGTGGTCGACTGGAAGACCGGCGAGCCGCCGAAGGGCAGGGCGGCCGAGGCCGCCTCGGTGCAGCTGGCGGCCTACCGGCTGGCCTGGTCGCACCTGGCCGGGGTGCCGCTCGACCGGGTGGGCGCGGCCTTCCACTACGTGCGCGCCAACCGGACCGTCCGCCCGGTGGACCTGCTCGACGCCGACGGCCTGGTGGCGCTCATCGAGGCGGTGCCGGTCGGCCCTCAGACGTAGTGGAACGCCGGGTGCGGGTGCATCAGGAAGTCGTGGTGGGAGATGTTCCAGGCGTAGGCCCCGGCCATCGCGAAGACCACCGTGTCCCCTACTCGCACTGAAGTCACGATATTTCGGGCGAAGACGTCCTTGGGAGTGCACAGCTGGCCGACCAGCGTGACCGGCTCGTCCGTCACGCCCGGCCCGCCGCCCGTGGGCAGGACGGTGAACGGCTGGTCATGCCCCTTGGTGACCGGTGTGCGCAGATGATGGGTGCCGCCCAGCAGAACGGCGTACGCCTGGCCGCGCACCCGCTTCACGTCCACGACCGTGGTCACATAGTGGCCGCAGTAGGCGGTCAGCGCCCGGCCCGGCTCCACCCGCACCCGCTGCCCCGCCCGGCGCAGCTTGGCCAGGCCCGCGCCGTAGCCGGCCCAGTCGAACCTCTCGTCCGGCGCCGCGTAGTCCACCGCCATGCCGCCGCCCAGGTTGACCTCGGCGTGGTCGGTGTCCAGCAGCCGCTCGGCCAGGCCCAGCAACCGGTCGGCGTCGAGGCCGCTGGCCAGGTGGGCGTGCAGGCCGCGCAGCCGTACCTGGTCGGTGAAGAGCGGCAGGCACTCCTCGACGCCGGCCTCGTCCATCCCGAACGGCCCGTCCATGGTGAGCGCCGCCCCCTCCACGGGCAGGTCGGGGTTGATCCGCAGCAGCACGTCGGCCTCCCGGCCGGTGGCGCGGAGACGGCGCAGCTCGCCCGGCGACTCGACATGCAGCCGGTGGCAGGGCAGCCGCAGCTCGGCGTCGGTCTTGCCGGGCCCGCCGAGGGCCAGCGGCATGCCCGGGAAGAGCGCGGCGACGTGCGCGTGCTCGCCGCCCGAGGAGACCTCGAAGCCGTCGACGTGCCGGGCCAGCACGCGCAGCAGCTCGGGGTCCGGATTGGCCTTGACGGCGTAGTAGAGCTCGATGTCCGGCAGTGCCCACCGTACCGAGGCGGCGTGCTCGTCCAGCGCGGACAGGTCATAGATATAGGCCGGCATACCGGACGTTCGGCGGGCGGCGGTCCGTACTCTCGGGGTGATCATGCGAGCGGGTTGGCGATCGGGACGTACCCGGCGGACCGGTCGGCCGCCCTGGCCCAGCGGACACTCAGGTTGGCCTTGGCGGGCAGCGGGTCGCCGGCCAGCAGATTGGACAGGGGCAGTGGCCAGCCGAGGTCGGCGGCGTGCCGGGCGAGGATCTCGCGGGCCGCCCGCCACAGCTCGCGCAGCATCTCGTCGCCGTGCGGCGCGGCGAGCGTGGCGGCGATCTCGGTGAGGTGGTTGACCAGCAGGCAGTAGACCACCCGGTCCCAGCCGCGCTCGGCGTCGTAGGTCAGCGCCTGCGCCACCCGCGACGGCACGCCGCCGAGGTCGTGGTGGCCCGAGACCAGCTTGGTGCCCTCCAGGTCGCGGAACACCGCCTCGACGGGCAGGCCCGTGCCGTCGTCGAGGCCCACGAGGACGTTCTGCAGGTGGGGCTCCAGGATCACGCCGTGCGCGAAGTACAGCTCCAGCACCGGCAGCGCCACCACCGACACGTACGCCGTCCACCAGGCGAGCGGGTCTCGGGCCGACGCGCGGAGGGCCAGCGCCCCGGCCACGACGGGCACGACGCCCGCCGAGCACACGGACCACGGGCTGGCCCGGACGATCACGCCCAGTCCTTCGAGCAGCCGGGTGCCGAGCGCGGCCGAGCGGTAGCCGGGCTCGGGCAGCCATCGCGTGCCCGGCAGCCTGGCCGACACCTCGTCGAACACCGGGCCCAACCGCGAGGTCAGCTCCACCGCCCCGGCCAGTTCGTACCAGGCGTTCTTCCGTACGCAGTTGGTGATGCGGACGTCCAGGCTGAACTTCAGGCACGCCTCCGCCCGCGCGGCGTAGACCGTGCGGACCGACGAGGTGGGCACCACGTCCGGCCCCGGACCCAGATCGACCAGCTCCGCGCCGAGCGCCGGGCGCAACAGGTCGAGCTGCCACGGGTGCGCCGGGAGCAGCCGGTAGCCGGACGGCGCCTCGCCCAACGCGTCGAGCGCCGAAGGGTCCCCCTCCTGCGCGAGCACGTCCTCGCGCACCCCGAGCAGCCGCACCGGGAACTCCGCGTGCGCCTCGGGCGCGTAACGCAGCCAGTCGTGCTCGTCACCCCCGCGCGCCTTCGGGGTGGGGTGGAACGGGTGCCCGTAGACGAGCGCCTGCTCCGACTCCAGCCACGGGTCGGCGGGCGGCTCGGCCCCGGCCCGCGCCGCGAGGATCGCGGCCACCGCCGCCCTGCTGGCCGCCACCTGCCGGGCGAACTCCCCGTTGCGGGCGGCGGGCACCCCGCCCGACAGCTCGGCCTCGGCGAGGCGTACCAGCTCGTCGGAGGTCAGCGGCCGCCAGGCGCCGTTGTCGAGGCGCTCGGCCGGCCCGTCGAATCGCAGCGCCGCGCCGCCGTGCGTGCGGACGCGCAGCAGCCGCTCCGCCACTCTCAGCAGAAGGTACGGCGGAGCGGGCCAGACCAGCCCGCGAGGGCCGGCCACCTCCCGCACGCAGCAGCGGAGCAGGGCCGCCAGCGTCGCCTCCTCGGCCAGCGTGGCGGGCGCGTCGAGGACCAGACCGTGCATTCAAGCTCTCCTCAGGTAGTTGGGCCCGCTGGTGCCGTAGAACTTGTTGACGTCACGCGCCCCGGACCGTTCCTTGGCCACGAGGGTCCCGGCGGTGATCATGGACTTGCCGGTGAGCCTGGCCGCGTCGATGGTCCTGGCCCGGAGCAATCTGGCCATGGGGTCGCCACGGTGCTCGTCGAGCGCTTCGGCGAGGGTGTCGCGCAGCAGGGCGGAGGCCCGCCGGTGGGGCAGTGCGCCGAAGACGACCGCCGCGGCCGCCAGGTGCAGGGTGATGGTCACGAACACGTCGGCCAGCGCGTGGGGGTCGTCGGTCAGCATCCGCCGGTCGGTGAAGTCCGGCGGCTCGACCCCCGCCGCGGCCAGCCGGGCGGGGGAGGCGAGCAGCCCGTCGTTGTCCTTGACCAGCAGGCGCATGCGGCCTTCGTGGAGGACCAGCGCCAGGTTCTGCTGGTGCGCCTCCAGGGCCACGCCGTAACGCACGAACAGTCGTACGTGCCAGCGCAGCAGGAGACGCAGGTAGGCGGGGAGCACGTCGCCCAGCTCGGCCCGCACGCCGGGGACGTTGAGCGCCGCGACCGGCACGATCTTCCCCTCGGGCAGCCGGCGCACCATCCAGGCGAGGTACTCGTGGCCGGCGTGCGCGTAGGTCTGCTCGTCGGCCACCAGCACGTCGCGATCGGCCAGCCGGCGCAGCAGGAGCTCCGCCCTCGCGCCGTCCTCGAGCGTGCCGGCCTTGATGGAGCGGCGGTTGCGCGCGCCGAGGGTGCTGGTGGGCAGAGGCAGCTTGAGATGGGTACGGGGGCCGACCTCCACGGTCCGCATCGACAGCGTCGGCCGTACGGTGAGCCGGGCCTCGTCCAGCACCCGCACCCCGCCGATCTTCCGCACCTCGTCCACGGCCAGGGGATGCACCGGGAACAGCACCCCGTCGGCGGCGAGGCCCGGCGCCACGCCGGGCGGAGGCTCGGTGGCCGAACCCGGCGCCACGTCGGGCGGAAGTTCGGTGGCCGAACCCGGCGCCAGCGCCGCCCGCGGCACCACGGCCCACCTCAGCTCGAACGAGGGTGCGAACTCCGGCGCGTACGCGACCAGCTCCGCCGCCGACAGCCCGAGCCGGGCCCGGGACGTCGGGTAGACGGGATGGTCCACGAAGGCGGCCAGCGACTCGTAGGACGGCCGCGTCGCCAGCACCGAGGCGAGCCGCTCGTCGTGCAGTCGCGAGGCGGCCAGCGCCTGCGCGCACTCCTCGGAGAACGCGGCCACCCCTTCAGAGTCCGCCGGATCGGCCACCTCGGCCAGGGTGTCGAGCACCTCGCCCAGCCTCAGCCGCTCCTCCGGCGCCACCACGAAGTCCTGGAACAGCAGGCCCGGCGCCAGCCGCACCGTCCGTCCGCCGGTCAGCGTCATCCGGACGCCCTCCCGGCTCCGGCTCACGCGCGACGACAGCCCGCCATAGTCCTCCCGCAGCAGCGCGTCGAGCACGCGTGCCGCGAGACGGGACTCGCGCTCGTTCACCCGACCACCCAGGGCCGGGCCGCCCGGTAGGCGCCCACGGCCGCCTCGACCCGCGCCCGGTCGGGCCCCACAGCCCGGATCACGCCCAGATAGTCGCGGTTGGTGTGGGTCTGCCGGACGACGTCGCCCACGGACCGGAGCGGCCGGTGCCACAGCCGGACGTCGCCTGACTCCACCGACTCCGCGCCGGGCGCCGACGTGATCGTTCCGGACCGGTCGGCGACCAGGCTGACCGCGCTGCCGTACCGGGAGATCTCCGGCACGGCGGGCACCGGCTCGCCGAGGTGCACCCGCAGGATCCACTCGAACAGCGGCACGCCGAGCACGTCGGCCAGCAGGAAGTCGCAGTGGTCGCCGATCGCGCGATAGTTGACCTCGACGATGCGCGGCCCGCCGGGCGTGAGGACGTATTCGGTGTGGCAGGCGCCGAAGCCGACGCCGAGCGCCCGCAGCGCGGCCAGCACATGCTCGTGGGGCCCTCCAGGCGCCCAGTCGAGCCGCTCCTCGACGAAGTGGGGCGGCGGCCCCAGCGTGGTCTCGAACCCGCCCAGCACCCGCAGCTCGGTGCCGTCGCCGAGGGTTTCGAGGGTGCGCAGCGGCCCCTCCAGGTACTCCTCCACGACCAGCGCCTCGCCGGGGCGCCGCCTCCTGACCTCGGCCACCGCGGCGGCCAGGTCGCTCTCGACCAGCATCACGTCCTCGCTGGCCACCCCCTCGCGCGGCTTGACGACCAGCGGGTAGGGGAGGCCGCCGGGCACCGGGTCGCCGGGCGCCAGTCGCACCGAGCGGACCTGTTCGACGCCCGCCTCGGCGAGCCGGCGACGGGTCAGGAACTTGTTCTTGGCGGCCAGGCAGGCCCGCCAGTCCTTGCCGGGCAGCCCGAAGTAGTCGGCGGCCAGCGCGGTCTCGGCCTGCAGATGGTCGGAGTTGGTGAAGATCGCGTCGGGCCGGCCGAGACCGGCGATCACGTCGATGAGCGCCCGGGGGTCGCGAACGTCGCAGGCCACGCTTTCGGGATGCCGGTCGGGCCGGTCGGTCAGCATGGTCACCTGGCAGCCCAGGGCCCGCGCGGCGGGCAGGAATCCGTCGGTCACCGAATCGGTCGGCTTGATCGCGGTCATGTAGAGCCGCAACGCGTGACACCCCCGGGTGATCAGGTAAGGCTAACCTAACCGGATGATCCTAACTCGCGAGAGATCACCCCGCCGCCCGGATACCGTAACCGGTGGCTAACTCTGAGGTCATAGGATGGCATGTGATTTGGGAAGGCGGGCCCGTGGACACCAGGGCGGCAGAGCAGCTCATCGGACCACTGCTCCTCGCGCGCGGCACCATCGACAGATCGGCCGCGCTGCGGGCCGACGGCGCCTGGCTGGAGCGGGTCTGGGCCCAGCCGACGACCAGGGTCCTGGTCGTCCACGACGGTCAAACGCTGGTCAGACGGGTCGGCGACGAGGTGCGGGCGGTGCTGTTCACCACCGAGGAGGCGCCGCCGGGCGAGCGCTACCTCCTGGGCATCGACGGTGACGTCGTCTACTTCGCGGTGGCCGCGCCGCTGCCGGGCGGGCCGGCCGCCGACGTCAATGGCCGCGTGACGGTGCCGCTGAGCCTGCGTGACACGCCCGACGGTGCGACGGTCCCCGCGGGTCTGCGCCAGGCGGGCGGGCTGCTGGGCGACCGTGACGCGGGGCTCCTGGTCTACGCGGTGGCGCTGGATGCCTGGCACTCCACCCACGAGTTCTGTCCGCGCTGCGGCGGCCCTACGAACGTGATGGCGGGCGGCCACATCCGGGTCTGCCCACGCGACTCCAGCCAGCACTTCCCGCGCGTCGACCCCGCGGTGATCATGCTGATCCGCGACGAGCGCGACCGCTGCCTGCTGGCCCGAGGCCCCCAGTGGCCGGAGGGGCGCCTGTCGATCCTGGCCGGGTTCGTCGAGCCGGGTGAGTCGCTGGAGCACGCCGTGGTGAGGGAGGTCGCCGAGGAGGTCGGCATCACCGTCGTCAACCCGCGCTACCTCGGCAGCCAGCCCTGGCCCTTCCCGCGCAGTCTCATGCTCGGCTTCTTCGCCGACGCCCTGACGACGACGCTCACCCCCGACGCCCATGAGATCGCCGAGGCCCGCTGGTTCTCCCGGGAGGAGCTGTCCGACGCGCTGCGCTCGGGGGAGATCCGGTTGCCGCCCGCGGTCTCGATCGCCCGCCGGCTGATCGAGACCTGGTACGGCGGCCCCCTGGCCGGAGACTGGTGATCTGATGTCACTTACCGTAAATTCGAAGACACCTTCGGTAGCGAAAGCGGTAAACTCATGCCCATGAACGAGTCTCACATCGTCGAGATCCTGGATCTCGAGCGTCAGAAGCTGGCGATCCAGCACGCGGCCATCGAAGTGCTGATGGACGACAAGATCAAGGCCTCGGAGAGGCGGGTCATCGACGCCGTGACGGGCGCCATCACCAACGCCGTGGTCGAGCTCAAGGGCGACATCATCGACGTCCGCAATGAGCTCAAGCGAGACATCGGCAATGTCCGCACCGAGCTCAAGACCGAGATCAGCGCTGTCCGCACCGAGCTCAAGACCGAGATCAGCGCTGTCCGCACCGAGCTCAAGACCGACATCAGCGATCTGCGGATCGAGCTCAAGGGCGACATCGCGCGTCTGGAGCAGAAGTTCGACAGTCACGTCCACTGAGATGAGGACCTGAGTGACTCAAGCACCCAGGTCCTCGTGGGCATAGTAAACCAACCGACAGAGCCTCCGGCGGGAAGCCGGAGGCTTTCGTTGGTCGTCAGGCCGCTTCGAGCAGAGCCTTGACCTCACGGGCGGAGGGATTGGTACGCACCACGCGGCCCCGAGGGGTCTCGATCACCACGGTCGGCACCACCTGGTTGCCGTTGTTGACGCTCATCACGAACTGAGCCGCGTCCGGGTCGCGTTCGATGTCGATCTCGTCGAAGCTGATCCCCTCACGGGTCAGCTGCGACTTCAGCCGCTTACATGGGCCGCACCAGGTGGTGCTGTAGACCGTGAGCGCCATGTCGGTGGATCCCTCCAAAGGACAACGGAAACAGGCGCTCGGTGCAACAACGGGGAGCTGCCCGGTAATTCCTAGCCGATGCGGTCGGCTATCCACCGCTGCACGCGCTCGGTCACGCCCTCCTCGCGGTAGAGGGCCGAGCTGTGCGCCACGCCGGGTGTCGTGATGATCGTCACCGGCACGCCGACCTGGCCGAGCATCTCCTTGAGCACCTGGCTGTGCGTGGCCGGGACGAACTCGTCCTGCGAGTGGATGGTCAGCATCGGCGCGTCCTTACGGCTGGCGTGCCAGGCGATCTCCATGCTGGCCCAGATCCGCGAGCACTTGCCCTTGGGGGCGCAGCCGCCGGCCAGCTTGATCGCGGACGTGCGGAGCTTGCGCTTGTAGGGATCGGTGCTGGCGGCGCCGTCGGAGTAGGCGCGCAGGGGAGAGACGATCGGCGACAGGCCGACGACGCCCTTGAGCCCGCTGAGGCCGTTGCCGTAGGTGCCGACGGCGCCCGCGATGTGCCCGCCCGCGGAGAATCCCACCACCACGTAGTTCTTGGGATCGAACGACCAGCGCTCGGCGTGCTTACGGGCCGTCGCGATCGCGGCGAGGGCGTCGGTGCGTTGCGCGGGCCAGGCGGCCTGGCTGGTGAGCCGGTAGTTGATGTTGAAGACGGTGTAGCCCAGCTCGGCGTAGCCGCGGGCGATCTGGCTCATGCCCTTCTTGTCGCCGCTGGACCACCAGCCGCCGTGGATGAGGAAGACGCCGGGGCGCTGGGTGCCGTCGGAGGTCCACCAGACGTCCATGTCCTGGCGGCGCTGCGAGGCGTAGGAGACGGTCTCGAACGACAGGCCGCCCAGTCCGTATGGGTCGGTGGGGGTCGTGACCTCCGGCCCCGGTGTGGGCCCTGTGGTCGCGTGTGCGGTCACCGGTGTGAGCGCGATGGTTGCGAGCGCCAGCGCGCCGGCGAAAACCGCAAATCGCACAGCTTTGCCTTTCCCGATGGACATGGTCGGGCCCCATTGTGAAGGAAGTGACCGGTTCTCGCATCTTGGCGACCGGAAGGGGCACCGGGCGGCATGTTGCCAGAATGGAGCACCGCACCGCCACCGGCTGGGAGGATTGACAGGTGAGCGACGTGAACGACGTGCTGGCCGGGCTCGACCCGGAGCAGCGCGAGGTGGCCGAGGCCGTGCGCGGGCCGGTGTGCGTTCTCGCGGGCGCCGGCACCGGCAAGACCAGGGCCATCACCCACCGCATCGCCCACGCGGTGCGCAGTGGCGTCGTCGACGCGCCGAGCGTGCTCGCCGTGACGTTCACCACGCGGGCGGCGGGGGAGCTCAGGCAGCGGTTGCGCGCTCTGGGCGCTCCGGGGGTGCAGGCGCGCACGTTCCACGCGGCCGCGTTGCGGCAGCTCACCTACTTCTGGCCGCGGGTGATCGGCGGCGAGGCGCCCTCGGTGATCGAGTCCAAGTTGCCGGTGCTGGTGGAGGCCTGCCGCCGGATCCGGAAAAATCCGGATCGGTCCGAGCTGCGGGACATCGCGGCCGAGGTGGAGTGGGCCAAGGTCACCCAGATAGGTCCGGAGGACTACGTCGCGGCCGCGGGCAAGCATCACCGCACGCCTCCGGTGCCCGCCGATCAGGTGGTCGTCCTCTATGAGGCGTACGAGCAGATCAGGCGTGAGCGGCACCTGGTCGACTTCGAGACGATCCTGGAGCTGACCGCCGCGGTGATGACCGAGCACCAGGAGGTGGCGACGCAGATCCGCCGGCAATACCGCTACTTCGTGGTCGACGAGTACCAAGACGTCAACCCGCTGCAGAAGCTCCTGCTCGACACCTGGCTCGGCGGCCGCGACGACCTGTGCGTGGTCGGCGACCCCAACCAGACCATTTACTCCTTCACCGGCGCCACCCCGCGCTACCTCACCGGCTTCGCCGTCGAGCACCCCGACGCGGCTGTGATCCAGCTGGTCCGCGACTACCGCTCCACCCCCCAGGTGGTCGACCTCGCCAACCTGGTCATCGCGAAGGGCAGGTCCTCCCACCGGCTGCGGCTCGTCGCCCAGCGGCCCGACGGGCCGAGGCCCGTCTTCCACGACTACGACGACGAGCCGGCCGAGGCCGCCGGGGTCGCCCGCGCCATCCGCAAGCTGCTCGACCGGGGCGTCGCCTCGCGCGAGATCGCCATCCTGTTCCGCACCAACTCGCAGTCCGAGGCGTACGAGTCGGCCCTGGCCAAGGCCGAGATCCCCTACGTGCTGCGGGGCGCCGAACGCTTCTTCGAGCGGCCCGAGGTGCGCCAGGCGGTCGTCCTGCTGCGCGGCGCCGCCAGGTCCGCGTCGGGCGAGCCGCTGGCCTCGGAGGTCCACCACATCCTGGCCGGAGTCGGCCTCACCCCGCAGCCGCCCGGCGGTGGCAAGGCGCGCGAGAAGTGGGAGTCGCTGAAGGCGCTGGCCGACCTCGCCGAGGACATGGCGGCCGAGGGGGCCGAGCTGCCGGAGTTCGTCACCGAGTTGGAGCGCCGCGCGTCCGAGCAGCACGCGCCGCCGGTCGAGGGCGTCACGCTGGCCTCGCTGCACGCCGCCAAGGGCCTGGAGTGGGACGCCGTCTTCCTGGTCGGTCTCACCGACGGCATGATCCCGATCATCTACGCCGAGACGCCCGAGCAGATCGAGGAGGAGCGCCGCCTCCTCTACGTCGGCATCACCCGGGCCCGCGAGCACCTGTCGCTGTCGTGGGCGCTGGCCCGCTCGCCCGGGGGGCGCAAGGGCCGTCGGCCGTCCAGGTTTCTCGACGGCCTCACCGGTCGCGCCTCCGCCCCGTCCCGAGCCGCCTCGGCCGCCCGCGAACGTCGCCAGGTCGCGGCGCCGGTGAGCTGCCGGGTGTGCGCCAAGACCCTGTCGGCGGCCGCGGAGCAGAAGCTGGGGCGGTGCGTCACCTGCCCGGCCGACTACGACGAGGCGCTGCTCGAGAGCCTGAAGGCGTGGCGCTCCGCGACAGCCAAGGAGGCCAAGGTCCCGCCGTACGTCGTCTTCACGGATGTGACGTTGCAGGCGATCGCCGAGCTGGTGCCGGTCAGCGAGCAGGAGCTGCTGTCGATCGCGGGCATCGGCCGGGTCAAGGTCGACCGCTACGGCGAGGCCGTCCTGGGGCTCTGCCGCTCGGCCGGCGGCTGACGGGCGTCGTAACTGCGCCGAAATGAAGGCCCGCCATCATACGGTGGGCGGGTTTGGTGTGTCATGAGCAACAAGTCAGACTTGCCGGTAGACGGCACTCACGAGGGGGATTCGTGAACGAGGCGCTGAAAGAGCTCATCGATCTGCTCGACCTGGAGCAGATCGAGCTCGACATCTTCCGCGGTCGCAGCCCGGAGGAGCGCATCCAGCGGGTGTTCGGGGGACAGGTGGCCGCGCAGGCGCTGGTCGCGGCCGGCCGTACGGTGCCGGATGACCGGACCGTGCACTCGCTGCACGCCTACTTCATCAGGCCCGGCGACCCGTCCATCCCGATCGTCTACAACGTCGAGCGACTGCGTGACGGGCGGTCGTTCAACACCCGCCGCATCATGGCCATCCAGCACGGCAAGGCGATCTTCATGATGTCCGCCTCGTTCCACATCTTCGAGGAGGGGGTGGAGCATCAGGCGTCCGTGATGCCGGTGGTGCCCGAGGCCGAGACGCTGCCGATGTTCCAGGACCAGATGATCGGGCTGGTCGGCGACGCGCCCGAATACCGCGACTGGCTGTCGCGGCCGCGGCCGGTCGACGCCCGCTACGCCTCTCCGCTGACCTGGGAGGCCTACCAGAATCCCGCCCTGAAGAGCGCTCAGACCAACGTGTGGTTCCGCTACCATGCCGAGCTGCCCGACGACCCGCTGCTGCACGTGGTGCTGGCCGCCTACGCGTCCGACTTCACGCTGGTCGACACGATCATGCTGGCTCATGGCATGGCGTTCGGCGCCTCCGACGTGCAGGGGTCCTCGCTCGACCACGCCATGTGGTTCCACCGGCCGTTCAGGGCCGATGACTGGCTGCTCTACGCACAGGAGTCGCCGTGGGCGGGCGCGGGCCGTGGGCTCGCACGGGGTGAGATGTTCACCGCGTCGGGTGAGCTTGTCGTCTCGGTCGTCCAGGAGGCCTTGATCCGTACAACAAGGTCACAAAATCGCAGGTAGAAAATGTGTTGCCGGTTCCCGGCTTCCCGGTTTAGGGTCATGGTCATGCAAGTCGGACGGTCCTGTCCGACTGTCCCAGAGCGGAGGTGAGTCCCAGTGATCAGCATTCAGATGTCGGCCACGCCGTGGCTCACGTTCGCATGCCGTAACTCGGTGAGGCTCGTCGATGGGCCGGCCAGACTGCGGCAGCACGAGTCTGCCCGTAGCCAGGCCGCCGCCTATGCGCTCGCCCACCTGGGCGCCAGCGCTGATGGCGTGCCCGTCTCCGCAGGCGCCAGCCAGCCGACCCAGCAGTTCACCAAGGGTGGAATGCGTGGTCCGCAACCCTGGAGGGATGCTCCGGTCATAACCTGACCGGCACAAGAGCAGCCTCCAGGCCGCGGATCCGCACACAGGATCCGCGGCCTCTTTGTTTTCCGTGATCCCCCCACCACCCACGAGGTGCCCGACCAAGATCAAAGATCGATCAGAAGGAGAACAAGATGGGGGCGAAGACGATCATGGACCTGATCGACGAAGCCAAGATCCCCTGTCGTACCGACCCTGACCTGTGGTTCGCCGAGTCGCCGGAGGACGTCGAGTTCGCCAAGGCGCTCTGCGGCGGTTGCCCGATCCAGAAGGCCTGCCTGGACCGCGCGCTTGAGCGCGAGGAGCCCTGGGGCGTCTGGGGTGGCGAGCTGATCCTCCGGGGCGCCGTCGTACCCCGCAAGCGGCCCAGGGGCCGCCCGCGGAAGCACCCGGTCGCCGCCTGAACACGTACCAACGAACGAGAGAGCAGACAGACAGATGAGCACGAACTTCACCCGAGGCCTCGAACTGCCGTATCTCTACCAAGAACTGGTCAGCGACCGAATACAAACGCTCCACCGCGAAGCGGAGGAGCAACGCCTGATCTCGCGCATCCGACGCGTGCGACGGGCGGAACGCGGAGTGCGGCGGGCGAACGAGCGCCTCAGCCAGGCCCTGAGCCGCGGAGTCTGACGTGGGAGATCCTGCCGCCGGCGCAGGATCTCCCACGGATCCCTTCTGATCGAGCCGGGCGCGACCACCGCGTCCGGCTCTGAGCAGGAAGAACCGGCCCTGACGGACCGGTGTGACCGGGCGGCCGGCTCCCGCCGGCCGCCCATGGTCATGGCACGCTCTGGTACGCCGCTCCCACGGCGTGCGTGACGAGCGTGGTGAGCACGTCCTTGACCGAGGCCCGGTTGCGCGCGTCGCACATGACGACCGGGGTGAGCTCGTCCAGGCCGAGCGCTCGCCGTACCTTCGCCGGATCGTGGCGGCGGGCGCCGTCGAAGCAGTTGACCGCCACCACGAACGGCAGGCTGCGCTGCTCGAAGTAGTCGACGGCCGGGAAGCAGTCCTGCAGGCGGCGGGTGTCGGCGATGACGACGGCGCCCAGCGCGCCGAGCGACAGCTCGTCCCACATGAACCAGAACCGGTCCTGGCCGGGGGTGCCGAACAGGTAGAGCCAGAGGTCCTCACGGATGGTGATGCGGCCGAAGTCGAGCGCCACCGTCGTGGTGACCTTGGTCTCGACGCCCGAGATGTCGTCCACGCCCATGCCGCGATCGCTCAGCAGTTCCTCGGTGTGCAGCGGCCGGATCTCGCTGATCGTGCCCACCAGGGTGGTCTTGCCAGCACCGAAACCGCCCGCCACCAGGATCTTCAGGGCGGTCGCGGCGGCGAGTGACCTCCCCGCGGGCCGGAGGCGGTCAGAGCCTGCGAATTCCATGCAGTACTTCCCTGTAGGTGCGTTCGTCGATCGTCTGGTCGGCGGTCTGGGGCGGGTCGATGGTCACCAGGCCATCGCTCCGAAGGTCGCCGAGCAGCACACGGGTGATGTTGAGCGGCAGGCCGAGCTGCGCGGCCACGTCGGCCACCGGGGTCGGCCTGCGGCAGATGGACAGGATCGTCTGGTGCTCGGGGTTCAGGCCGGCCGGTTCGAACGGCAGCCTGCTCGTTCTCACGATGGCCACCAGGTCGAACGTCTCGCCGGGCGGCCGCGCTCGGCCCCCCGTGAGCCCGAACAGCCTGACCAGTGGCCCGGGATCCTCGTCCGTCACGGTTTCGTGCCGTTCCATACCGGCGCCGGGGCCGCTCCCCTCGGCTGCGTGGACAGGTGCTCACCCACCCGCTTGACGAGCAGTGCCATCTCGTACGTGATCAGCCCCAGCTCGGCGTCACCCGCGGCCAGCACGGCCAGCCGCGCCCCCTGTCCCGCCGCCGTGACGAACAGGAAGCCACCCTCCAGCTCGACGATCGTCTGGCGGACTCCGCCGAGGCCGAAGTGGCGCCCCGCGCCCATGGCCAGGCTGTGGCTGCCGGCCGCGATGGCCGACAGGTGCTCGTTGTCCTCCCTTGTCATCCCCTGCGAGCCGCCCATCGTCAGGCCGTCGGCGGACAGCAGGATCGCGTGCCGTACGCCCGCGACGCGCTGGGTCAGGTCGTCGAGCAGCCAGCTCAGCTCAGTTCTCGGGTCGGCCATGAGGGTCCTTTCCATTCCGCAGGTCGTGGGGCCACTCGGCCTCCTCGCGTCCCTGACGCCAGCCCTGCTGCATGGAGGACATGACGCGGAGGAGTTCCTCCGGGGAACGGGTGGTGACATCGGGTTCGTCCCGTGGCTGCGGCTTTCGTAGTTGCGGTGCGAGGCTGGCCTGTCGTACGCGTACCGGCAGGCCGTCGAGGTCGTCGTCGGTGTCCGGCGGCGACGCGGTGGCCGCCCCGACGGGCGACGGCGAGGGCGGTGGTGGCGAGGCCGGCGGCGGAGCCGCGTTCAGCGTCCGTACGGCGGACGCGGTGCGGAGCGTCCCGGCGGCCGGGGGACCAGATCGGGCAGGGTGGGCCGGGAAGGACCGGCTGGCGTCGAACAGCGAGACCTCGAGCTCCGCGCCGGGGCCGCCGCATTCGGTGATCAGGCTCGACGGCAGCATCACGATCGCCGTGGTGCCGTCGTAGGGCGACGGGCGGAGCACGACCTTGATCCCGTGACGGGCGGCGAGCCGGGACACCACGAAGAGCCCCATCCGGTCGCTGCCCGCCAGGTCGAACTCCGGCGGGGTGGCCAGCAGGGCGTTGAGCTCCTCCAGCGCGGCCGGGTTCAGGCCGAGGCCGCGATCTTCGATCTCGATGGCGAAGCCGTTGGCCGCGGTGAGGCCGCGCACCTGCACCATCGTGTTCGGCGGCGAGAAGACCGCGGCGTTCTCCACCAGTTCGGCGATCAGGTGGATGACGTCGGTCACCGCGCCGCCGACCAGCAGCGGCGCGTGGGGCATCGCCTGCATGCTGACCCTGGTGTAGTCCTCGACCTCCAGCACCGCGCTGCGCACCACGTCGTAGACGGGCACCGGGTCGCGCCAGCGCCGGCCGGGGGCCGCGTCCGACAGGATGATCAGATTCTCCGCGTGCCGGCGCATGCGGGTGGTGAAGTGGTCGAGCTTGAACAGCCCTTCCAGCGTCTCCGGGTCGTCGACCTTGCGCTCCATCGAGTCGAGCAGGTTGAGCTGGCGATGCAGCAGCGCCTGGTTGCGCCGGGCCAGGTTCAGGAAGACCTGGCCGACGCCCTTGCGCAGGACGGCCTGGCCGACGGCCGCCTCGACCGCGGTGCGCTGCACGGAGGAGAACGCCTGCGCGACCCGATCGACCTCGGCGGTCCGGGCGCGCTCCAGCTCGGGGGTCTCGCCCGGGTCGACGTCCTCGCCCTTGCGCAGTCGTTCGACCAGCTGCGGCAGCCGTACTTCGGCCAGCTCGACGGCCGAGCCCTGCAGCTTCTTCAACTCACCGATCAGGGAACGGCCGAACCGGTAGGACAGCACGATCGACAGCACCACGGCGAGCAGGCCGAGCCCGAGGACCAGCGAGATGCGCAGCAGGCCGGCCGCGACGAGATCCTCGCCCTTCGCCGTCGCGCGGGCCAGGTCCCGGTCGGAGTTGCTCTTCAGCCCGGCGACCGTGGCCTCGGCGTCGCGCTTCCAGGCGCTCGCGGACACCGGCAGCTTGCCGGTCGTCTGCCAGCTGTAGACGGCGTCCTCGGCCGTCAGGAACCGCTGGTAGGCGGGGGTCGCGACGAGCTGCGCGTGCCATTCCCGCAGATCGGGGCCGATGTCACGCTCGGCGTTGGCCAACTGGAGCCGGCGGCTGGTCATCGCCGTGACGAACGCCGCGTGCTCGGCCCGGGTCATCTCGCCACGGGCCAGCGCCGGGGTCAGGATGGCGTTCTCCCTGGCCAGGTACTCGGTGGCGGAGCTGTAGGCGGTCAGCCCGCGCAGCACCCGGTAGGAGGAGATCTCGGTGATCCGCTCCGCTCCGCCGAACTGGCGGTTGGCGACGCTGATCAGCGCGCTTAACTTCTCCGTCGCGGTGAGCGGGGTCATCTGCCCCTCGTCGGTGGCGGAGCGCACCGCGGGCAGCCCCTCCAGCGCGTCGAGGAGCGCCTGCACGGTCTCGGGCTTGGTGCCGACCGGGTGCTCCTCGCTGACGGCCGTGGCCACGTCCCGGATCCGGGACGCCGCGCTGTCCGTGCGCTGCCGCTGCGCCGCGAGTTCCGGGTCGTCCGCGGTACGGCCGGCGCTGACGGCGGTGGCCTGGCGTTCGCGCTGGATCTCGGCGATCAGCGCCCGAGTGGGGACACCGACGACATCCCATTCGCTCCGGCTCTGCGCGAATCCGGAGGTCTCGCTGACCATCGAATAGGCGATGAACCCCCACAAGGCGACCAGCGAGACGAGCGGCACCAAAAGGATCTTGAGGATTTTGGAGCGGATCGGCGGGACGGATCTCATGCGTACTGTCCAATTCCGCGCGTGTGGCTGCGCATGGTCGAACGGCCTGAGTGAGGCAAGAACTGCCAGTTGTGCACGCTGCGACTAGCGCGTTGTGATTTGTCCCACTATGCCGGGGGGGCTGGCGCGCGACAAGATGGCGCCGCAAAAGTTGGGGTTTCGAGACGGAATCCCCGTGCCCATCGACGTTTCCGACCTCCGCGCCCACCCATGAGAATGCGTCCATGACCGAGACCGACCCCCGACCTGTCTTGCTCAGAGCCCCTAAGAGACGGCGGGGCCTCCGTCGCGTGCGCCGGACACTGGTCGTCCTCGCCTGCCTTGTCGCTCCTGCCCTTGTCGTCATGGTCCCGATGTGGGTCAACGACGCCCGGCTGAACGGCATGATGGAGCGGATCCTCGACCGGCCACCGCTTCCCGACACCATGGTCAGTCGTGTGCAAGGCGCCGTCGGTCTGCTTGAGGGCAACGGCAACCACTGTGACTACCTCGTCCGGATCTCCGTCTACACCTCGCTGAGCAGCGCCGAGATCGAGGCCCACTACGGAAGCATGACGCGCGTCCACGTCGAGGCCCCTGCCAGCGAGGGCTCTGCCGGCGATGTCCCGGCAGGTCAGGCGAAGTCCATGATCCTCGAGTTTCTCGCCACCGACGACGCGGGCTGGGACCTGCGCTGCCACTGACGACACACGAGCAGAGCCTTCCACCGCGCGCCAGAGAGATGTTTCATCGAAGCAGCCGACAGTCATCGACCTTGGAGGCAGGCAGTGGCATTCCAGCTCATAGCGCTCTACAACCATCCCGAGAGCGCCGAGGCTTTCGACAAGCACTACGACGAGACGCACGCTCCGCTCGCGGCCCAGTTCCCCGGGCTGCGCTCCTACACGGCCACCCGTCCCGCCGCCACCTCGGGCGAGCGGCCCGCCTACCACCTCGCCGCGGTGCTGACCTTCGACGACGAGGAGTCGTTCAACGCGGCCGTGGGCAGCGACGTGGGCAAGGCGGCCCTGGCCGACCTGGCCAACTTCGCCGGGGCCGGGGTCACGATCCTCACCGGCCCGGCGGACATCGTGCGCTGACCGCACCCCACACTGGAAGCCCTGGTCATGCCACCGTGACCAGGGCTTTCGTGAGGACGGCCGCCTTCTTGGCTGTGAACAGCGGGACGGTGCCGTTGTTGATCGCCCGGAACGGCGCATTCGGTACGATGTGGGGCATGGGGCCGGTGTTGGTGACGTCGCTGACGATGCTCCCGTCGCTCGCCCTGCTGCTGATCGCCTTTCATGACGAATCCGGCACGGTAGACACCCGAAACCGCCTCTCCGGCTTTCGCACCCGCGAAACACTCGCCTCGCCGGAGGCCTGGAACGCCGCCCACAGGTGGATGAGGCGCCCGTTGCGGCGACTGGCCGGGGCGCTGGCGGTCGTGATCGGCGCCTCCGTGATCAGTGACACTGCGTTCACGCTGCCCGAAGCGCTGGAATTCGCGATCATCGGCGCCCAGCTCACGATCCTCATCGGCGGTCTCCTGCTCATCTGCCGGCGAGCCAACCGTGTGGCCGCGCAGGTCAACCGGCAAGCTTCAAGCAAGACCGACACCTCGGGCACCTAGAAACTGGCAAGGGCCGGGCCGCCCGCGTGACCTGACTCGCGACCTTGGACCCGGTCACCAGCCTGGAACCGGCGACCCACCTGGGAACCGGTCACCCGCCTCGGACCCGGTGACTCATCTGGGAAACCGGCGACCCACTGGAACGACAGAAAACCCCCGAACCCGAAGGTTCGAGGGTTTCGATGTCTTGCAACATCACATGGTAGCGGGGGCAGGATTTGAACCTGCGACCTCTGGGTTATGAGCCCAGCGAGCTACCGAACTGCTCCACCCCGCGTCGGTGTGCGTTGTAAGAGTATCGGCCGTGCGGGGTGGGTGCAAACTGATCGGCCGGGGCCGCCCGGCCCACTAAGGGCTGGGCGCCGGTGATGGAGTCGGTGACACGGTGGGGGAGGTGGTCGGCGTGGCCGACGGGCTGACCGAAGGTGACGGGCTGGGCGTGCCGGTCGCCGCGGGCTCGGTGCCGAGGTTGCGCAGCGCCTTCAGCGCGTCGTCCAGGCGCTTCTGCGCCTTGCCGTACTCCTCCCAGTTCGGTGGGTTGGCCTTGAGGGCGTTCTGGGCGTCCGCGTAGGCCTTCTCCGCCGTGGTGATGGCCTGTGTCAGCGCCGTGATCTGCTGGTTGGGCTGGGTCTGCTGGTCAGGCTGCGTCTGGGTGGTCTGCTGGGCGTCGCCGAACACCTGCTTCAGAGCGTCTTCCAGCTTGTCACCCGACCCCACCTTGTTGCCGAACGCCACCAGGACGCGCCTGAGGATGGGGTAGGGCTCCTGCCCGGTGCCCGCCTTGGTCTGTACGTAGACGGGCTCGATGTAGATGAGCCCACCGGCGTACGGCAAGGTCAGCAGGTTGCCGTATTTGACGTTGGCCTGGCCCAGGCCGAGCGGGCCGAGCTCGCCGGAGAACTTGTTCTGGAAGTTGTTCTGGGCCTGGCCCGGTCCCGGGATGGCGGTGTTGGAAGGCATGCGCAGGATGCGCAGCTTGCCGTAGTCGTCACCCACCGTGGAACCCGCTGCCATGAAGGCCGCCAGGTTGGGGCCTTCCCTCGGCACGAACGTCGTCGTCAGCGAGAACGACGGCTTGGCGTTGCCGACCGGCATCGTGGTGGTCAGGTAGTAGGGCGGCTGCTTGGTCTGCTGGTCGCCCTGCGACGGGTCGTTGGGGACGTTCCAGAAGTCCTGGCCGCTGTAGAAGGCGCCCGCGTTGGTGATGTGATAGCGCGAGAGCGTGTAGCGCTGCACCTTGAAGAGATCTTCGGGGTAGCGCACGTGGCTGTTGAGGTCGGGGCTCATGTCGGAGGCCGGGCGGATGATCCCGGGGAAGGCCTTGCTCCAGGTCTTGAGCACCGGGTCGTTGTCGTCCCAGCCGTAGAGCGTGACCGTGCCGTCGTAGGCGTCGACCGTGGCCTTGACCGAGTTGCGGATGTAGTTGATGTGGTCCTGGGGCTGCTGCGCGACCACGCGACGGTCGGTCGTCGTGTCGCGGGTCATGTCACCCAGGCTCTCGCTCTGCGAGTAGGGATACTCGTTGGAGGTCGTGTAGCCGTCGACGATCCAGGTGATCCGGCCGTCGATGATCGCCGGGTAGGGGTTGCCGTCGAGGGTGAGGAACGGCGCGACCTTCTCGACCCTGTCACGCGGGTTGCGCACGTACAGGATCTTGGAGTTGTCGTTCACGTCGCCCGACAGCAGGATGTTCTTCTCGCCGTACTTCGCGGCGAACATCATCCGGTTGACGAACGAGCCGACCGGGACCCCGCCCTTGCCGGTGTAGGTCGTGTTCTTCTGGCCGGTGCCGCCCGTCTCCGGGTAGTCGAGCTCCTGTGGGTTGTTGGGGTTGCCGCCGGCGATGACGTACTCGTTGGCCGCGGTAGTCTCGCCGAAGTAGACGCGTGGCTCCGACAGCTTGGTCGAGGTGGACAGCTGGCCGGTGACCGGCATGTCCTTGGCGTCGTACGCGGGCAGGCCGCCGGAGTCGACCTCATTGCCGGGCGCGGCCACGAAGCCGTAGCCGTGCGTGTAGACGAGAGCCTTGTTGATCCAGTTGTTCTGGCCCTCGGGCGGGCCGAGCAGCTCGCGGACGCTCACCACGTGGTCGACCAACTTGCCGTTGGAGTCGGGATAGCGGTCGACGTCGAGCTGGTCGGGGAAGCCGTAGAAACCGCGGATGCGCTGCGTCTGCTCGTACGTCGCGGACACCAGAGCCGGGTCGAGCAGCCGCACACCGGACACGGAGGCGTCGCCGTCGTTGGTCTTGACCTTGGTCGGGTCGGCCTCGGCGGTGTATTCGATCATTTCGGCGCCCGCGATGCCGTACGCCTCGCGGGTCGCGTCGATGTTGCGATCGATGAAGGCGGCTTCCTTGAGCTGCTGGTTGGGCTTGACCTGGAACTGCTCGACCAGCAGGGGATAGACGCCGCCGATCAGCACGGCCGACAGCACCAGCAGGCCGAAGGACACGCCGGGGAGCATGCCACCCGGCCTGATCACGCCCGCGAAGAACAGCGCGGCGCAGATCAGCGCGATGATCGCGAGGATCGTCTTGGCCGGCAGCACCGCGTTGACGTCGGTGTAGGACGCGCCGTTGACGAAGCCGCGGTCGGAGAAGACCAGACCGTAGCGGTCGATCCAGTAGGCGACGGCCTTGAGCAGCACGAACACCCCGAGCAGCACCGACAGGTGCGCCCGCGCGGCGCGGGAGGCGTGCACGCCCGGCGACTGCAGCCGGAATCCGCCGTACAGATAGTGCGTGATCGCCGACAGGATGATCGAGATGATCACCGCGGTGAACAGGAAGTTCAGCACCATCCGGATGAACGGGTAGTCGAACATGAAGAACGAGATGTCGAACCCGAACAGCGCGTCCGCCTTGCCGAACGACGCGCCGTTGGCGAACTTCATCCACGTCTGCCACTGCCCGGCGAACGACGAGCCCGCGAAGAGCGCGAGCATGCCCATGCCGACGATGAAGATGAGCTTGCGGTGGGGATCGAGCGCCATCCGGTAGCGGTCGGCGCCACTGCCGCCGCCGAACATGGCGGGCCCGAACATCGGCCGCGTCCGGAAGGCCAGCAGCATGTTGCCGCCGACGATGCCCACCATCAGCACCGCTCCCACCAGGAACAGCACGATCTCGGTCAGCAGCACACCGGAGAAGACCGACGTGTAGTCGATCGCGTCAAACCACAGATAGTCGGTATAAATGCCGGAGAAGAGGAAGAAGAACGCCACGATCGCCACAAGCGCGATCGCGACAGGCAGAAGCAGTCGCGGTCGGCGGGGCAAGCGCATCGCCCTGCCGGCTCCTGGGGTCCGGAAGCTCAAGGCCAACCCCTCGTCGTGATGAACAAACGGTCCGTGTCTGGCAACCTACACTGCAGGGCCAGCCCTACGGCTAACGTACGGCGGCCGCCAGAAGTTTCATCCGGTGCCGCACGCGGGCACTTCGCCCTTGCCGGTGCGCAGCGCGTCGAGTGCGAGCACCGCGTTGTGCAGATTGTCGGCCTTGACCAGGCGCAGCCCGTCAGGCACGGCTTGCAGGGCCTCGTCGCAGTTTTCGGCCGGGGTGAGGAACACCGAGGCTCCCGACTTGCGGGCGCCGACCATCTTCTGGGCGATGCCGCCGATCGCGCCCACCTGGCCGGCGGGGGTGATGGTGCCGGTGCCCGCGATGTCCTTGCCGCCGGTGAGCTGGCCAGGAGTGAGCTTGTCGATGATGCCGAGAGAGAACATCAGCCCCGCGCTCGGCCCGCCGACGTCGCCCACGTTGATGTCGACGTCGAACGGGAACTCGTACTTGGGCTGCATGACCACGCCCACGATCGCCTTGCCGTCGGGGCCGGCCTCGGTCGGCACCGTCACGTCCAGCGTCTTCGCGCCCCGCGTGACGTTGAAGGTGACGGTCTCGCCCGGCTTGTGCGCCCTGACCGCGTCGGAGACGGTCTTGAGCTCGGTCACCCGCCGGCCGTCGACGGTGTTGATCTTGTCGCCGTCCTTCAGCCTGCCGTCGGCGGGCTTGCCCTTCTGGATGGACGCGACCAAGACGAGGGTCTCGTAGGAGATCTTGAGCTCGGTCAGCGCGGCGGCGGTGGCGTAGTCCTGGGAGTTGGTCATCTCGACGGTGTTCTCCTCCTCGACCTGCTTCTGCGAGCGGGTGTCGGGGAAGATCGTCTCCTCGGGGACGACGGCGACGCTCGGATCGATCCAACCCCGCAGCGCGGTCAGCAGGTCGATCCGGCTGCTGGGGCCGCCCTGGTAGGCCACCGTGACCAGGCTCAGCGCACCGCCGGTCGGGTAGGTCGGCCGTCCGCTGATCGCGATCACGGGTTTCTTCTCGATCTCGCCGATCGTGTTCTCGGTCGGCCCGGGGCTCAGCACGACGTACGGAACCTTCGCGGTGGCGCCGAGGATGCCGAGCACGAGCACGAGAAAACCCGAAACCAGCAGGGTCAAGGCGCGTCGCGACATGGAGACGAGCTTATTCGCAGGCACCGACCCACTCGGCCGACCCGTCGGCGAACAGCTGATGTTTCCAGATCGGGACCTGGGCCTTGAGATCGTCGATCAGTCGACGGGACGCCTTGAACGCCTCGTCACGATGCGGACAGGCCACCGCCACGATCACCGCCGTGTCGCCGAGCTCCAGATCGCCGACCCGGTGGACGGCGGCCAGCGCGGTCACGGAGAAGTCGGCGGCGACCTTCTCGGCCACCCGCCTCAGCTCCTCGACCGCCGACGGATGGGCCGAATAGGACAGCCGGGTCACCGGCTTGCCGTGATCCTGCTCACGTACGGTGCCGATGAAGACGGCGGTGCCGCCGGCGGCGTGGTCGCTCACGGCGGCCAGCACCTCGTCCACGGAGAGCGCAGTGTCGCGAATGCCGAGCAACCGGATGACGTCCACGTAAGGGAGCCTACATAGTCTGTCCGGAGATGCCGCGTTCAGAGACGCCGCTTCTTGCGCACCTGATGGACGATGGCCGCGGTGCCGATGACCGCGACGGTGGCGCCGGCGGCCGTGAGCGTCGCCTCCTTGACCGGCAGCCGCCTGCCGACCACGGTCGTACGGTTCTCGCGGAGCTCCAGCAACTGCTCCAGCGCCGCCTCGTTGGTCCAGGCGGGCTTCCAGCCGGCCTCTCGCAGCCCCGCGCAGTCGACGACCCACGGGTAGACCACGTAGTGCAGGTCGGTCGCGGGAGCCGGGGTGATGCCGAGCCGGTGCAGGCGCTGAGCCGTGCCGAACGTCAGCCCGGCGGGCAGCTCGAATCTCCGCAGCCCCGACAGCTCCTCGACCTTCTCCTGCTCCAGCCACCCGTCGGAGCCCACCGCCAGCACGCCTTTCACCAGGCCGCGCGCGGCCAGCACCAGAGCCGACAGCAGGTCGTCGAGGTGGCAGAACTGCCAGCGCGGTGAGCAGCCCTTGACCGTCAGCAGCCTGGGCGACTCGAAATGCCGGGTGATGACCGTGTCGACCCCCGGCCCCACCACCGCCGCGGGCCGGAGCACGGTCACCTCGAGCCCCGGATGGCTGCGCAGCGCCCGGCGGACCAGCGCCTCGATCTCCAGGTAGTCGCCCACCACGCCGGTGTCGGGCTCGGCGGCGACCGCGGCGTCCTCCGGCAGCGGCACGTCGTTCTCGGGCGCGGCGCCGTACACCATGGCGCTCGTGACGAGCACCACACGGCGGACCCGCGCGGCGGCGGAGGCGGTCAGCACGGTCTGCGCCGCCCGCAGGTTGTAGGCCCGGCGCTCGCCCGGATCGGAGTCGACCGCGTAGTCGCCGGCCAGATGCACCAGGACGTCGATGTCGGAGATCCGGTTCGCCAAGAGCGGATCTCGTACGTCGATCACTCTCCACGTGGCTTCCTGGATGTCGCCGCGCTCTTCGTCGATGGCCACCACTTTGCGGAAATCCGCGGAGGATACGAGTCTCGCGAGCAGCTCGCGGCCTAGGCCGGAGGCCGCGCCGGTGACGGCTACGACTGGTTGGCGCGGGCGTTTCGAGGTAGGCACCAGGTCCTCACTTTGCACTGAACCGCCGTAGGACGACTAACGTTGCGGATGTGGACTCCTCCATCCTGCACGAGGTAGAGCGGTGACTGACCTGCCAGGTCGCGAAAACGACCCTAACGAGAACCCGTTCGCCATGTTCGGCAACCCTGAGCAGATGGCTCAGGCGATGCGCCAGTTCGCCGACATGCTGTCGGCGCCGCAGGGTTCGGGCCCTGTCAACTGGGACATGGCGAAGAACATAGCCCGCCACGCCGTGGTCGCCGACGGTGATCCCAGCGTCATGGAAGGCGAACGCCGTCAGATCGTCGACGCGCTGAGCCTGGCCGACCTCTGGCTGAACGAGGCGACCTCGCTGCCCAGCGGTGTGTCCAATCCGCAGGCGTGGAGTCGTTCCGAGTGGATCGAGAACACGATCCCGGTGTGGCGCAAGCTCTGCGAGCCGATCGCCGAGCGCATGGTCGACACCATGGGCGGCGCGCTCGGCGGAGCCGGTCTGCCACCCGAGGCGCAGCAGATGGCCGGGCCGCTGATGGGCATGCTCAAGCAGATGGGCGGCATGATGGTCGGCCAGCAGATCGGCCAGGCCCTCGGCTCGCTGGCCCGCGAGGTGATCGGCACCAGCGACATCGGCCTGCCGCTGTCCGGCACCGCCGCGCTGTTGCCCGGCGGCATCGCCTCCTTCAGCCAGGGCCTCGAGCTGCCCGCCGACGAGATCAGGCTCTACCTGGCGCTGCGCGAGGCCGCTCACCACCGGCTGTTCCAGCACGTGCCGTGGCTGCGCTCGCACCTGCTCGGCGCGGTCGAGGAGTACGCCAGGGGCATCACGGTCGACACCTCCGCCCTGGAGGAGCAGATCCGCGGCCTCGACATCAACAACCCGGAGGCGATCCAGGAGGCACTGAGCGGCGGCGCGCTCCTCAAGCCCGAGGAGACCGAGCGGCAGAAGGCCGCGCTGACGCGCCTGGAGACGATGCTCGCCCTGGTCGAGGGCTGGGTGGCCACTGTGGTCGGCCAGGCCGCCGAGGGCAAGCTGCCCTCCGCCGGCGCGCTGGCCGAGACGGTACGCCGGCGGCGCGCCACGGGCGGCCCGGCCGAGCTTACCTTCGGCACGCTGGTCGGCCTGGAGCTGCGGCCCCGCCGGCTCCGCGAGGCGGCGGCCCTCTGGCAGGCGCTGAAGGACGCGCGCGGCATCGACGAGCGCGACGCTCTCTGGTCACACCCCGACCTCATGCCGCACGCCGACGATCTGGACGATCCCGAAGCGTTCGTCCGTGGCGACTCGTCGTGGGACATCTCACAGCTGGAGACCAAGCCCGATGACGAGGGCGACGGGAGTTGAGCTCACACCGAGACGCGGTTGACGTGCTGACCGGCTGGGTGGCGCCGACCGTCGAGGAGAAACTACTGCGCGAGGAGTTCCTCGACCACCTGCGCGCGCACCACGACGCGATGTGGCGCGAGTGCGTGCCCGGGCACCTGACGGCGACCACCGCGGTGCTGTCACACGACGGTGCGCGCGTGCTGCTCACCCTCCATCCCAAGGCCGGGATGTGGCTCCCGATGGGCGGTCACTGCGAGCCGTCCGACCCGACGCTCGAGGCCACCGCGCTGCGTGAGGCCACCGAGGAGTCCGGGATCGAGGGGCTCCGACTGCTCCCCGGCCCGCTGGCGCTCGACCGGCACAAGGTGTGGTGCCATCCTCCCCACAGCTGGCACCTCGACGTCGAGTACGCCGCCGTGGCTCCCGCCGACGCCGAGGCTGTGATCAGCGAGGAGTCGCTCGACCTGCGCTGGTTCCCGGTCGACGAGATCCCCGAGCTCTCCGACGACGCCACCCGCCGGCTGGCGGCCCGTGGCCGGGCGGCCCTTACGTCAAGTTCACGCGCACACGGCTAGAGTCCGTACCGTTCCAAAAGGGGGATAGGTGGACGTCTCAGCCGAGAGTCCTGTCGGGGGCACGATCGTCACGCCCGTGCGCGGGCCGCGCCGCAAGATCGGCGGCGCCGCGCTGACCTGGTTGGCGGTCACGCCGTTCGCCGCCTGGGCCGTGGCCAGGGTGGCAGGGCTGGAGCGCGGGTCGCTGCCCACACAGCTCATGACCGCCACCCCGTACGCCGCCGCGGGTTCGCTGGTCCCCCTGCTGATCGCGGCGCTCGGGCGCAAGCGGGCCGCGACCGTGGTCGCCCTGCTCACGACGACCGCTTTCGGCCTCACCGTGCTGCCCCGGACGCTCGGCTCCGCCGAGGCCACGGCGGGCAGGCCGTTGAAGGTGCTGACGATCAATCTGCTGTTCGGGCGGGCCGACGTGGAGACGGTCGTCGACCTGGTACGCCGGTTCGATCCCGACGTGCTGAGCACCCAGGAGCTGACGCCTGGCGCGGTCAGCGAGCTCGACGCGGCAGGGCTGAAGACCCTGATGCCACACCGGGTGCTCCAGGACGAGTGGAGCGCGAGCGGCAGCGGCATCTACTCCAAGCATCCCGTCGAGCCGCTCGACCCGATGGTCCCGCCGATCGGGCACAACATGCCGGCGGCCCTGGTGTCGCTGCCTGGCGGCAAGGCGATCGAGCTCGTGGACGTGCATCCCTACCCGCCGGTGGGCCGCCAGTTCACTGATTGGAACGAGGCACTGGAGGCGCTGCCGCCGGCGTCGGCCGAGAGAGTGCGGGTGCTGGCGGGCGACTTCAATGCGACGATCGACCACGCTCCCATGCGGCGGTTGATGTCACGCGGCTACAAGGACGCGGCCGGCCAGGTGGGCGCGGGCCTGATCCCGACCTGGCCGGCGAACAAGCGGGTGCCGTCGATCATCACGATCGACCACGTGCTGGTCGACCGGCGCGTGGGCGTCAAGGATGTCAGCGTGCACACCGTGCCCGGCACCGACCACCGCGCGGTGTTCGCCGAGCTCAGAGTGCCCTGATCAGGGCACGGGTGGAGTCCCAGCCTTCGAGACCGGGGTCGAGGCGGTCGAGGTCGGCGCGGGTGCGCAGGCGGTGCCAGCCTGGCCCGGTCGCGACCATGCGAGGGCCGGGGGCCCGAGCACGCAGGGTCGCCACCAGGTGGGGGTCATCGAGATCGGGATCGGCCCAGCCGGGCATCGGGAGCCCGCAGGCCAACGCCACGGCTCCGCCGTGCTCGGCCGGGCAGACCGTGATCTGGGCGCGGCCCAACTCGCGGAACAACTTGCCGATCAGCAGCGGCGGCAGGTCGGGCGCGTCGGCGGCGACGACGGCGGCCTGGTCGCCCTTCAGCCGCCCGATGACACCGGAGAGCGGAGTGTCCTCGTCGACCACGATCACCTCGGTGCCGGGCCAGACGATCTCCTCAAGCTCCGGAACGCTCGTCACCAGGACCGGCGTGACGAGCTCCAGGCTCGCGACCATCTCGTAGGTGTCCTCGGCGATCGCCTCGAGGAACGTCCGGGGGTCGACGCCCTCGGGGGCCGCCCCCGCCATGCCCCGGCGTGCCAGCACCGCGACGACGCGCGTCAACACTCCTCCGGTGTGGAGTGCCCGGCGGCGGAGAACCCTTCGAGGAATCCACGCGCCCGCTCCGCCTTGGGATACTGCTCCACCAGCTTCCAGAACGCGGGGCCGTGGCTCGGCACGAGCAGGTGCACCAACTCGTGGATGATCACGTAGTTGATCACCCACTCTGGCAGGCCCTTGAGTCGCGTCGAGATGCGGATCGTGCCGTTCTCCGGGGTGCAGGAGCCCCATCGGTGCTGCTGGTTGTCGACCCAGCGCACACTCACCGGCTCGGCCTTGCCGTCGAGGAACTTCATCGACAGCTCTATCGCCCTGGCGAGGAGGTCCTCGTCGGTCGGCCGCCTTCGGCGCTCCTTGGCCGCCAGCCGATCGAGCATCCGGCTCACCCATTCGTCAGCGTCTTCACCGGTCAGCCAGGAGGGCAGCAGCACGATCGTCTTGTCGCCGTCGCGGTAGGCGGACACCGTCCGCCGGCGACGAGGACTGCGACGAACCTCGACTGTCTCGGGGGGCACATATGCACGTTAGCCGAGACTGACGAAATTCCACAGAGGGAGAGGGGTTGTTTCTGCTGGTCAGATGATTAAGACCCGGTGAATTTGGGCATGCGCCTTTCCCGATGGGCGGTCAAACCCTCGATCATGTCGGCAGAGGCCATGGTCACCGGCTGGGCGAGCGACTCCCAGCGCAGTGCGGCTTCAAGGTCCTGATGGTCCTGGTTGAGGGCAACCTTGGTGAGTTTGGTGGCGATGGGGGCGTTTGCGGCGATCTTCCGGGCGACCGTGTCGACCTCGCTCATGAGGTCGGCCCTGGGGAAGGCTTGATCCACCAGTCCCTTGCCCGCCGCCTCCGCCCCGGTGAGCGTGCGGCCGGCGAGCAGCATCTCCCGGGCCAGCCCGACCCCCACCCTCCTGGGCAGCAGGTACGTCGCCGCCATCCCCGGGTGCAGACCCAACGAGGTGAACGGCGCCAGCAGCTTGGCGTCGTCGGCGGCGTAGATCAGGTCGCAGGCCAGTGCCACGCAGAGCCCCGCGCCCACGGCGGCCCCGTTGACGGCGGCGATCGTGGGCACCTCCAGCTCGGTGATGGACAGCCACGTGCGATAGAACCCGAGCATCCGATCCCGCAGTCGAGGCACCGGCTCCGCACCTCGCTCGCCCAGCCAGGACAGATCGCCGCCCGAGCTGAACGCCGTCCCCGCCCCCGTGACCACCACACAGCGGACGTCCTGGTCGGTGGCCAGCTCGGCCATCGTTCGGCGCCACTGCTCCGTCATGTCGTCGGTCATCGCGTTACGCCGGTCGGGCAGATTGAGGGTGACCCGGACGACACCGTCTTCCGAGCGATCGACCAAGAGCTCGTTCATGCCGGAGATCGTAACCGTCCACAGGCCGGCCGCTCAGCTACGGGGTTATCCACAGGAGCCCGCGAAGCCGCTCCGGAGGGCGGGCGCGCGTGCGAATCTTGCGGCCATGAGGCCACGTGTGAAGCCCGCGTTGAAGCGGATCCTCCGCGACGAGCAGACGTTGCAACTGGGCGTGCATCCCGGGCGGGCGGTCCTGCTGACCGGGCTGACGCGGTCCGTCCGGCAATGGCTCGACGGGCTCGACGGGAGCCGCGACCTCGGGCAGACGCTGCTTGCGGCGTCGGCGGCCGGCCTGGCCGAGCAGGAGGCGCGAGGGTTGCTCGACCAGCTCACCGCGCGTGGAGTCGTGCACGACGCCGCCACGGTTCTCGCGAAGGAGTTGCCGCTCGCCGAGCGTGACCGGCTTGCCCCCGACCTCGACGCCCTCGACCTGGCGTCGACCGCTCCGGAGGGCGCGGCGGCCGTGCTGGCCGTCAGGCGACGGGCCCGGGTGCGGGTCTACGGAGCCGGCCGGGTCGGAGCCCAGGTGGTCGCTCTCCTGGCCGCCTGCGCGGTGGGAGACATCCGGGTGATCGATCCGGGGCCGGTCCGGGTGCGCGACCTCACACCGGGTGGGCTGACCTGGGCTGAGGCGGGGATGAGCCGACAGGACGGGGCGGTGGCCGTGGCGCGCAGGCTCCTGCCCGGTGACGGGGCCACGTCGTCCAGCGGTGTGCGGGCCGGCGGCCCCTACCTGGGCGATCGGACCGAGCGCCCCGATCTCGTCATCCTCGCCCCGGTCGGGCCGCTCGACGGCGTGCTCGTCAGCGAGTTGACCACGCTCGGCATCGCCCACCTCCTGGTCTCCGCCTTCGAGGGGCACGGATCCGTGGGGCCTCTGGTGCTGCCCGGCCACACCGCCTGCCTGCACTGTCTCGACCTCACCCGGCGCGACGGCGACCCCGACTGGCCGATCGTCACTGCCCGCCTGGGCGGCTATCCGCCCGGCGAGATCGCCTGCGACACCACTCTGGCGGCACTCATGGCCGCCTCCGTGACCGGTCACGCGCTTGCGTATCTTGATGGCCGGGAGGCTGCTGTGACCAATGGCACAGTGGACGTCATGCCTGATTGGCACTGGAAAACCAGGCCCTGGAGCCCTCATCCCGAATGTCGTTGTATGCGAAACAATCCTTATTCGCTAAGAATGGAGGATGTCAGCGACCAGGGACTGACCTGATCCGGAGACGACATCGCGAAGGGAGGAGCGGTTTCTCGATCGAGACACCGCGCATCAGTGTGAGCGATCTGCCACGCCGCGCCGTCACGCGCTCCGCAAAACTGGCCACCCTTCCGCTCGGGTTCGCCGGCCGCACCGCACTCGGCCTGGGCAAGCGCATCGGAGGCAGGCCCGCCGAGCTCGTCGCCCAGGAGATCCAGCAGCGCACCGCCGAGCAGATCTTCAAGGTGCTCGGCGAGCTCAAGGGCGGCGCCATGAAGCTCGGGCAGGCGCTGTCCATCTTCGAGGCGGCACTGCCCCAGGAGATCGTCGGCCCCTACCGGGCCACGCTGACCAAGCTGCAGGAGGCCGCGCCCCCGCTACCCGTGGCCACGGTCCACCGGGTGCTCTCCGAGCAACTGGGCGACGACTGGCGGGAAAACTTCCGTTCCTTCGACGACCAGCCCACCGCGGCGGCCTCCATTGGCCAGGTCCACCGCGCGGTGTGGCACGACGGCCGCGAAGTCGCCGTCAAGATCCAGTACCCAGGCGCCGGTAAGGCCCTGCTCGGCGACTTCACGCAGCTGGCCCGCCTCGGCAAACTCTTCGGCGTGTTGCTGCCGGGCCTCGACATCAAGGCGGTCCTCTCCGAGCTGCGCGAGCGCATCGCCGAAGAGCTCGACTACTTCCGCGAGGCCGAGGCCCAGCACGCCTTCGCTCTGGAGTTCCGCGACGATCCCGACTTCCACGTGCCCGACGTGATCGCCGCCAACGAGATGGTGCTGGTCACCGAATGGATGGACGGCACCCCGCTGTCCCGGGTCATCGCCGAGGGCACCCAGGAAGAACGCGACCGGATGGGGCTGCTCTTCGTCCGTTTTCTGTTCTGCTCACCGGCCCGGGTGGGCATGCTCCACGCCGACCCTCATCCGGGCAACTTCCGCATGCTCGACGACGGCAGTCTCGGCATCCTCGACTTCGGCGCGGTCAACCGTCTCCCGGAGGGCTACCCCAAGGTCTTCGGCCAGCTCACCCGCATCTTCAACCAGGGCGACATGGAGAGCGTGGTCGAGGGGCTCCGCGCCGAGGGCTTCATCCTGCCCGGCATAGAGGTGGACGTCGACGCCCTCCGGGGTTTCCTCGCCCCCTACGTGGAGCCGACGGCCGTGGAGGAGTTCACCTTCAGCCGCCAATGGCTACAGACCCAGGCCGCCAGCGTCACCGACCTACGGCCCAACAACGTGGTGCGCCAGCTCAACCTCCCCGTGTCCTACGTCCTCATCCACCGGGTGCACGCGGCGGGTGTCGGCGTGCTCTGCCAGCTCAACGCCACCGCCCGGTTCCGTGACGAGGTGATCCGCTGGGTCCCCGGCTTCGCCGACGACCCCGACGAGCAACCGCTCTCCATCGGCTGAGTTCTGCGGTTACCTTGCCCTGACCTGGTCACGAGCCCCGAAGGGCCAGGAGACAGCCAGATAGCTGGCCCTTCGGTGCTCGCCTCTGACAGCAGTGCCGCCACTCCCGCCCGGTCCCATCCAGCGTCAGGCTCAGGCGCGTCACCGGTGGAGCAGTCGCTCGGCGGAAAGGAGTCCTGCAGTTGCCGATCAGGCGACCTAGGGACCCTTGAAATGCCTTCGGTCTGTTGATTACATCATTACATGACAGAGGAAAGCGTACCCACGCTCTACGAATGGGCGGGAGGCGCGCCGGCCCTGGAACGCCTGACCGATGCCTTCTACCGGCAGGTGAAGAGGGATGATCTGATCGGCCCGTTGTTCGAGCACATGGATGCCGCTCACCCCAGATATGTCGCCATGTGGCTGGGCGAGGTCTTCGGTGGCCACGAACGCTATACCGAGGACCGGGGCGGCTACCCGCACATGCTCTCCATGCACCTTGGCAAGGCGATCACCGAGCCGCAGCGCCGCCGTTGGATCAACCTGCTCATGGACGCGGCCGACGAGGTGGGACTGCCGGACGATCCCGAATTCAGGGCGGCGTTCGCCGGCTACGTCGAGTGGGGCACGCGACTCGCCCTGCACAACTCGCGACCAGGGGCCCGGCCCGTCACCCATGCCCCGGTGCCTCGCTGGGGCTGGGGCGTGGCCCCGCCGTACACGCCGTGACCTCGGGCCCCGGCGATCGTCCTGCTTGACATCCGCCCCAGGCTCTTCCAGCAGGTCCACGAGCGTGGCGGACTCGCCCGCCCCCTCGCGAGTCCACCGCGAGCTGCTCCGCGCCGACGCCTCGTCGTCCATCTCGGTGATTCGGTGCTGCTGGGAGAGTCTGTCCAGATCCATGGCTCCTGCGCGTCGCCCATGTCGTGCCTGGGTTCGTCCAGGTGCTCGCTCATGGCTCTCAGGCTTTATTGATCATCAGGACTGCTTTTCGTATGGCCCAGCAGGTCAGAAGGACGCCGAAGACGGCTTCCACGATCCGCATCCAAAGAGGAGAGGCTTCGTCCGCATAAATCACGACACCGAGCCACATTAGGCCGAATACTCCGACAAGGATGATTGCCGCCCAATTCAACCCTCGTTGCCACATACGCGAAGTCTTACAGCCGTACGCCCAAGGGCGAGTATGTGCCGAGTTGTCATCCGGTCACCGCTTTACGTCCGTCCGATAACAGGACAAAGATGCAGGACCGACCCAGTGATCTTGACGAGCACGCCCTCCGGCTGGTCCTACCCGAATGGGGCATTCAACCCATCGTGTTGGCTTACGCCCCAGTTGGTTTCGGTGACCACCACTGGATCGCGACCGGCGCTGATGGGCGGCGGTGGTTCGTCACCGCCGTCGACCTGCGCCTGAAGGGCGCGCACGGGACAGCCGCTCTCCGCCACGCCATGGACACCGCCGACGCGCTGCGCGACCTGGACTTCGTTGTGGCTCCCGTACGCACGGCTCACGGCGAGACCGTCCGGCAGGCCGGTGCCCGATACGCCGTGAGTGTCTTCCAGTACCTGGACGGCATGCCTGGATCATTCGGCCAGGAGCTGACCCCCACACAGCGAGGACTGGTCGTGGACCTGCTGGCCAGACTGCACGAGGTGGAGCCACCGGCACAGTGCTCTGCTCCTCAACGCCAACCGTCGCATCGGGCGAGTCTGGAGCAGGCCATCGCGGGGTCTGATCGTCCCTGGGAGGCCGGCCCGTTCACGCGAGCCGCCGGATCGCTGGTAGCGGACCACGCCAAGGGGCTGCGGCGACGGCTGGACGAGTTCGATCGGTTGGCGAGCGAAGTCGACTGGGACGTGCGCGTGGTCACCCATGGGGAGCCGCACCCGGGCAACCTACTGTGGCAGGGGGAGCGGGGCCTGCTGGTCGACTGGGACACGGTGGGTTTGGCGCCGCCCGAGCGAGACCTCTGGATGTACGAGGGAAATCTCGAGAGATACGTGGACGTGTCCGGCCGTCGGCCGCGGCCGGCCGCCCTGGCCTTCTACCGCCTTCGATGGGCCCTGGACGACGTGGCCATCTTCGTCGACCAGTTTCGCCGCCCCCATGAGCGGACGCCCGACACCGAACTGTCCTGGTCGGCGTTCGCCGGCACGGTGGAGGAGTTGACGGCTTAGCGCGGCAGCCGGCGCCCGGTGCCGACGCAGCGGCGCGAGCGCATGCCGCGCGGGCGGATGGTCTCCTTCTGCTCCAGGCAGGCGAGCAGCGCCGCCGCAGTCCGGGCATCGGACAGGATCCGTTGTACGGCCTCGCCGTCGGCGGGTAGTTGCCCCCGCTCGGCCAGTTCGTGCTTGATGAAAGCCAGGGGATCGGGCGCGTCCGCGATGTCCGCGGCGACCGTGGCCCTGGCGGCGGTGAGCAGGCGCAGGTAGTGCGTCCGCAGAACAGCCTCGCGCATGCGGGCGTGTTCGAGGTCGTCGATCAGGGTCCGGGCGACTCGCAGCAGGTCTCCAGCATGAGTCGCCTCGTCGGCGAGGTAGGCGCGGATGTCGTCGAACTCCGAGCGAGTCATGGTGGACACCTCCGTGGGCGCATGGTGCTCGTAGGTACTTCGTACCGAGACACGATTGCGGATGGCTTGCGGTCGGCTTGCCTTCACGGATGTGGGGCGGCGTGTTGGACAGGTTTGAGTGTCAGGTGGTGAGGGGAGGACCTGAGGATTACCTATGTGGCGCCGGGTAGGGGTTCAGGGCTGCTAGAGTTGCGGAGCGCAGGGCGCCGCAGGTTCGCAGAATCTCGGAGATGCCCGCGCATCCCACTTCTTCTGGTTTGTCTGGACGGTTCGTGTCTGTCCAGATGGCTGGTAAGTTAGAGGGGTTGCCCTGGGAACGGGGTGGTGTTCGATTTCTGCTGGTCAGACTGGTTCGGGTCAATT